>SYAN01000043.1 GCA_005787575.1 Actinomycetota bacterium | reverse complement strand
AGCGCGTCTGCCAATTCCGCCACCCGGACTGAAGACGCGAATATTAGCACCGAGAAATTGGGGTCGAATATCGGCAATCCTCTTTGACTCTCGAACAAAGTAGCACTTGACGACTACCCTCTGCCATATGTCGATGGTCCTTTCATCATCTCAAAATGCAAAACTTGAGTCAGAAGTGCTTCGAATTTGCCAAGAGCTCATCCGCATTCCAAGTGTTAACTACGGTGAAGGAAAAGGCGACGAGAGAGAAGTTGCCACGTATGTCGCCGGATTACTCTCTGAAGTCGGCATTGAGAACGAGATTATCGAAACTGCTCCTAATCGGTGCAACGTTGTTGCAAGAATCGAGGGAAGTGATCGTTCACGACCTGGATTGGTGCTTCATGGACACATTGATGTGGTTCCGGCGGATGCCAAGGATTGGTCAGTCGATCCATTCTCAGGTGAGATAAAAGATGGTGCGTTATGGGGTCGCGGCGCGGTAGATATGAAGGACATGGATGCCATGATCCTTGCAATCGTCAGACTTTGGGCGGAGGTGGGTTACAAACCACCACGCGACATTGTTCTTGCCTTCTTTGCTGATGAAGAAGCAGGAAGCATCTTCGGAAGTCGATGGCTGGTTAAGAATCGCCCAGAGATTTTTTCCGGATGTAGCGAGGCAGTCTCCGAGGTTGGCGGGTACTCACTAACTCTTCCTAATGGCAAGCGGCTGTACCTGATCGAAACTGCGGAAAAGGGCATCAACTGGCTGAAACTGACTGCTACTGGGACCGCAAGTCACGGCTCGATGATTACGACAGATAACGCAGTAGTGAAAGTTGCTGATGCCGTCTCAGCTATTGGAAGTCATCAATGGCCTGAACGTCCAACCAAAACAGCAAGTATTCTCATGGCGAAAGTTGCCGAGGCTATGGGAGAGAGCTTCGACCCGAAGAATCTTCGTAAATACCTGAAATATTTCGGTGGAATGGCCAAGATGATTGGTGCAACGCTTCAAAATACAGCGAACCCCTCGATGTTGCAGGCCGGCTATAAGACCAATGTCGTCCCGCAAAGTGCTACTGCGATTGTTGATGGAAGATTCTTGCCTGGCATGGAAAGTGAGCTCCTTGACACAATAAAAGGGCTAATTGGGGCCGATGTCTCGATTGAGATGATGACTCGGGATGTGGCTTTGGAGGTGGATTTCCAAGGTCCACTTGTCGATGCCATGTGCGCAGCGATAAAGAGCGAAGACCCCGAGGGAACTCCAGTTCCTTACCTCATGAGTGGCGGTACGGACAATAAGGCTCTCTCTGACCTCGGCATCGTGGGCTACGGGTTTAGTCCGCTCAAGATCCCAGCGGATCTTGATTTCATGTCACTTTTTCACGGTGTGGATGAACGAGTTCCCGTTGCCGGCCTCCATTTTGGCGTGAGGGCACTGCATCATTTCTTAGTCAACTGTTGATATTGAATCAGAATTCGCTTTCTGCGTTTTGTCTACAACGATTGATGCGCGGAAACATCCTCGAGTGCTTGGATGACAGGTAGCGGAAGCTCGATTTCATCCGAACGCAATGCTCCCTTGAGCTGCGCCCCCGTTCGAGCACCAATAACAGCGCTCGAAACACCGGGCCGATCTCTGACCCATGCGATGGCTACCTCGAGGGGAGCAAGCCCTAGGCCATCGGCCGCGACTACGACAGCTTCAGTGATCTTTTTCGATCTGCGGTCCAAGTAGGGCTCTACAAAAGAAGCAAAGTGTTGACTTGCGCCTCGGGAATCGGCAGGCATTCCACCTTGATATTTTCCGGTGAGGACGCCTCGTCCAAGTGGAGACCATGCAAGGAATCCGAGAGCAAGGGCTTTGCAAGCAGGAAGAACCTCATCTTCAACTTTACGATTCAAAAGCGAGTATTCATTTTGTACTGAAGCAAGGGCCACCTTCCCTAAGAAAGGATTTTGAATGGTTGCACTACGCGCGGTCTGCCATCCATTGAAATTCGAGATACCTACGTATCGTGCACGCCCCGAAGTTAGCGCGAGATCGAGGGCTGAGAGAGTTTCTTCAAGCGGTACATTCTCATCAAAGGTGTGAATCTGCCATAGATCAACGCTCTCAATTCCAAGGCGATCAAGAGAGCGATCTAGATCTTTCAAGAGATTACTACGAGAGTTATCTACCTTGCGAAGACCATCTTTGAAGGATATGCCTGCTTTTGTTGCAATGAGGAGATCATCCCGATCCACCAGAGTTCCGAGAAAACCTCCGATGACTCGCTCGCTATCGCCATCCCCGTAAACCGCCGCGGTATCAATCAGATTTCCACCTGCGTCGAGGAAATCTCTCAACTGATTGGCCGCTTCATGTTCATCGGTATCTCGTCCCCAGGTCATGGTCCCAAGCGCCAGACGACTTACATCTAGTCCTGTGGTACCTAACCGCCTCTTCTGCATGACGTGAGGTTATTGGGTCAATGAAGGGAGCAAGAAGTACGACACACGAAGCCTCTGGTCAAGTGCAAGCCGAGATGTCGCCCCATCAAAAGCGAAGTAACCTGCCCTGATGAACAAGAAGAGTGGTAGGACTCTGGATCTTCTTGTGATTAGGCATGCAACCTCTATCGCAAACACCAAAGGAAAACTTGCGGGGCGGATCGAACCCAATCCATTGAGCCCAGAGGGAAGGAAACAAGCGCAAGGACTCTTTCCTTTGATCGCGGATTTCAAACCAACCCGGTCCATCTCATCTCCGCTTATTCGTTGCAGAGAAACAATGGAGTTGGCTGGAGTCAGAGGATATGAAACGTCGGATGAAATCATGGAGATGGACTACGGAAAATGGAGTGATAAATCGTTGAAGCGATTGTCGCTCCTGCCTGGATGGAAGAAGGTGCAACGAGACCCGCTTGGATTTCGTTTCCCTGGTGGTGAGAGCTTTGAGGAGTGTAGAGAGCGAATATCTTCGTTTCGATCCAGATTTTTCGGATGGGGAGGAGAACGCATAGTTATTTGCTCTCATGGCGACATCATCAGAATATTGATCAACGAATTGCTGGGTAGGGATTTTGCAAGCTTCCAGCAACTTCAGATTTTCCCCGCTTCGTACTCTCGGTTACAGATCGAATTCTCCCGACAATCACAATCACAAACTCCCCGCCTCCTCTATTTCAATCGGGTCGCCTCGACGCCACCGATCGCTTCAGGCAAGGGATTTCAAGTTGGTGGTGAGTAGGTGAATTTCAAGTTCGATTCGGTTCAACGCTTTGTCGTTGGGACAGTGGGGATGCCAGGTGAACGGGAATTCTTCCTGCAACTTAGGACAGCTGGAGAGCTTAGAAGTTTTAAACTAGAGAAAGCTCAAGCAGCAGCGCTAGCGGAACGTATGCGGGAAATCATTCGTGAGGTGAAGCGTCGTTATGGAATTGGATACACCTTGCAGAGCAATGACGATGCACCTCTCGAGTCGCCGGTCGAAAGCGAATTTGCAATAGGTTCGATGAGCCTCACGTGGGATGAGGATGAGTCTTCGCTACTTTTCTCAGCCACTGAGAGTCCAGCAGATATCGGAATCGATGATGAGAGTGAAGCGACGAGTGACGACCTTGCAACTGTGGAAGCGAAAGTAACACTGGATCAAGCCGCAGAATTCGCTCGAAGAACTATCAAGGTAGTCGAAGCTGGAAGGAAACCCTGCACCTTCTGTGGGTCGCCACTTGACCCGAGTGGGCATCTTTGCCCGAGAGCTAATGGCTATCGCAGATGAAAGTCTCCTCGGATGAGATGAAGATCGGAGAACTGAAGGTAACGCATCGCTTAGTTGATGCTTCTAACGCCACTCTTCTTGGTGAGATTGAGGGGTATGGGAAAGTTATCTATAAACCAGTTGCTGGTGAACGGCCTCTCTGGGATTTTTCCGAAGGAACATTGGCAGACCGTGAAGTAGCTACCTATCTTTTCAACGTACATCTTGGAATGAACTTGGTTCCAGAGACGATTCTGCGAGATGGTCCCTTTGGCGTCGGGATGGTCCAGCGTTGGATTGAGATAGATGAGAATTTGGATTTCATCGAGTTCGGACAGAGTGAAGATCCCCAACTGCGCCAACTAGCACTCTTTGACGCGATGATTAATAACACTGATCGCAAGTTTGGTCATCTGCTCGTTGACATGCAAGGTCGTCTCTTGGGTTGCGACCATGGCGTGACTTTCCATAAAGATGACAAATTGCGTACCGTGCTCTGGCAATTCTCAGGGCTCCACCTGACCGAGAGCGAGAGGGCTCTCTTGAGAAAAACTATTGATGATCGCGATGAGATTACTGGAATCCTTAAAACTCATCTGGTGGAGGTTGAGATTGAAGCCCTCTTTCACCGTATCTCAAGGCTTTTGGAGCAAGACTGCCTTCCAATACCGAGTGAAGAGTGGCCGGCTGTACCTTGGCCTCCGGTGTAGTGAAGCAACGCCTAATAAATGAACTTCTTAGTGATTAGTACCCTCTGCTAATGCTTTCTTGGCCCGCAGTCGCCCTTCCGCCCGTAACCAAGGAGATTAAGTTTCCCGAACTTTCTCTTTTCAATAGCTACTGCAAAGTCATTGAACCCGTCCCTTCCAGAGAACCATTTACCATGTACGTTTGTGGAATCACTCCCTATGACGCGACCCACTTAGGTCACGCCGCTACCTACCTCTCATTTGACCTCGTCCATCGCTATCTCACCGCAATGGGTCGTGAGGTACATTTCATTGAGAATGTCACGGATATAGATGATCCACTCTTTGAACGAGCCAATCGAGATGGCGTTGCGTGGTCGCAGCTAGGGCAGGATCAAGTTGACCTATTTCGAGCGGATATGGCCTCAATGAGAATCCTTCCGCCGAAGAGGTTTGAGTCAGTCACTGAAGCCATGCCGCGCATCATCATGCTGGTTGAACGATTGATTGAGTCAGGGATGACCTACCAACTGGAAGGTTCAATCTATCTCGATGGATCGCGTTTCGGTGATTACAACGATCTACCATTCTCAAATACTGAAGCAATTGAAATCTTTGCAACGCGTGGCGGGGATCCAATGCGAGAGGGAAAACACCATCCCTTGGATCCGCTCCTTTGGCGGGAGAGTTCTAATGGAGAGCCTTCGTGGCAAAGTTCATTCGGTAGCGGTAGGCCAGGTTGGCATATTGAATGCAACGCCATTGCATGGCGCACCCCGCAAGAACTGGATTCCGATACTTCGAATGAGTGGTCGATAGATCTTCAAGGCGGGGGGAGTGATCTTCTATTTCCACATCACTACATGACAGCTCTTCAAGGGAGGATGATTTCTGGTCAGATTTTCGCCCACCATTTCGTCCATGCCGGGATGATCAGCTATCAGGGAGCGAAGATGAGCAAGAGTCTTGGGAATCTCGTTTTTGTTTCACGACTGACAAGTACCGGTATTGATCCAATGGCGATACGGATAGCGTTGATGTTGGGGCATTATCGAACGGATCGAGAATGGAGTGATGAAATCTTGGGTCGAGGTGAATCGCTCTTAGCTCGGTTGAGAACGGTTCTTGGCAGGCAGGCAGTACCGAACTATCGATCTGTTATTGATGAAATCATCACGGAATTGGCAAATGATTTAGATACTCCTGCGGCGCTTCATCGATTGGATAAATATCTTGAAAGTGCTCTTACGGGAGATGAAGAGATGAATCCTGGCGAGCTTTCAAGATTCTTGGATTCGGTCCTCGGTCTGGCGGTTTGAAGGAAGCTCAACCATTTTCGTGGCGACGAAGGAAGCGCTCAAGCTCCTTCGCTATCGAGTCGCCAGTTGCCTCTTGTATCTCTGACTCATCCTTGCTTTTTTCCAATTCTTTGACATATTCACCGACCTCTGCGTCTTCACTGGCCATCCGGTCGACAGTGCGTTCCCATTCAAGAGAGAGATCTTGAAGTTGGGCCTGTGGAAGTGCGACTTCCAGGAAATCCTCAATGGACTCAACGAGAGCAAGTGTTGCTTTTGGCGATGGCGTAGTCGAAACATAGTGTGGCACAGCAGCCCAAAAAGAAACCGTGTTGATGTCTCGCTTAAATGCTTGATCAGAAATCACGCCCAATATTCCAGTAGCCCCCTGATAGGTGGAGAGCTCAACATCAAATCTTGCGGCGACGTCAGGATTTCCAGCTGTCACATTGACTTGGATCGGGCGGGAGTGCGGAACGTCTGCGAGTAATCCTCCGATCAATAGCGCTAGATCCACCTCGTAATCGTCTGCGATATCAAGTAGCTCTGAGGTGAATCCTTGCCATCTCATCGACGGTTCTGCTCCGAGCACCAAAAGAAAATCATTTGGTAAATGAGGCGTAAGTGCGGCGAAGACACGAGTAGTGGGCCAGACAATCTCTCGCTCTTTATTCTCTTCGGAACGAATGAACGGCCGATTCACCTGATAGTCGTAGTAGTCCTCCGGGTCATATTCGGCGATGAGTTGGTGATCCCAGTGAGCAAGCAGGTGTTGCACCAGCGATGATGCGGATTCACCTGCATCATTCCATCCCGTGAAAGCAACTATCATCACGGGTTTTCGCAGTTGGACACCATCAATCTGCTGCATGTAAGTACTTTACGATAACCTTGCACCAATGAGCGCGCTGAAATCTGTTGAAATACCTAAGGCGCGATTTGGACGAGAACCCTCTTCGCTTCGCCTAGCCCTTGCAGAACGAGTTGTCGTTGTAGACGGCGCCATGGGGACGATGATCCAGAGTGCGAATCCGACTCTCGCAGATTTTGAGGGGCACGAAGGGTGTAACGAGGTCCTAAATCGTTCGCGCCCCGACCTGATCGCCGAAATTCATAGGTCCTACTTTTCCGCCGGAGTCGACGCGGTAGAGACAAATACATTTGGCGCGAATCTTGCGAACCTCGCGGAGTACGGAATTGAGTCAGAGATATACGAACTCTCATTGGCAGGGGCTCAAGTGGCACGAGAAGTTGCTGATGATTTCTCACGTGATGGTCGCCCGCGATGGGTCTTCGGTTCTATCGGACCCGGAACGAAGTTGCCCACTTTAGGTCATACCAAGTACTCAATTCTCAAAGATGCCTATCATGAGAATGCTCGTGGGCTGATTGATGGCGGAGTCGATGCCGTCATCATTGAAACGGCACAAGATCTACTCCAGATCAAAGCGGCGATCAACGGCACGCGTCAAGCAATCGCGAATGCGAATCGAGATGTTCTTCTCATCGCTCAAATCACCGTTGAAATGACTGGGACGATGTTGCTCGGTAGCGAAACACTGGCGGCGCTCTCGACAATCGAATCACTTGATGTGGATTTGATCGGGATGAACTGTGCCACCGGCCCGGCTGAAATGTCGGAGCATCTCAGGCAACTTTCTCAATCAACTGATCTCCCACTTTCCTGCATGCCGAATGCAGGTCTTCCAGTTCTCACACCGGAAGGCCCACGCTATGACTTGGGTCCCGAGGAGTTGGCTTCATCGCTCCAGACATTTTCTCGTGACTATGGCGTTCGCGTCGTCGGTGGATGCTGTGGCACAACGCCAACACACCTTTCAAAAGTCGCGTCGCAATTCAAAGATTTCAAGATGGCTCATCGCCAGGTGAATCCAGAGGCAGGAGCCAGCTCGCTCTATCAGTTCGTTCCGTTTCGGCAAGAGAACACATATCTTGCGATTGGGGAGCGCAGTAATGCAAATGGTTCCCGGGCATTCCGGGATGCGCTTCTTGCAGAGGACTGGCAACGCTGTGTCGACATCGCGAAAGATCAGATAGCCGAGGGCGCTCATATGATCGACCTTTCGGTGGATTTCGTTGGCCGAGATGGTGCGTCCGATATGTTTGAGATCGCCTCGCGATTTGCGACAACTGTAACTCTCCCTATAGTTCTCGATTCAACCGAACCCGCCGTACTCAAAGCAGGGCTTGAAGCCCTTGGTGGAAAATGCGTCATTAACTCGGTCAACTACGAGGATGGAGTTGGGCCAAAATCTCGCTTCGCTCAGATCATGCCCCTGGTCAAAGAACATGGTGCAGCAGTTATCGCATTAACTATTGATGAGGAAGGACAAGCAAGAACTTCTGAGTGGAAGGTGAAAGTAGCGACGCGACTGATCGAAGACCTCGTTTCAAATTGGCAGATGAACCGCGAAGAAATCATGATTGATTGCTTAACATTTCCGATAGCTACGGGGCAAGAAGAAACGCGTCGTGACGGAATAGAGACCCTTGATGCGATTGCTGAGTTGAGAAGACTTTATCCAGAGATACAAATGGTCCTTGGAGTCAGCAATGTGTCATTCGGCTTGAACCCGGCTGCACGCGTGGTTCTTAACTCGGTCTTTCTTCACGAAGCGATGGAACGGGGCTTAACTGCTGCGATCGTTCACCCTTCAAAGATAGAGCCATTGGCCCGAATCGAAGAGCGGGCTCGACAAGTGGCCTTAGATCTGATTTATGACCGACGGAAATTCGAGGGTGAACGCTGCGTTTACGATCCATTACAAGAGTTCCTCTCCATATTTGAGGGAGTGGAGTTGGTCTCTGCGAAGGCGACTAAATTCGAAGAGATGATGGCAAAACCGCTTCGCGAACGCCTTCAAATGCGGATTATCGACGGTGAGCGAAAAGGCTTGACCGAAGACCTCGAACTTGCTCTGGAAGAAGGTCTAGCGCCCTTACAGATAATCAATGATCATCTTCTTGAAGGAATGAAGGTGGTGGGTGAGCTTTTCGGAAAAGGAGAGATGCAACTACCCTTCGTTCTTCAATCCGCAGAAGTGATGAAACAAGCTGTCGCCCATTTGGAACCCAAGATGGAGCGTTCAAGTGCACAAGATAGAGGAACGATGCTCCTTGCAACGGTTAAAGGTGATGTGCACGATATCGGTAAGAATCTGGTTGACATAATTCTTTCTAATAATGGCTATAGAACCGTAAATATCGGAATCAAGCAGACCATTAATCAGATACTCGACGCTGCGGAAGCTGAGCGAGTTGATGTGATTGGAATGAGTGGACTCTTGGTCAAATCAACAGTGATTATGAGAGAGAATCTAGGAGAGATCACGTCACGAGGATTTGCCCAACGCTGGCCGATAATTCTTGGAGGAGCTGCGCTCACTCGAACCTTCGTGGAAGATGATCTCGCCGGTGAGTTCACGGGCACGGTGCGATATGCGAAAGATGCATTCGAAGGCTTGGATTTGATGAACACTTTGATGGCGATCAAGCGCGGTGAACCGGGTGCCGAACTTCCACCATTGCGAAAACGCAAAACCGAACGGAAGATTCGAGAGAACAGAGCGGAAGATTCACGCCGCAGTGAAGTGCAGCGTGGAGTGGAAGTACCAAAGCCGCCATTCCTTGGTTCACGCGTAATCAAAGGAGTCCCACTTGCAGATTACCTTTCGATGTTGGATGAGCGGGCCTTGTTCGTCGGCCAATGGGGATTGGATGGATCGCGCGGGAGATTCGAAGAGATGTGTGAAAAGGAGGGTCGCCCACGACTGCGCACTCTTCTCAATGAAGCAACGACTGCAGGTTGGATTGATCCCGCCGTGGTCTATGGCTATTTCCCTTGTTTTAGCGATGGCAATGACCTCGTCGTCACATGGCATGAAGGAAGCAATAGGGGTCAAGAGCGGGTTCGCTTCAATTTCCCAAGGCAGTCGAGAGATCGTCGACTTTGCATCAGTGACTTTTTCCGGGCGAAGGATGAGTTGGCCGATGGTGAGTTTGATGTTGTCGCATTCCACATTGTGACGATGGGGCATGCTGCTTCCCGGGCGACAGCGAAACTCTTTGAAAACAATCATTATCGTGAATATCTTGAACTTCACGGTCTCTCGGTTCAACTCACTGAGGCGTTAGCAGAGCATTGGCATGGGCGGATTCGCGAAGAGCTGGGTTTTGCTGGCGAGGACGGAGTAGATGTAACGTCGATTTTGGATCAGGGCTACCGGGGCTCTCGTTATAGCTTTGGGTACCCTGCATGCCCTGATCTGGAACAGCAAAAATTCATTATGGAGTTGCTCGAACCCGAGCGTATCGACGTTGCACTCTCCGAGGAGTTCCAATTGCACCCAGAGCAAAGCACTTCTGCAATTATTGTTCACCATCCAGAGGCTAAGTACTTCAATGCGAACTGATACAACAACGCTTAAGGCCATTCTCTGGGATATGGATGGAACCTTGATCGATTCAGAACCGATGTGGATCGATTCAGAACGAGAATTGATGGCAGGTTTTGGTTACAACTGGAGCAAGGTTGATGGAGACTTTTGTCTGGGGGGACCGCTCTCGCGAGTTTGCAGATATATGAAAGAGAAGAGTGGGAGTGATCTTCCAGAGGAATGGTTTGGAAATGAGCTCGTAGCGAGCATGACTGGCAAGATCTCGTCAGGATTTTCATTCATGCCCGGCGCTTATGAATTACTGATGCAAGCTCAAGAACTAGGGATCTCGCAGGCTCTGATCAGCGCAAGTGATCGCCCGATAGTGGATTTAGTTCTCAACGCTAATCCAGGGATTTTCTCCTTCGCGATTGCAGCTGGGGATTTACCTCGAACCAAGCCTGATCCCTTGCCTTACATCGAAGCAGCCCGTCGATTTGAGTTAGATCCCATGGACTGTCTGGTGGTTGAGGATTCAAAGGTTGGGGTCACCGCCGGTCAGGCATCTGGTGCCCTCGTTCTTGCGCTTGCTCATTTTCAAGAGATTCCCCAAGCATCAAATATTTTCATCAGGTCAGGGCTCGAGGAAGTTTCGATTGATCAACTTAAGGAATTGCACGAAAGCTGGAGAAGAGTTGGAGTCGTGAGTTGAGTCTCGGTGAGTTCGAATTCGGTGATCGGATTCAGCTACAGGATGAAAAGGGGAGGATGATCTCTTTCACGTTGACTGAGGGAGAAACTTTTCATACCCATAAAGGTTTCTTGAAGCATGATGATATTGCCGGTCGTAAAGAGGGTTCTATTTTGATCACTAGTTCGGGAATGAAGTTTCAAGCTTTCAAACCCTTGCTCTCTGATTATGTCCTTGGAATGAAGCGTGGAGCAACGATTATCTATCCAAAGGATTTGGCACTCATTATTGGATATGGCGATATCCGCCCCGGGATGAAGGTCGTAGAGGCGGGAGCTGGCAGTGGTGCGCTTAGCATCGCCCTACTTAACGCTGTCACTGAATCCGGCTCTCTCGCATCGTTCGAACTCCGAGATGATTTCATCCGTATAGCAGAGAAAAACGTCGAAGATTTTTTTGGTAAATCACCAGGAAATTGGAAGCTGATTCACAATGACTTCTCGAGCGCGACTAGCGAACTCTCAGTGCATGTTGACCGAGTGATCCTCGATATGTTGGCACCGTGGGATCAAATTGATGTCGCGAGTGCAATCCTTAGACCTGGCGGTGTTCTTATCGTCTATGTCGCGACTACAACGCAGTTATCGAGGACTGCGGAGAAGATCAAGGAAAGTTCTGCATTCTCAGAACCAATGAGTTTTGAGACGCTACTGAGACCTTGGCATCACGAAGGACTAGCAGTTCGTCCTGAACATTCGATGAACGCCCATACGGGGTTCCTCACCATTGCAAGACGAGTTGGCAGCGATGGCGTCCTAGCAAGAAGGCGCCGGCCGGCGAAAGGTGCCTACTCCAGCGAGATTTAGCCAACAGCCTTTATGACATCAACTACGAAAACCAAGGTTTCCCCTGGAGGAATCGCTTCGCCCGCTCCTTGATCGCCGTAACCAAGATCAGGTGGAATCACGAGGAGTCTTCTTCCGCCTTCTTTCACTCCTAGGAGTCCTTGTTGCCATCCCGCGATTACGCCAGAAAGCGGGAATTCTGCTGGACCAGAGCTGAAACTTGATTCAACGAGTTGACCCGAACTCCATGCCTTAAGCGAATAATTTACGGTTAGAAAGGAATTCGCATTAACAGTTGCACCGGTTCCGACCACTAGATCCACGGTTTGCAAATCAGCGGGGGGATCGACCAGAGGGATTTCGAAGGATGGTTCTTCGCCGAAGTTTCCAGATACGACCGGAAGATTGGAAGAGCTGTCCACGGTTTCTCCTGTCTTATCTCCTAGGCCACAGCCAGATAAGGTAACTGCGAGGCAGATAGCGAGTAATGGCGATAACAAGCGTTTCATAGTCCTCGACCCTTTAGTTGTTTCTGTATCAGCTGGGAAACCCTAGCAGTCTCTCCAACAGGTCATCTGCCAGATGGAGCTCGATCAGTAACCTAAGCGAGTGGATGCCGCTCCAAACTCTTTAAGCCTTGGTACCGATGAAAAAACCGAACGCCTGCTAAATCTCGTCATCGCCCTCCTGGGAACCAAGACTTTTATGAAAAAGAGTCAAATCCTCAGGGAGATTCCAGGGTATTCCGGATCGGTGGATGCCAGAGAGAGAATGTTTGAGCGAGATAAGGAGGATTTGCGAAAGATCGGAATCCCGATTCAAGTTTCATCGCTAGACCCGCTCTTCGATGATGAACAGGGCTATCGCATCTCCAAGTCCGAATACGGCTTTCAACTAGGTCCACTCAACGCAGAGGAATATCTCGTCGTCAATGCGGCAACTGAACTCATGCGAAGCAAGATTGATTCGAATCAGAGCAGAGGACTCATGCGCAGAATTCTCGCGGCGGCTACCGAGTCCAAACCTGCAGAAGATTCTCCTCTAATCGAGATACGTCAAGGCTTTGACCTACCTGATGCGCGCGTTGTAGATGTCCTAGTGTCTATCCAAAAGAAGCGCAGGATTACTTTCGACTATCAAGGCGAATCGAGAGACTGCGTCAATAGCCGGACTGTCTCGCCGAGGGCTGTTGGACGAAAAGGGGAGGAGTGGTTCTTAGTTGGATTCGATCATGAAAGGAATGAACTGCGCACCTTCAACCTTTTCCAAATATTTGGTGAAATCGAGTCCGGTGAGGGTGCCTTCTATTCGGAGACCGTTGACGTTAAAGCAGAGTTCAGTGGATTTCATAAGCTGCTAGAACAAGTCACCATTCGCGTGGAGACTCAGTTCGCACCTTTTTTTGAAGGCGAAGGTGGGCATAAAAGAATTGAAGACGAAGGCTTCTGCGAGTTTGTCTATCAAGTGCCTAGCCTTCAGAGACTCTTCAGGGTCCTTCTTTCGATCACATCAAAGTTCACAGTCGTATCTCCAGAAGAGGCCATTCTTGAATACAAGACCTTGAGGGCGAGATTAGCCAATGGTCGCTGAGACAGCTCTTGAGCGAGTGAATCGAATCCTTGAATTAATTCCATACCTCCGGGGCCGGGCCGAAAGACTCTCGGATTTGGCAAGGGAGTTCGAAGTACCTGTTGAGATTCTGGTGAGAGATTTAGAGATCGCTTTCATGTCGGGAATGCCAGGGTATACACCAGATTTACTGATTGAGGTCACGATCGATTCGGAGATGGCTTCTGTGCAAGAAGCTCAATCGCTCGATCTACCTCCCGCGATGGATGCGTCCCAAACGGTGAAACTTCTCCTTGGCTTAAAACTTCTCTTGGGCATCGTTGATTTGCCGGAGTCAACTACTAAAACTGCTTTGCACCTGCTCTCACGTGTGGAGCAGTTACTGGGTGATGATGAGATGAACAAGGTAAGCATTGAGGATTCGGAGAACGAACGGATCATCTTGAACGCTATTCACAACCATGACGCAATGACTTTCCAATACCTTCCAGTAACTGGTTCGCAAGTGTCAACCAGGAAGGTTGAGCCATTTGAAATCTATTGGCGTTCCGGCCATGGCCTTGTGAGAGCCTTCGATACTGAAGCGAATGGCATGCGTAATTTTTTCCTCACTCGTATGGAAAGGATAGAAGTTATAGGCAAAGGGGAAATTACTGGACGAAGTGTTGAGATTGAAAACCCTTTTCAAGTCGAGATTGTCCTCGCTGATGAAGCGCTTTGGTGGACCAAGCGCTATGGGGCCTTCATCACGGATTCGCGCTTTGATATTTCGAATAAGTCGGTAACGGTTACCTTGGAGTTTTGGGATGAGGATTGGTTGGTGCGAATTCTTGCTTCGGTAAATGACTTGATACTCTCAGTAAAGGGTCTCTCTGGATGTGCGGAGAAGATACAGAAATACTTAGAATTCGCTGTATAGCGGGTCTTTGTTCGAGTTCGAGCGCCTGATAAACTCTCCTTGAAAAGCTCGGGCAGAGACCGAGAGATTTATTCGACAAAATCTTGGGGGAAAAATGACATCACTGATTCTGACAAGCAGCCAAACAATCATCGTCCTCCTCCTGCTTGCTCTGGTCCTCTTTGGCGCAAAGCGCCTTCCTGATTCAGCCCGATCGCTCGGTCGTTCTATGCGCATCTTCAAGAGTGAGATGAAAGCCCTTGAAGGAGATGACAAAAAGGAAGAAGAAGAACCAAAGGCGTAACTTCTGATTTAGGGAAGTAGTCGGTTATGGCACGTAACCGTGAAGGACGTATGCCGGTCTTGGCACACCTTTCCGAGTTTCGAAAAAGAATCGTCAGAGCGCTTCTTTTCGTCGTACTTTTTGCCCTGGTTGGATGGAATTTCTACAATCCGATTGTTGATCGGTTAACGCTGCCGATATGTGATCTCGCTGCCGCGCGGGCAAGCGGGTCGAATGAGTGCGGGAATCTTTTCGTGGGCGGGGTCCTTGGTCCCCTCAATCTAAAAATCAAAGTTGCTCTTCTTACAGGCATCGTTCTTGCTACTCCGTTCTGGCTTTATCAACTCTGGGCTTTCATAGCCCCAGGGCTTCACAAGCGCGAAAAAAAGTACACAGTTGGATTTATCGGAGTTGCGACTCCATTCTTCGCAATGGGTGTCATTCTTGGATACTTCATTCTTCCTCTTGCAGTGAAAGTACTACTCGGTTTCACTCCTAGCACTTTAGAGAACTTGGTGAGATTTGATGAATACTTGGATTTCGTAGTTCGCCTCATTCTCGTCTTCGGTTTAGCTTTTGAATTACCCGTTGTTCTAGTTTCACTGAATCTACTTGGCATACTTCGAGGGCGCGCGATGTTGAAACCTTGGCGTATTGCGGTTTTTTGCATCTTCTTTTTCACTGCAGCCCTCACGCCTACGGGTGACCCGATCACTATGGGGGCACTTGCACTACCGTTAACTTTCCTTTATTTCGGTGCGTCAGCACTCTCGATATTCCTTGATAAACGACGTGGCAAGGATTCTCCGCTAGTAGGCGATGAAGAAACCGAAGAGGTCGAACCGGCAAAACCGCTCGATGAGATTTGATGAAGCAGGCAGTTTGGGTAATAGTTGCAAATCCTGTCTCAGGTAAGGGCAGAGCCCTAGATCGAAGCAAGAAACTCAAGAACTCTCTGGAGAAAAAAGGCTTGATAGCAGTCGAAGTTAATGCCAACTCTTTCGAGGAGAACATTCTCTCATTGACAAGGGCGATTTCGACTCATTCACTTAAGGGCATACTCATCGTAGGCGGAGATGGTCTGGTCAATAACGTTGTGAATCATCTTTACAACCTGAATGTTGAAATCCCTATCTCAGTCGTGCCAGAAGGGACAGGAAATGACTTCGCTCGTACCTGCGGCACATACGGTCTCTCCGATGATGAGATCTTGAACCTTATCCTGGGTCAAGAACCACGGGCTATGGACTTGCTTCTTGTCAACGGGCGAGTGTGTGTTCAGATCGCTGCAACAGGCTTTGATGCCCAAGTTAATCGCCGAGCGAATTCTTTGAAGTGGCTGCGCGGTAAAGGAAAATACGTCCTAGCAATGCTCCAAGAAATTTCGCGCCTCAAGAAAACTAGTTATCGCATCGTTCTCGATGGGCGAGAGCAGGTATTCGACGCGATATTTGTGGCGCTAGCCAATTCGCCTTCTTATGGTGGCGGTATGCGAATATCTCCTGATTCAAAGCCGAATGATGGAATTGCCGAAATCGCAATTCTTCATCCGGTCAATCGATTGGAGCTACTGAGAGTCTTTCCGTTGGTGTTTTCGGGAAAACATGTCAATCATAAGAAGTTTCGGAGATACTCGGCGTCCACAGGAAGACTTGAAGCGCAAACTTCCGTTTACGCCGATGGTGAAGATTTTGGTGAGCTTCCGATAGATTTCCAGGTCTTACCCGAGGCCATAAAGGTTTGGTGGCGACAATGACGATCTCCCCAGCAGAGAGTTTCGTCAGGGCAAAAATGAATCTCTCTCATCCGATGACTCGGAAATTTTCATCAAACTATCCTTTTGAGCTTGACGATTTCCAGATTGAAGCTTGCAGGGCTCTGGAAGATGGCTCAGGGGTCCTTGTAGCTGCTCCCACAGGATCCGGCAAGACGGTAGTTGGGGAGTTCGCGATATTTATAGCGCTGGAACAGGGTCGTAAATGCTTCTATACAACGCCCATAAAGGCTCTCTCGAATCAGAAATATCTCGATCTTGTAGCAGCTCACGGACCTGAACGAGTCGGTCTTTTGACCGGTGATACGAATGTGAATTCTGATGCTCAAATTTTGATCATGACGACAGAAGTTCTAAGAAACATGATCTATGCCAAATCGCCTGCGCTCGAAAATCTCGGGTTTGTTGTCATGGATGAGGTTCATTACTTAGCCGACAAGTTCCGCGGAGCGGTTTGGGAGGAGATCTTGATCCATCTTGATCCGGAAATTCTCGTCGTTTCGCTCTCTGCAACCGTTTCAAATGTCGAAGAGTTTGGCGAATGGCTTGGCTCAGTACGAGGGCGCACCAGAATCGTTCTGAGCGAAGAACGTCCAGTCCCGCTGTATCAGCATGTCCTAGTAGGTCACCGATTATTGGACCTATTTGAGTCGCCCGGGCGAATCAACAAGGAGCTCTTGAAGGAGGAGCGTCGGGCTATACAGCGAAATCAGTTCAAAGGGCGAGGCCGAGAAAATGGCGTTCTCGATAAGAGTGAAATCATCTCCAAGTTGGATGAAGAAGATCTACTACCCTGCATTTTCTTTATCTTTTCGCGAAATGGCTGCGACATGGCGGCAAGGCGAACTTTCCGAGATGGCGTAGATCTGACATCGGGTTATGAAAAATCCTTGATCTCAGATTTCGTGACCTCTCGGACGGCGCATCTGCCGGCGGAGGATTTAGCGGCACTTGATTTTCATGAGTGGGTCTCGATTTGGGAGCGTGGCTTAGCAGTGCATCACGCAGGGTTACTTCCGTTATTCAAGGAAATAATTGAGGGACTCTTCAAGGAAGGTTTACTGAAAGTTGTCTTTGCGACGGAAACTCTGGCACTGGGAATAAATATGCCTGCCAGGACTGTAGTCCTAGAGAAATTAATCAAATGGAATGGTGAATCACATGTGATGATCACTCCAGGAGAATATACGCAGTTGACAGGTAGAGCAGGACGCCGAGGCATCGATGTCGAAGGCAACTCGGTCATTCTCTGGACCCCCGCGATTGATGCAGCGATGGCAGCGAGTCTTGCGGGGACAAGAACTTACCCTTTGAAGTCATCGTTCACCCCGACCTACAACATGAGCGCTAATCTCATTAACCGACTGCCTATTCCTAGAGTCTTGGAATCACTCTCACTCTCTTACGCACAATTCCAAGCAGATCGCTCACTGACAGGAATTGTGGATCAGATCTCGAAGAATCGCTTGGCGTTGCAGACGCCAGCCCCAACCTGCGATTTCGGAGATTTCGAAGGATATTTTGCCCTTCGGATGGAAATCAAAGAACTGGAACGTGGATCAATAACCGACCGAGGTTCAAGAAGGCATAAGGCATTGGAAGAGCGTGCAGAAAGGATAGCCATGCTTCGAAAGAGAATGCGTGAACATGATTCGCACCGCTGTCCCGACCGAGAGGATCACTCACGGATTTTCGAGAAGAGATCGAAGCTAGAGCGTGACACTTCGACCTTGGAGCAAAAGGTTGAATCGAGAAGGAATGTGATTCCGCGAACCTTCCAAAGAGTGATTCAAGTCTTACGAGAGTTGGGTTACGTTGAAGAGAACAATCTGACCGAAGCAGGGAAGGGCTTGCTGGGAATCTTCGCGGAGTCCGACTTGTTAGTTGCTGAGTTGATCAAGGAGGATGTAATTGCATCCCTTGACGCTATGGATATACCGGTAGTTTTGAGTGGAACTTTGTTTGAAGCTCGTGGCGAAGAGAAACAACTTCCACGAATTCCAAAATCGATTAATGAAAGCACTCGGCAAGTCGTCTCCATATGGGCAAAACTTGTCTCGGTTGAAGCAAAATATGGGATCTCAACTCAACGAGAACCTGACTTCTCCATGAGCTGGAGCGTAAGTAGATGGAGTCATGGTGGGACTATCTCGACTGTTCTTCGTGAGAGCGATCTATCTATCGGGGACTTCGTTCGTCATGTGAAGCAGATAATCGATCTTCTAGGTCAATTGATCGTGAGCGACCCCATCAATTCCCTCAAATATCAAGAAGCGCTAAAGAGTATCGATCGCGGCATCATTAGGTATGCCTCTGTAAGCGGATGAGACTTCTCGTCGACTCAGCTTCGCTCTGGTATCGAGCGTTTTATGGCATGCCCGATTCGCTCCAAGGTCCAGAAGGACAACCAATTAATGCCATCAAGGGATTCTTCGAGGGTCTTTCGACGATCGTCGCTCGCTATCGACCAAATGAGATCGCGATTTGTTTGGACGCTGATTGGAGACCTGGCTGGAGGGTAGAACTTTTCCCGGCTTATAAGGCGAATCGAATAGATGAAGAGGGGCAAGAAGAAGAACCAGACCTACTAACGCCACAAATCGAACCTTTACTTCATGTCGCAAGGCTTGCGGGGTTATCAATCATTGAGGCCGAAGCGCAGGAAGCCGATGATGTGATCGCTTCACTTGCAGTTAAGGCGGATTCAGAGGTTCGAGTGATGACTGGAGATCGCGACCTTTTTCAGTTGATTCGGCATTCAGAGCTCATTCGAATCATCTACCTTGCGAAAGGGATCCAGAATCACGATTTGGTGGATGGGCTATATATTGAAAATCGATACGGCATCCCCGGTAATCGCTACCATCTATTTGCCGCCATAAGGGGCGATGTTTCTGATGGATTACCCGGCATCAAGGGGATAGGGGAGAAGGGTGCTGCGGAGATCGCTCGCATATTCGATTCGATGGAAGATGTTCTCTCTGCGGCTGAGAGCTCTGATCCAAGGCTTCGAGCGCTACACCAAAAGAAAGTCCTCGCTGATCGGGAATATGCGCGGATCGCCGAACAGATAGTGACTTGTCGCACGGACCTTGATTTGGATGATGGGCAACTACATAGTTGGCGTGAACGTGCAGATCTAATCTCGCTAAGAAAATACTGCAAAGAGTTGGGCCTTGGGAACACAGTCGAACGCCTTGTTGCAACTTTGGACATCAAATGAGAGCGAATAGTGCGCAGATAGGTCGTTTGATTCTTGCGGTTCTCTTCGGTGCACTCTTTTCCTTCGGTTACGAGCCATATAGTTTTTGGTGGGCGCCACTGTTGGCGTTGATCTTGATGATCAACCTCTCAAGATTGCAACCGTTAAAACTGCGACTTGGGCTTTGGTATTGCTTTGGACTTGGTTTTCTCGGGCCTTTGCTCCATTGGACTTCAATTTATGTTGGATCTATGCCTTGGATTCTCTTGATTCTGGGGCAGTCCTGTTTCTTTGCTTTGGTTGGGCTCGGTTTCATGAAGAGTAAGTACGAACCGCTCCTATTTTCCTCGCTATTCGTTATTGCCGAATACCTCAGGGCTTCTCTGCCTTTCGGCGGGTTTGGTTGGGGCCGCCTTGGTTTCTCACAACTTGAAGGCCCATTCCAAGGATGGCTACGAATTGGGGGAGTGGCGATTGTTGGCTGGGTGGGAAGCTTCGTCGCATTTGCTCTAGTAAATAGGCAACGAGCAATGCTCTTTACCGCGATCGTGCTGGTCCTGGCACCAGTAGGGATTCCGATGGCTTCAGCGGCAAAGCCGGTGGTTCCAACTGAGAACTTTCGCGTTGGACTTATTCAAGGTGGCGTATCGCAGCTTGGATTGGATTTCAATGCGACGCCAGAAGAAGTGTTCAATCGACATTTTGCAGAGACGGAATCTTTACTCAAAAGTCAACAGGTAGATCTAATACTTTGGCCAGAGAATGCTTCTGATATCGATCCAATCACGAACCTGTCGATCGCAGATCGAATCAACTCGGTGATGGAGAGATCGCAGGCGTCACTTGTCATCGGAGCCGTACTTCAGTCGCCTCAGGGACCGGAAAATGTTTCGCTTCATTATGAGCCCAAAAGGGGTCTTGTTTCCAAATATCAAAAACGCGATCTCGTACCTTTTGGGGAATATGTTCCGCTACGAAACTTCACCCGAAAATTCTCATCGCTAGTGGATACTGTGAAGGATTTTGTGCCGGGCCAAGATCTATCAGTTCATGAAATTGGGGGATTGACATTTTCTCCGCTTATTTGTTTTGAGGTGCTTGATGATGAGGTTGTGAGGGACGCTCTATCCATCTCAAATATTGGGGTGATTCAGACGAATAACGCCACTTTCGGACGAAGTCCTCAAAGCGCTCAGCAGTATCAAATGTCGCGGGTAAGAGCATATGAATATCGTCTCCCTCTGCTCGTGGCGGCGACAACAGGGCGCACAGCACTGATCTCAAGTGACGGAAAGACGCTGAGTCAGTTGCCCAATTTTCAATCGGGATATCTTGTCGTTGACGTGTCGCCGACGACGGCGTCTCCACCTCCCTTAAGGTCAAGAGAGATTTTCATCATCTCATCAGTCATATCATTTTTCTTTCTGGGGATGCAGATGCGTCGGATGCGATTGGGTAGAATTTCCAAATGAGCAGAATGCTTCTATTGGTACCGACATATAACGAGTCGGCTTCCATTGAGTTGCTGATAAGTCGGATAAAGAGTATTCGCCGGGAGGTTGGTGAACTCATTGATGGCGAGGTTGACATGCTGCTTATTGACGACAATTCCCCGGATGGAACCGCAGAAATTGTGAGAGGGCTTGGTGAGGGCTGGATTGAAATCTTGCATAGAAGTAAAAAAGGTGGTCTCGGCCCGGCCTATGTAGCCGGGTTCAGGTACGGCATCGCCAAGAACTATGACTTTATTGTCGAAATGGATGCCGATTTGAGTCACCAACCTGAAGAGCTTCTTGAGATGACAAAACCGATCGCTGAAGGTCGTTCGGATCTTGCTATAGGTACGAGATGGATGCCTGGCGGGAAGATAGTGAACTGGCCCATCTCGAGGCAGTTGATATCTCGGGCCGGAACCACCTACGCCAGAATTGTCCTTGGAATCAAACTAAGAGATATCACCAGTGGTTACCGCGTGTTTCGGAGCAAAGTTCTCAAATCCATCGATTTAGAGAATGTGGAATCAAAAGGTTATGGATTCCAGATCGAGATGGCTTTAGAGACACTTAGACATGGATTTCGAATCGAGGAAGTGCCAATCACATTTGTCGAACGGGTAGATGGCGTTTCCAAAATGAATAGGGCGATTGTTCTGGAAGCGCTCTGGAAGGTCACCATCTGGGGTTTGCAACGCTTAATCAAACGCCGATAATATATATTATGTCAAATAGATATTAACGATTGATAGCGAGCTCAGATACTGGCTCACAAGCGCATACAAGGTTCCTATCCCCGTAAGCGCCATCTATGCGCCCAACGGTTGGCCAGTATTTTGCCCGGCTCTGAAGCCCGAATTGATGACCCGTTGGCGCAATAGCCTTCTCACGACTGTAGGGACGTTCCCATGCTTGAGAAGTTGCTACCTCGAGCGTATGTGGTGCGTTCCGAAGAACTGATTCTTCGAGTTGTACAAGACCTTTTTCGATCTCTGCAATCTCTTCTCGGATAGAGAGCATCGCCGTAATGAATCTTTCAATCTCGTAAATGTCTTCACTCTCAGTGGGTTCAATCATCAATGTTCCAGCGACGGGAAAACTCATCGTTGGAGCGTGGAAACCGTAATCCATCAAACGCTTTGCTATATCGTCGACGCTAACTCCTGTCTGCTTTGTTATATCCCGTATATCGATGATGCATTCATGAGCAATGAAACCGGAATCACCTCGATAAAGAATCGGAAACGCGTTTTCAAGTCGATGAGCAATGTAGTTGGCGCTGAGAATCGCAACTTGAGTTGCTCGTCGGAGTCCATCACCACCCATTGCACGGATATAGGCCCACGAGATAGGCAAAATCCCAGCAGAACCGAAAGGAGCACCACTGATTGGTCCAGGTCCGGTTACCGGGCCAGCAAGATCATCGAGAGGATGGTTGGGCAAGAACGGAGCCAGATGAGCTCTCGCGATTACGGGCCCAACTCCGGGTCCTCCCCCACCATGTGGAATACAGAAAGTCTTATGAAGATTGAGATGTGAAACATCAGCCCCGAATTTCCCAGGCTGTGCCACCCCAACCAGCGCGTTGAGATTTGCACCATCGACATAAACCTGTCCGCCTGCGTCATGAATCATTGCGCAAATCCTTGTGATCGCTGATTCAAACACCCCATGAGTGGATGGGTATGTGACCATCAAAGCAGCCAAGCGAGGCCCATATTCTGAAATCGCGCGCTCGAGATGCTCCAGCGAGACATTTCCCTTTTCATCACAATCAATGACTACAACTTTCATACCCGCCATGACTGCAGAGGCAGCATTGGTGCCATGGGCACTCGATGGGATTAGGCAGATATCCCTGCTCTTCTCCCCTTTTGATTCTAGAAAGTTCTTGATAGCAAGGAGTCCGGCGAACTCCCCTTGTGATCCAGCATTAGGTTGTAGTGAGACTGCGTCATAACCAGTAATCGAGACGAGCCAAGAAGAGAGTTCTGCGATCAGTTTCCTAGTACCTTGCGATTGCTCTTGTGGAGCGAATGGATGGAGATTGGCGAACTCTGGCCAAGTAACTGCTTCCATTTCCATTGCAGCATTGAGTTTCATGGTGCATGAACCAAGTGGGATCATGCTTCTATCGAGTGCAAGATCCTTATCCGCGAGCGAGCGTAGATAGCGCATCATCGAAGTTTCTGAGTGATAGGTATTGAAGATGGGGTGAGT
>SYAN01000042.1 GCA_005787575.1 Actinomycetota bacterium | reverse complement strand
CGGCGATTCACGACTTTTCACTGACCTGCCTCGAGAGTTTCGAGTCTGGATGTCTCATGGCGACAGCGTCACGAGAGCTCCCGATGGTTTCAAGACAGTTGGTTCAACCTCAAAGACGCCGATTGCCGCTTTCGAAGATGAGAGTGGTCTTCGTGCTGGAGTTCAGTTTCATCCCGAAGTTCTTCATACCGAGAATGGCCAAGCGATCCTTGAGCGTTGGCTTCTAAGAATTGTCGCGCTAAAACCTTCATGGAGTACCGAAAGCATTATTGATTATGAGATCGCACGAATCAAGAGTGAAGTGGGAAGTGAACGAGTCATCTGTGGACTCTCGGGGGGCGTTGATTCTGCGGTCGCTGCGGCTTTAGTGGCGCGTGCAGTAGGTCCTCAACTCACCTGTGTCTTTGTTGATCACGGACTTCTTCGTGAAGGAGAAGCAAAACAAGTCGAAGAGGACTTTGTCTCGGCAACTGGCGTATCTCTCGTTGTTGTAGATAAGAAAGAGAAGTTCTTGAGTGCGCTCAAAGGCGTGACTGATCCGGAAGAGAAGCGAAAAATCATCGGACGAGAGTTCATCCGTGCCTTCGAGGTGGCGGCGCGAGAAATCTCATCTGATTCGAAAGTTAAGTTCTTGGTGCAGGGAACGCTCTATCCCGATGTCGTTGAATCAGGCGGCGGAACAGGTACTGCAAATATCAAGTCCCATCACAATGTCGGTGGATTGCCCGACGACCTTGATTTCACTTTGATTGAACCGCTTCGAACTCTCTTCAAGGACGAAGTCCGAGAGGTGGGAAGCCGGCTTGGTTTACCGGATGAGATTGTTTGGCGTCAACCATTCCCAGGACCGGGGCTTGGGATACGAATCGTCGGAGAAGTTACTGAAGAAAGACTTAGAATCCTTCGTAAAGCCGATTTCATCGCACGAGAAGAACTAAAATCCGCTTCGTTAGATCGCAAGATCTGGCAATGCCCCGTGGTGTTACTTGCAGATGTTCGAAGCGTAGGAGTGCAAGGTGATGGCAGAAGTTATGGCCATCCGATAGTCCTTCGCCCGGTCACAAGCGAGGATGCGATGACGGCAGATTGGGCCCGAATACCTTACGAAGTCTTGGAGAAGATTTCGACTCGCATAACTAATGAAGTGCGAGAAGTGAATCGAGTTGTTCTCGATATCACGAGTAAACCGCCGGGGACAATTGAGTGGGAGTAACGAGAGGGGAGTTAAGAATCATGACCAAGAAATTTTCATTCTCCTTGGTTCTCGTTCTCATCTCTGGACTCTTCTCGATCTTCTCAGCGCAGACTTCACTTGCGGATGACTCGCCGCGCGGAAAGAACAGCAAAGTAATCAAAGGCCCAAAGTGCCAAGCCACTGATGTAGCTGAACGAGCACCGACTGAAGTCATGGCGCCAGAGCGTGTACTGACTCCCAAAACATTGAAGCGAACTTTACGTACTATTGTTTTTGAGACCAACTGCGGAGAAATCGTCATCGAACCATTTCATGATTATGCGCCTATGGCATTGACTGCGATACGTGCTTTGATCCGAGGCGGTTATTACGACGAGACACTCTGTCACAGATTGACCACGGAGGGTCTCTTCGTGTTGCAATGTGGAGATCCAACGGCAAGCGGATACGGTGGACCGAATTTCACCTTTGGACTTGAGAATCTTCCTGAGAATAAAGTCGATAACTACCCCGCAGGAATAGTCGCGATGGCGAATTCGGGGCGACCACCGGTCAATGGAAGCCAGTTCTTCTTCGTTTACGAAGATACCACCCTTGCACCCTCGTACACGATATGGGGAAGAGTCACTAAGGGTATGGAGATCATCAAGATGATCGCTAAAGCCGGAACCAAAGATGGATCGAATAACGGAATGCCGAAACAAACGATTGCGATAGAGCGAGCCCTGATTCGCTAACTCTGATGGCTCCAAGCCTGCGAAGGGCTAGCTTGCTCTAAATGATTCCAAATAAATCCCAAATAGACTCCAAAAAGATTCCCAGTAGACATCGTCTTACCAGGAATTGGCAAGGACCCAATTTAGACTGGGCCAATGAAGAGATTATTATCTGATCGATTTCTTATCTGTATAGCAATAGTCCTTGTAATCCCATTTACTTTCTACTGGAGTACAAGCGAGTACTACGGCTACGGGGGAATTCTATTTGGCGTTGATGCGATTTCCAGAGCGAGCGGATATGTCACCTCAGACTTAATCACGACTTTTTCAGTCGCAAGCTACCTGTCTCTATTCTTCGCACTCTTCATACGAAAAAGCAGAGGCCTTCAAGCAAGTCTGATCACCTTATCCTTCATCTTTCATCTCTTGATGATTTCCCAATACTTCTTCTATCTGTCAACTGGTGGCGTTCGCTTTCTCGATATGCTCAGGAATCTTTTCGTGAATATTCCAGATAGATTCCCATTCCAGGCCTTACTTACAATTGCTCTGATTCCTTGGGTGATGCTCTTGGTACGTCAGTTTGAACATCTGCGCCAGTCAGTAAGAACTTTCTTTTCGGGATTGGCGAGCTCAAGTCGGGTGCTCAGTGTGTTCACGATAGTGCTCTGGTTCTTGGCCTCCATATTTCTTTTGATCTTCGGAGTAACTCAATATCTAGATGTGGCAAAAGGCTTTGATAGTGGTTTCCAACTCTCACTTCTTCTTGCTGCCATTGCGCTACTTCTCAAGACGGTGCTCTTTATCTTGATCGTGGCTATTGTGGCTGTTGCCTTCGTTCTGACTGTACCTAAATGGAAGAGTGAAATCGCAGAATTGAATGAGACGCTCAAAGACTTTCGCTTGAATCACTATGTGACGAGGTTGATCTCGGGGTACCTCTATTGGATCTACTTCACCCTGATCGTCACAATCATGGCTGTCGTGACCCCAATGCAGACCTTAATCTCATACGAGAGCCAACGCCTTGATTCTGGACTCCAACCAGGCACCTTCTTAGTTCTCATAGTAGGACCATTAATCGGTGCTTTACTGGGCTATTTGATCATTCTGGCACTTCGTCTGGTCTTTGAATTGTTAGTCGCTTTAGTGCATATTGCACAGAATACGAGAAGCAGGAATCAACTAACTTGATGAAGAGATTACTTCATCAATCAGTGTTGATGACTCTGAAAATCTCTGCATAGCGTCCCTGGTCAAGGCCCATAGCCTCACCATTTCGCTCACCCCAACTTCGCACCATCTCTTCCATCTTGGGATTATTTGCAGTCTGACTTACATGGGCGTGAAGCGCATTTATCTTGAGGTCAATTGTCTCGGTGATATCGACGAAGTGATTAGGTGAAGCTGCGGACATGACCCATACCTCGCGGACGCGATGAGGCTCAAGTCCTTCTTCTTTCAAAAGTTCTTCGAAGGCGAATGCATTCCTTGAATCGGGATAGACGGCTTGGATTGCTGCTTCGCCTGCAGCGAGATGATCAGGATGTGAACTGAAGAGACGATCCCAATTACGATCTGGCGATTGAATCACCATCCGGTCAGGCTTATGGATACGAATCTGTCGCACGATCTCTTTGCGTAGTGCAATTGTCGGCTCAAGCCAGCCATCGCGATATCCGAGGAAGGTTATCTTCTCCACTCCCACGACTTTTCCCGCATCGCGCTGTTCTCTCTGTCTGATCTTGGGCATCTCATCGCGTGGGACTGTCGGATCTTCGCCGCCTTGATCACCATTGGTACATATGACGTATGAGACTTCAATCCCGGCTCGCGTCCAGAGAGCAATCGTCCCGGAGCAGCCAAAGTCGAGATCATCAGGATGAGCCGTCACCACGAGAATTCGCTTTACCTCAGAGTCGGGCAATGGTTGATAGGTATCGGCCATGCGCAGATTCTCGCAGAACTCTCGGGTGAGGCATTTCGACTCTAGACTCGCAGGCTATGCCTCGGAAAATCCTCGTGAAATGAGTCGAATTCGATGAGTCGGTTCTGGTGAGTCAAGAAGAGATTCTTGAGGGGCTCAATCCTTCTCAAGTTGAAGCTGTAATCCATCAAGGAACACCGCTCTTGATCGTCGCTGGTGCTGGATCAGGAAAAACTCGCGTACTCACTCGACGAATCGCCTATCTCCTTGAAAAAAGAGGCGTGGCGCCTTGGGAGATCCTTGCCATCACCTTCACCAATAAGGCAGCGGGGGAGATGAAAGAGCGAGTGGCAGAGTTGGTCGGACCTCGCTCGAAGAATATGTGGGTCGCGACCTTTCACTCCGCATGCGTTCGAATCCTTAGGAATGAAGCAGAGCATCTTGGCTACTCTCGACAGTTCACCATCTACGACAGCTCGGACACGCTTCGGCTCATCACATTGGTAATGAAGGATCTCAATCTTGATTCGAAGCGATATGCGCCAAGGACATTTCAGGCTGCTATCTCAAAGGCAAAGAATGAATTGATGGGCCCTGCCGATTACCGGAATTCAATAAGCAATTACATGGAAGAAGTGGTTGCAGAGGTTTACGCGCTCTATCAGAAGCGACTTGTCGATGCGAATGCGATGGACTTTGATGATTTAATCGGGAAGACCGTGGAGCTGCTTCAGAGGTTTCCCCAGGTGAGAGAGCGTTATCGCACTCGCTTCAAACATGTCCTGGTCGATGAATACCAAGACACAAATCATGCCCAGTACATCTTGGTTCGATATCTCGTGGGAGATCTGAGTGAGGGAATTCTCCCCGCAGAACTATGTGTCGTCGGTGATGCCGATCAGTCAATCTATGCTTTTCGTGGTGCAACGATAAGAAATATCATGCAGTTCGAAGAGGATTATCTCGATGCCAAGACAATTCTCCTAGAACAGAACTATCGTTCCACTCAAAATATCTTGACAGCGGCAAATGCCGTAATTTCACAGAACACCTCGAGGAAAGAGAAGAAGCTCTGGTCTGACTCTGGCGATGGTGAGAAGATCACGGGTTACATCGCTGAGAGCGAGCACGATGAAGCGCAATTCGTCGCCGATACCCTGAAATCTCTCGCTCGTGACGGAAAATCGAGATATGGCGAAAGCGCCATCTTCTATCGCACAAATGCTCAATCTCGAGTGTTTGAGGAGGTATTCCTCCGCGAATCCATCCCCTACAAAGTCGTTGGTGGCGTTCGCTTCTATGAACGTCGCGAGGTGAAAGACCTGCTTGCTTATTTGAGATTACTCACCAATCCCAATGACGAAGTCTCGTTACGTCGAATCATCAACATCCCAAAACGTGGCATCGGCGATCGCGCATTGGACCAGGTCGATACATTCGCCAAAGCCAATTCATTAACCTTTTGGCGAGCACTGACGCAAGTGAGTGATATCGAGGGGATACAAGCACGTAGCGCTAGCGCAATCAATAGCTTCACAGACTTGATCACAACCTTGATGACTTTGGTCGAGGCAAAGTCATCGCCCGCATCAATCGCTGCCGCAGTTCTGGAGCAGAGCGGGATATTGCGAGAGTTGCAAGAGAGTGAAGATCCGCAGGATGAGTCTCGACTTGAGAATGTGCAGGAACTTGTCGCGGTTGCAGAAGAATTTGCCGAGAATCGAGTCGAAGCAGGTGAGGAAGCGACATTGAGCGCCTTATTGGAAGAAGTTGCTCTCGTTGCTGATGCCGATGAGATTCCTGAAGGAGAGGACCATGGTGGTGTCATCACACTGATGACCTTGCATACCGCCAAAGGACTTGAATTTCCGACCGTATTTCTGACGGGGATGGAGGAGAATGTCTTTCCGCACTCGCGATCGATTGGTGAGAAAGATGAGTTGGAAGAAGAGCGTCGACTTGCTTATGTTGGAATCACTCGCGCGGAGCGCAGATTATTTCTCTCTCGTGCCGAGTATCGAAGTTCTTGGGGCGCTCCGAATTACAACCCACCATCTAGATTCTTAGATGAGATTCCAAGTGATGTAATCGAGTGGAGCGGTGAATCAATTCATGGTTCACCACAAATCAGCGAATATCGTCGAGCTGTCTCAGGCGCATCGTCATTTCGTGCACCTAGGCCCTTAGCACGACCAAGTGCAACAGGGAGAAAAGTCGCGGATGGCGCTGGAATCACACTCGCACCTGGTGATCGCGTCAGTCATGACACTTTTGGGCTTGGGACTGTGGTCTTAGTCTCAGGTGAGGGTGAACGCGCCGAGGCGACCATTGATTTTGGTAGCTTCGGTGAGAAGCGCTTGTTGCTTCGATATGCCCCGGTAGCTAAGTTATGAATGTGAGCGGTCAGATGATTCGTGTCGTCGTCGCAAAACCTGGACTTGATGGACATGATCGAGGTGCAAAGATCGTTGCACGTGCGCTTCGTGATGCTGGAATGGAAGTCATCTACACGGGTCTGCATCAGACTCCAGAACAAATCGTTGCGACTGCCGTTCAAGAAGATGTTGATGCAATAGGGCTTTCGATTCTCTCGGGCGCACATATCCCACTCTTCTCGCGAACTCTTGAACTCCTCAAGGCAGAAGGCGCAAAGGATGTATTGCTCTTTGGTGGTGGGATCATCCCTGATGCCGATATCGCCACCTTGAAAGAGATGGGCGTCTCTGAGATTTTCACCCCTGGCACACCGTCAGAGAAGATCGTCGAATGGGTACGAGCGAATGTGAAAGGGCGTAACTAAAGAGTGGACCTCTACGAATACCAAGCAAGAGATCTATTCGAGTCGATGGAGGTTCCAGTCCTCAAAGGGGCGGTAGCAACCACTCCGCAAGAGGCAGAGAATGCTGCAGCATCTATCGGCGGCCGCGTTGTCGTCAAAGCCCAAGTGAAAGTTGGTGGTCGAGGAAAAGCCGGTGGCGTGAAATTAGCTGAGAACGCTGATGAAGCTCGTGAGAAGGCAACTGCGATCCTTGGAATGGATATCAAAGGTCACACGGTTCACAAGGTGATGATTGCTCAAGCAGCGCCTATCGAATCCGAGTATTACCTCGCGATCCTCTTAGATCGTTCGAATCGCTCATTCCTGGTGATGGCTTCAGTCTCTGGTGGGATGGATATCGAACAAGTCGCGCACGAGACGCCAGAGAAATTAGCGAAGGTAAATGTCGATCCTTATCAGGGGCTCTCACTTGAGGAAGCGAAGAAGATTGTCCTCAAGGGTGGATTTCCAGCAGATGTTGTCCAGGATGTATCAAAGGTTCTGGTCACGCTTTGGGATGTCTTCAAGAAATCTGATGCAACTTTAGTTGAAGTAAATCCTCTAGTGAAGACGAAAGATGGTCGGATCATCGCACTTGATGGAAAAGTCACGCTTGATGACAACGCCGGATTTCGACATCCAGATCACGAATCACTGATCGATACTTCTGCGACAGATCCGCTAGAAGCGCTCGCTAAAGCGAAGGACCTCAACTACGTCAAACTTGATGGCGAGGTCGGAATCATCGGAAATGGTGCGGGCTTAGTGATGAGCACACTCGATGTCGTTGCCTACGCCGGAGAGAAATTTGGTGGTGTGAAGCCAGCAAACTTCTTGGATATCGGTGGCGGTGCTTCAGCACAGGTGATGGCCGATGGCCTTTCGATAATCCTTGGCGATCCTGCAGTAAGGAGCGTATTTGTCAACGTCTTTGGTGGAATCACCGCATGTGATGCAGTCGCGAATGGAATTGTTCAGGCGCTCGAGATACTCGGTGGCAAAGCAACGAAACCGATTGTGGTTCGCCTTGATGGAAATAATGTTGCCGAGGGACGTCGTATTTTGAATGAGGCAGCCCACCCACTAGTACAACAACTGGAGACGATGGATGGCGCGGCCGCAAAGGCTGCAGAGTTGGCGGCAAAGTAAATGGCGATTTTTCTTGATGATAAGAGCAAGGTAATTGTTCAGGGTATGACTGGTTCCGAAGGAACCAAGCACACCAAGCGAATGCTTGCTGCCGGCACAAAGATCGTCGGCGGCGTTACGCCAGGCAAAGGCGGACAGAGCGTTGAGATAGATGGACACTCACTTCCAGTCTTCAACTCAGTGAAAGAGGCTATGGCAGCAACCGGCGCGGATGTCTCAGTGGTTTTTGTGCCACCAAAGTTCGCAAAAGCGGCGGCGATGGATGCGATTGATGCCGAGATCCGACTCATGGTTGTCATCACCGAAGGTATTCCTGTGCATGACACTGCTGAATTCTTCGCCTATGCCCAGAGCAAAGGAAAGACGAGGATCATCGGACCTAACTGCCCAGGATTGATAAGTCCGGGAAGATCAAATGTGGGGATCATTCCTTCCGATATCACCGGTAAGGGCAAGATCGGTCTAGTTTCAAAATCAGGGACGCTCACCTATCAGATGATGTATGAGCTCCGAGATTTTGGATTTACCACTGCTGTCGGAATTGGTGGCGACCCGGTTATCGGAACAACTCACATTGACTGTCTCAAGGCATTCCAAGATGACCCCGAGACAGAAGCAATCGTGATGATTGGTGAGATCGGGGGAGATGCGGAAGAGCGTGCCGCAGCATTCATCAAGGAATATGTGCGAAAACCAGTTGTCGGTTATGTCGCTGGCTTTACTGCACCGGAAGGTAAGACGATGGGTCATGCCGGTGCAATCGTCTCGGGATCGTCGGGCACAGCAGAAGCGAAGAAGGTGGCCCTGGAAGCTGCTGGGGTGAAAGTGGGCAAGACTCCGAGTGAAACTGCGGAGTTGATGAGAAAGATCTTGAGTTAACTCATCCCTACCCGATAAATCTCTTGCTTGCGGTAAGAATGTGCTGGTGGATATGCCGGCAATTTTGCTCACCTTCAAACAAGTTGTTCGAAGCGTTGTCCTAGTTCTCTTACCCTTCGCATTCGTCTCTTTGATCGTATGGGCGACGGCAGGAAGCAGCCAAGGAAGCACCTCTGATCCGATATTCGCATCACTTTGGATCTGGCTTGCCTCGCATCAAATCCCGCTTTACATTGACGGTTCGATCTCTGGCGCAAAATTAACTTTACTGCCACTAGGTGCAATTACTCTGATCTTTTTCGCAATCAAATCTTCCTATCTCCGCTTGATCTCAAAAGGTGCAAATCCAAGGGCTTCCGCTCCCGTTTTTGCACTTCTCTATTCAGTTCTCGCCACTTTGCTTTCGGTCTTGGCCAACTTAAGTAACTCAGTTGTCCAAGTGCGCTGGTATCTAGCATTTCCAATAACCCTGGTTATCGCGCTGGCTTTCACGCTGATCTCGGGCAGGCTCCTGCCAAAGCGAGAGCGAAGTGAATGGGAAATTGCTGGCGCTTGGGCTGGGGCAGGAATGGCTCTGCTCCTGGCGCTCGCAGCTCTTGTCCTACTCATATCGCTGCTTTTCCATTTCCGAGTGGTAATGGATCTCACGACAGTCATTGCACCAGGGATCTTTGGTGGTATCGCATTGATTTTCATTCAACTTCTTTATCTGCCGAATTTGATCGTGGCTACCCTTGGATACATCTCAGGTGCTGGTGCGCACTTTGGCGATGGCTCAATTGTTTCGCCATTTGTTCATCGACTCGATCAGATACCTGCAATCCCGCTTCTTGGTGCACTTCCTCGCGGACCATTTCCTTATGCCATCACTGGAGCAGTCATCGTTATTGCAGTCGGATACTTCACTCACCTCAAACTGAGTCAGCGATTTGGCAGTGATCGCTCCCCTTCGATTGCCGTGGCATTTTTCGCTCTCTTTTCCCTCATTCTTGCTTGGCTCTCCTCTGGTCAGTTGGTAAGTGACATGCTTTCTCAAGTCGGACTTTCTTGGTGGCGTTTTCCCTTAGTTCTCACCGGGGAGTTTGCTTTGGGAATGGCTCTCTCGAAAGTTTTCATCCTCTGGCGATCTCGTAAAGGGAGAATCCAAGACGTTAACGTAGATTCTGCACCATGAAGCGGCGAGCACTGATCTCAGTCACAGATCACGAGGGTGTAGTCGATCTAGCCAAAGCCTTGATTCAATCAAATTTTGAGATTGTTGCAACTAGCGGCACAGCAAAGCTCTTGCGTGGGAATGGGGTCGGTGTCACTGGGATTGGCGAAGTTACAGGTGTTGAGGAACTAGCTGGCGGTCGAGTCAAATCATTACATCCAAATATATTTGCAGGAATCCTTTGCGATCGCGATGCAACAGCAGAGATGCAAGAGCTTGCTCGGTTACAGATCTCACCGATTGATATCGTCGTAGTTAATCTCTATGACTTTGCTTCGAACCCGACAAATGAAGAGATTGATATTGGTGGAACTGCACTTATGAGGGCAGCTGCAAAGAACCACCGTTTCGTTACGGTGCTAGCCCACCCAAGTCTCTACCAAGAGTTCATTAACGCCCTTCCGATGGGGGTCTCGGATCAACGCCGAAAGGAACTCGCGGGTATCGCTTTTGCTACCACGATGAGATACGAGATGGAGATTGCGCGCCACTTTGCTTCACCACTTCGATACGGGGAGAACCCGCACCAAGGCGGTGCACTTATCGGTAACTCTCTTGGCATCGCTGGCGCAAGGCGAGTCGATCTCAATCAAGGTAAGTCACTTTCCTATAACAATCTACTTGATGCGGATGCCGCATGGCGTGCCGCTTTTGACCATGAAGGAAATAGTTGTGCAATCATCAAACATGGAAATCCGTGTGGGATTGCCACGGGGGAATCTTCGCTCATTGCTTTCAAGAAGGCTTTAGAGTGCGATCCGGTCTCAAGCTTTGGCGGTGTCGTAGCGCTTAACAGAGCAGTCGATGAGCACCTAGCAAAGGATTTGAGTGAGATCTTCCTTGAGGTGATCCTCGCCCCAGCGTTCACACCAAGGGCGATCGAGATACTCTCAAATAAGAAGGACTTGAGAGTTCTTGAGGTCGAACCAAAACAAGTTAGCTCAGATTTCACCGGCCACCTCATCTCAGGCGGACTCCTATTGCAGGATCTTGATGATGTGCGATCTGATTCTCTCGACTGGGAATTAGTTGCAGGCAGTGAACTCTCAGGGGAGATGATGCGAGAACTACGTTTCACTTGGCGTTCCGTTCGCTCCGTTAGGAGCAATGCGATAGTAATCGCGAAGAATCAAGCGACCGTTGGTATCGGCATGGGACAAGTAAGCCGTGTTGATGCAGCGCGACTTGCGGT
>SYAN01000041.1 GCA_005787575.1 Actinomycetota bacterium | reverse complement strand
TCGGCGATCCAGAAGAACTAGCAGCAACGCTCATCTGGCTAGTCAGCGACGCATCAAGCTACGTAACTGGAATTACGGTGCCAGTTGATGGAGGATTGGTGATGCCATGAAGAAGATACTTGGACTTACCCGATATGCAGTTTTTGTACCTGCTATTGCTTCGATTATTGGTGCCCTACTTCTCATGGTCCAGGGGTCAATCGAAATCGTCCAAGTTGCGATTAAAGCAGTCACTGATCCGACCAATATAAAGATAGCTATCGTTGAAGTCCTTACCGCTGTGGATGCAATCTTGCTCGGGACCGTGCTCCTTGTTATTGGCTATGGACTCTACGAACTCTTCATAGATTCCGAGATCGAAGTCCCGCTCTGGCTTCGCGTTGAAGATCTCGATGACCTCAAATCGAAATTGATCGGAGTTGTAGTCGCAATCATCGCGGTGGTATTCGTCGGGGTATTCGTAGACTCAAATCGTGCTGGGGATGTAATTTCCTACGGGGTTGGTGCTGGTGCACTAGTTTTAGGTCTAGCCATATTCGCCTACGCCACAAGAAAAAACGGAAAAGAGTAGAGAACGACTCTTTATTACTTTGCTTCGTTAATCACTATCGTCTTGACCAAAATATCCCGCATGGATCGACTTCCCTTAGTGAAGTACCAGACTATTTCGAGTACGTACCAAGCGATGATGGCGATGGTCCCAAGAATTCCGAATGAGAGAAGGTTGAGCAAAGAGGCAGCGATAGTCAAAGCCAAAACGAAGAGAAACTCTCTGATCGCCTCCCCTGTTCACAACTGGAATCTCTGAGAAGAAAGTCCAATGCTCGTTCCCAAGCCATCTTGTTGGCGAAATTGCGTTATTGGGTAGTTAAAGCGTTGGAGACTCTGGAGTGCCTTGCACTCATCTGAAATCTTGCCTAGTCAGAAGCGCTTAGCGGTTTTGCGGAAAACCGAGATTGATTCCACCATGGCTCGGATCAAGCCATCTTGAGGTTACAACCTTTCCTCGGGTGAAGAAGTGCACACCTTCGGTACCGTGAGCGTGAGTATCACCAAAGAGTGAGTTCTTCCAACCACCGAAAGAGTAGTAGGCGGTCGGAACTGGAATCGGAACGTTGATTCCAACCATTCCTACCTGCACTTCATTCTGGAATCTCCTCGCAGCGCCACCATCATTAGTGAAGATCGCAACGCCATTTCCATATTGGTGCGCTTCGATCAACGCCATTCCTTCTTCATATGAAGCAACACGTACGACACTAAGTACTGGACCAAAGATCTCGTCTTGGTAGATGCTCATTGATGGTTTGACGTTATCGAAAAGCGTTGGCCCAAGCCAGAAGCCATTTGATTCGCCATTAACGTTTGGATTTCGTCCATCTACAACTAGGCGCGCTCCTTCAGCGACTCCCTTATCAATATATGAGGCAACTTTGTCACGGTGGACTCGGGTGACGAGTGGACCCATATCTGATCCCTTGCGACCATCACCGGTGGAAAGTTTTGACATTCGTGCAGAGATCTTTTCAATGATGGAGTCTGCAACTGGTTCAACTGCGACAAGAACTGAGATCGCCATGCATCGCTCACCCGCCGAACCGAATCCGGCGTTTACCGCTGCATCGGCAGCAAGTTCGAGGTCCGCATCAGGCAAGACCAACATATGGTTCTTGGCACCACCCAATGCTTGAACTCGCTTTCCGTTCTTAGTTCCGTTCTCATAGATGTATTTCGCAATAGGAGTGGAACCAACGAATGAAAGTGATTTCACCTTGGGATGATCGATCAAGGCATCGACTGCGACTTTGTCGCCATGAACCACGTTGAAGACGCCGTCTGGAAGGCCAGCTTCTTTCCAGAGCGCAGCAACAAAATTCGTCGAGGATGGATCCTTCTCACTCGGCTTGATCACCACTGTATTTCCGGCTCCGATAGCAATCGGGAAGAACCACATTGGGACCATCGCCGGAAAGTTAAAGGGCGAGATGATTGCTGCGACACCAAGTGGTTGGCGAATCGAGTAAGAGTCAATTCCGGTTGAAACAGATTCGCTATATGCACCCTTAAGTAGATGTGGAATCCCGCATGCGAATTCGACGACTTCCAGGCCACGTGTTACTTCGCCGAGCGCATCAGAGAGGACTTTTCCATGTTCGGCAGTGATGATCGCAGCTAACTCTTCTTTCTTAGCATTAAGAAGCTCACGAAACGCAAAGAGGACTTGAGAGCGCTTTGCAAGTGAGGTCTTTCGCCACTCAATGAAAGCTTTTGCTGCCGATTCAACTGCTTGATCGACTACCTCTTTAGATGCGAAGTCAACAGTTCCACTCACCTGCCCGGTGGCGGGATCAAATATCTCACCTTTCGGACCACTTGAAACTGGTGTGAATGCACCGTTGATGAAATGCGTTACCTGCTTCATTACGCTCCTTCGTAGTAGCGATCTATAGATGCGAATGCTATGTCGAGAATGGCTAATCCTTCTTCAAATTCTTCCTTTGAAACATTGCAGGGTGGCACCACATGGACTCGATTGAAGTTCGAGAATGGCATCAGGCCATTCTTCTTGCACTCAGTCACGAAGGTGGTCATCGCCTCACTTGTGCCACCGTAAGGAGCAAGTGGCTCTCTCGTTTTTCTATCCTTGACGAGATCGAGCGCCCAGAAGACTCCTACGCCTCGTACTTCACCTATAACTTTATGTTTTTCAGCGAGTGCTCGAAGGCCCGGTCCAATGATCTTCTCCCCCATCTCGCGCGCGTGCTCAACCACATTCTCTTCTTTCATCACATCGATAGTTGCAACAGCAGAAGCACATGCAAGTGGATGGCCTGAATAGGTAAGTCCGCCTGGGAAGACTCGGTCATCAAAGGTCGCGGCAATCGCATCTGAGATTACGACACCGCCGAGAGGGACGTAGCCAGAGTTCACACCCTTGGCGAAGACGATGAGATCAGGCTCTGCAGTTGAAAGTTGATAGCCGAACCACTTTCCTGTTCGACCGAAACCGCTCATGACCTCGTCGGCAATCCACAAAATTCCGTACTTATCGCAGAGCGCCCGAACGCCTTCGAGATAACCCTTCGGTGGGATGAGGACACCGGCAGTTCCGACTACTGATTCAATCAATATCGCAGCAATCGTCTTCGGTCCTTCGAAATTGATTACCTCTTCAAGATGCTTGAGCGCTCGCTCACACTCTTCCGCTTCATTCGTCGACCAAAAGGAAGTGCGATAAAGATAAGGGCCAAAGAAATGTACATGGCCAAATGCGAACTCGTTAGGCCATCGTCGTGGGTCGCCTGTTGCAGAGATCGCACTAGAGGTATTGCCATGATAGGAGCGATAGAAGCTCAAGATTTTGTGTCGGCCAGTGTGAATTCTCGCCATGCGGATTGCATTCTCGATTCCATCGGCGCCACCGTTTGTGAAGAAGACTTTGTTGTGATGTTTCGCAGCGAGTGAGGTAATGCGCTTTGCTGCTTCCCCGCGAGCATCATTTGCTACCTGTGGCGCTACTGTGGTCAGTACTGCCGCTTGATCTTGGATAGCTTTGATGACTTTAGGATGCTGGAATCCGATATTGGTGAAAACGAGTTGGCATGAGAAGTCGAGGTACTTCTTTCCATCGAAATCCCAGAAATACGAACCAGCACCGCCTGCTACAGGCAGTGGCGAGATTTGCTTCTGCGCAGACCAAGAGTGAAATACATGGGCGCGGTCGAGCTCAAATACCTCTTTACCTCGCTCAGGATTGGATGGAATGGGATTTGGTATCGAAGGCTTTGGAGTCACGGGCTAAATCTAGCGAGGGATTATCAGAGCCCTTGCCGAGGCTTTAAGGGAATACATCACTACCAAGGAACAACTTCGTGGTCTTCCCAGAGCAATCCGGTCTGATCCACTCCTGGGGTAAAGGGGCGCGTTGCGAGCCAGATGGCGCACTCTGCTCCCTCAGCAGCGCTCCGCGGCGCATCCATCCCACCCATATCCGTGCGCGAGTGATTGGGGCAGATTGCATCAACCAAGAATCCACGTGAACCCAAGCCAGTCTCGTGGGCAAGGTTTCTTACCAGTGCATTGACCCCAGATTTGGAAATTCGATATGGCGCAAGTCCTCCGGCATTTCCTGGACCAGACATCCTGCCAAGGCACGCCGAATAAATAATGACGCGACCATCGCGTGCATCCGCCATCTCAGGGGCGAGCGCGTTAACTATTGTGAATACTGAGTCAAGATTGATTGCCATCACTCGGCGCCATTCATCTACATCAGTCTTCAAAGTCTTAGACATCTTCGCACTCATCACACCGTGGGCGATCATCAAAACTTTGGGCAGGCCATATTCTGGTTTTCTCTTCTCCACAATGTCTCGAAGCTTGGCATGAACTTTCGAGAGCGCATCCGTCGAGGTCGCCTCGAAATCAAGAGCTTCGCTAAATACGCGAATTCCTTGGCTCCCAAATTCCGCCTCAATTTTTTTGGCCGACTCTTCAAGCGCAGTGGCGTCTCTTGAAATCAGTATGAGATCAAATCCTGCACTCGCTAGGCCGCGAGCACTTTCAAATCCCAGCCCACGAGAACCCCCGGTGACTATGGCAAGAGGATTGGTCATTGACTCAACTTTCTTGAAAGCGCTTATTCGGCTCACTTCTGGTGAGCCCCTTCACAAGTATCTCGAAGGGGCGCCAGCATTTCCCGTTGAATTTCTCGACCTGCGCTCGCCCGATAGGCTTAACCCCTGTGAGCGGGAATTTCGGGACCAATGACTGGCTCGTTGAAGAGATGTATGAGAAATTCGTCGCAGACCCAAATTCTGTCGAACCTTCTTGGCAAGAATTCTTCAAATCCCCCGCCTTTACTTCATCAAACTTCGCACCTTCTGCGGCGACAACTCATGCAACTGTCGCAACTCACTCAATGAGTCAGCCGAGTAATACAAGCCAAAAGCCTTCATCAAACGGGTCTACTGCAGTCAATCAAACACGTCCTGGGACTCCCCCAGTTCCGAAGTCAGTTGCAAGGGCCACGCAATCGGCAGTCGCTCAAACTCCTGCAACAGCGCCAGAACCAGTTCAACAATCTGTAGAAGTTACTCCCGCAAATCAATCATTCACGCCACAGCCAACAGTCTCGCAACCTCGAGTAAGTGCCGCACCCACTCCTGCCGAACCCATCGTTAAACCAGTTCAACAGGTGACAACACCTGGTGCAGCTCGCGTTGAACCAATTCGTGGAGTTGGTGCCCGAGTTGTCGCGAGCATGGAGGCATCACTTACTGTCCCCACCGCAACTTCAGTGCGAGCAATCCCGGCTAAGTTATTGATTGATAACCGAACCGTGATCAACAATCACATGAAGCGCGCCCGGGGTGGAAAGGTCTCCTTCACTCACCTCATCGGTTATGCAATGGTCAAGGCTCTTGGCGAGATGCCCGAGATGAATGCCTTTTATTCCGAGATTGATGGAAAGCCTGGTCTTGGCCATCCAGAACATATCAACCTAGGTATCGCTATAGATATCGCTAAAGCCGATGGCACAAGGCAACTCTTGGTCCCTTCCATCAAGGGATGCGAAGGAATGGACTTCGCTCAGTTCTATTCTGGATATGAAGCAATGGTGAAGAAGGCGCGTGAAGGATCCCTTGCTGTCGAAGACTTTGCGGGAACCACTGTCTCGCTAACTAATCCAGGAACTATCGGAACAGTTCACTCAGTCCCCCGATTAGTTCAAGGACAAGGTTTGATCCTCGGCGTTGGTTCGATGGACTATCCCGCAGAATTCCAAGGTGCGAGCGAAGAGACTCTTGCACGGATGGCCATTTCGAAAGTAGTGACACTTACAAGCACCTACGACCATCGAATCATTCAAGGCGCGCAATCAGGCGACTTCTTGCGAAGGATCCACGAAATCTTGCTTGGCGCAGATGGTTTCTATGACGAGATCTTTGCCGCCCTACGTATTCCTTATGTACCTATTCGATGGGTGGCAGATCTTGAATTCTCTAAAGACGATGAGATCAACAAGACGGCCCGCGTTCAGAAGTTGATTGATGCCTACCGAACCTTCGGTCACATCATGGCCGATATCGATCCACTCGAATATCGCCAACGCTCGCACCATGATCTCGATGTAGTCACCCATGGTCTGACGCTGTGGGATCTTGACCGTGAATTCGCCACCGGAGGATTCGGTGGAAAGCCGTTTATGAAGCTTCGAAAGATCCTCGGCATCCTCCGTGACTCGTACTGCCGCTCAATCGGTATTGAGTATATGTATATCGATGATCCCGACGAGCGAAAATGGATCCAAGAGCAAGTTGAAGTTGGCGCACCGCGTATGCCGCGCGAGGAACAACTTCGGATACTGCGAAAGATCAACAGCGCCGAAGCGTTCGAATCATTCCTTCACACAAAATTTATTGGTCAGAAACGCTTCTCACTTGAAGGTGGCGAATCGGTAATTCCACTCCTTGATGCGATCATCACCGAAGTTGCAGAGAGTGGGCTAGATGAAGCTTGCATCGGAATGCCCCACCGTGGCCGCCTCAATGTCTTAGCCAATGTCGCCGGCAAGTCCTATGGCCAGATCTTCCAAGAATTCGAAGGAAACTATGCCGAGAACCAAGTCCATGGCTCCGGAGATGTGAAGTATCACCTTGGAACTGAAAGTCTCTTCACCTCTGAATCTGGCGCGAAGGCGAAGGTTTATCTCGCAGCGAATCCATCACACCTCGAGGCAGTTAATCCCGTTCTTGAAGGAATCGTTCGCGCTAAACAAGATGCGCTCAATGTCAAAAAGCTTTACTCAGTGCTACCAATTCTCATTCATGGTGATGCAGCTTTCGCAGGTCAAGGTGTTGTCGCAGAGACGCTACAGCTTTCGCAGTTGAAGGGATACCGAGTCGGCGGAACCATCCATGTAGTGATAAATAACCAAGTTGGATTCACTACCTCACCTGGATCTGCTCGTTCCTCACGCTATTCAACTGATGTGGCAAAGATGATCCAGGCGCCGGTATTTCATGTCAATGGCGATGACCCTGAAGCCTGTGTTCGCGTCGCAAGAATCGCTTTCGCTTACCGTCAAGCATTCAATAAAGATGTCGTCATCGACATGGTCTGTTACAGACGACGCGGCCATAACGAAGGTGATGAACCAAGTTTCACACAGCCTCTTATGTATGAACTCATCAGCAATAAGCGCAGTGTTCGCACACTCTATGCCGAAGCACTCGTTGGGCGCGGAGATATCACTCAGGCAGAGGCTGATGAAGTAGTCGCAGACTTCCAGTCACAACTTGAATCCATTTATCAAGCTGTGCACAACACCAAACCAGAAGATAATTTCCCTCCTGCTCCAGAGGCGCCTTCAACAAAGAAGATCAACACCGCAATCACCGAAGAGATCGCTCGGCAGATCGCAACGACTCAAGTATCAGTCCCCGAAGGTTTCAATGTTCATCCAAAACTCTTGCCACAATTAACCCGTCGTGCAGAGTCACTCAATGACGGGACCATTGAATGGTCAGGTGGCGAGCTCCTTGCCTTTGGCTCACTCTTGCTTGAAGGACACCCAATAAGACTTGTCGGACAAGATGCTCGGCGAGGCACCTTCTCTAATCGTCACGCAGTCGTCATAGACAGCAAGAACGCAGCAGAGTGGACGCCACTTCGCGGTTTGATTAGCGATGAGAACCAGTTCTTCGTCTTCGACTCACTTCTCTCGGAGTATGCCGCGCTCGGTTTCGAGTATGGATACTCGGTCGCTCGCCCGAATGCGCTTGTCCTCTGGGAAGCGCAGTTCGGTGACTTCGTCAATGGCGCACAATCAATCATCGACGAATTCATCTCATCATCGCTTCAGAAATGGGGTGAGCGTTCCTCCGTTGTCATGCTCTTGCCTCACGGTTATGAAGGACAGGGACCAGATCACTCTTCGGCTCGAATCGAGAGATTCTTAACGCTCTGCGCTGAGAAGAATATGACAGTCGCCCAACCCTCATCACCCTCCTCGTACTTCCATCTCCTCAGGTGGCATATGAAGAATCCAGTTCGACGCCCTCTCGTTGTATTCACACCAAAGTCGATGCTTCGCCTTAAAGCTGCAGCATCGCAACTGAGTGAGTTCACTTCGGGAACCTTCAAACCTGTGATTGATGATCCAACCGTCACGAATGCAACGCGAGTTATATTCTGTTCAGGAAAGATCTATTGGGAGTTAGTCGCAGAGCGAGCAAAGCTTGGTGAACTCTCCACAGCAATCGTCAGAGTTGAGCGCTTCTATCCATTCCCCGCACAAGAATTCCAAGAAGTCATAGCAAAGCATCCCAACGCCAACTTGCTCTGGGTCCAAGATGAACCAGCCAATCAGGGGGCTTGGCCGTTTGTAGCTCTTGCGACAAAGGCAGATGGCGAAGATCTATTGCAAGGACGAGTGCTTCGTCGAGTCTCGCGCCGCGCAACTGCAAGCCCTGCCACGGGAAATCATCACGTCCATGAGGAAGAGCAAAAAGCTCTCATCATGGAAGCATTTATGCGTTAAGTGAACCCCTAGAGAACTTTCGCACCGCAACCCCTTTTATTGTCTGGCTTGAAAGCCAATCGAATTTTCTCGAATCATTCTGTAACTCAAGCAGGCTTGCATCTTTGTTATCGCCTTCGATCCAAATCAAATCTCCATGGACTTTCTCCAGTCGCTTGATCAAAAGGATTCCTGGCATCTCATCTCGCTCGACGATCACAACTCGCCCACGAATTTTTTCGAGATACTCGCGCGAGAGAGGAACTTTCGCCATCCGAACCCAGATAACTTGGCCATCGCGCAAGGTGGGCGCCATCGAGAGACCTTTGACTTCAGCGCGTTCGATTGAGAAGAGGCGAAGGATGCCCTCAACTACTCTCATTCACACGCAACTTTCTTCATTACTCGCTAATGACCCTGGTCCAGGGCCCTCGGTGAGCGTAACCCGATGTCAGAAGGTAGCCTTGCCGAAGATTTATAGGAAACGTACTTACTAGAAGGGTAAAAATCATGATCACAGTCCACGCACATTGCGATCTGCCATGCGGTGTATATGACCCAGCACAGGCACGTATCGAAGCTCTCTCAGTAAAGGCATGCATGGAGAAGTACAACGCCTCGTCCGATGCCGACTTCAAGTCTCGGTCAGTCGCAATTAAGGAAGAGCGCTCACACCAAGTTAAGGAACACCTATGGGTGCTCTGGACCGATTACTTCAAGCCGAATCACTTTGAGGCCTACCCACAACTTCACTCGCTCTTCAACGAAGCAACAAAGTTGGCTGGTGCGACTGGAACAAAGGGCACTAACGACGTTGCAGTTGCTGAGAAACTGATCGCCAAGATCGATGAGATTGCGGAGATCTTCTGGGCGACTAAGAAATAACTTTCAAGTCAATAGCCAGCACTATTTGTCGTTCGTTTCTGCGCTTTCGTTCTGGGCTAAGACCGAGAGCGCAGCTACTTTTGCCGCGTAGCGAATCCGCTCAACAATCTCGCGCTGCAACATCCCCGTAGCAACCCGCCTGGTGCCATAGAAGACTTCACATTGGAAGACGATTGCTTCATT
>SYAN01000040.1 GCA_005787575.1 Actinomycetota bacterium | reverse complement strand
GTGTGGGTGTTGGTGTGGGTGTTGGAAGAGACGGCGCAACTGCCGCTTTAATTTTCTTTCCCCTCTTCCAACTTAAGCGACCACTTTTTCGAATACAACTATATGCATACCCATTGAAAATAATCTTCTGACCAACGCGAACACACTTCGCCGTTGGTTGAGTGGAAGCGATGCTAGGAAAAGTTGATGCAATCGTGGTCATGCCGCTAGCGAGTAAAGCGGCGGCAAGCCCTCTTCTAGATACATCCGAGGAGTTGTCACTTGTGGCCATGCCCAAAGCGAATCACTTTCGAAAACGACCTGCCAGTTGAATAAGCAAATACCGGAGGATGGCGATTAGGCTTGAGGAGATATGGACTCAGTCCTGAGAATCGACTGAAAGGGGAAGAAATGGACTTGGCCTACAAAGCTCTTCTAGTTCTGCACTTCATCGGAATGGCGGGCCTACTCGGCGGGACCTTGGTCGGAGTGAGCGAGAAGCCATTGCGGATAAAGGTTGCGAGCCTGCACAGCGGTCTTCTAGTCCTTCTTGCGGGAATCTTCCTAATCATCGTCAATGCGATGCAGCATGCTCGAGACGAATCTGTTGAACTGCTTGATCACAGCAAACTTGGAGTCAAACTTCTCTTTGTCGTAGTGATTCTGGTCCTTGGATTCCTCAATGTTAGAAAGACTGAAGTTAAGAGATCTACCTATATGACGATCTTTGGCTTGGCACTTGCCAACGTGCTGATAGCAGTATTCTGGTGACTATGAATCTCTATCCAAAAGCATCTGCACAACATCGACTTGGTGGTTACTTCCTGGACTTAGCCTTAATGCTTGTCACTTGCGGAATCGGTTGGTTGATCTGGAGCCTCGTGATTTGGGGCCAAGGCCTCACGCCGGCTAAGCAGATTCTCAAGATGCGAGTAGTCGCTGAAGTTGAACGCAACGCTGCAACGTGGGGTCACATGGCCATTCGCCAGTTTCTGATTCCAATCGTCTTTGCGATTCCCGGATTGATATTCGAGGCGCTCGGTGGTTTTGCATCAGGTTTTGATGATGCCTATTCCTCTGATCCTTTTGCAGGGCAAGGACTCACAATTCTTGGATCACTCATCGGATTAGCAATCTCATTGACTGATGCGCTCTGGATTTTCAAAGGTGGTCAACTCAAACGAGTCACAGATCTCTGGGCAAAGACCATAGTGGTCAATGAAGCCAATCCGATCACTAACTAATTTATCTAGGGAGTAGAGCTTTGCTTCGGAGTCAAAACGCAAAAGTTGAGATTCCGAGTTACCGAATCCAATGGCTCACTAAGGTCGTCTACAGCCAAGCATTCGAACTTTTTATAGCTGCAATCATTATGCTCAACGCAGTTGCACTCGCGTTATTGACCATGAAGAACATCGACAGCGAAGTAAGAGAATCGCTTGAGACCTTTGATCGAGTAGCACTTTGGATCTTCATCGGAGAGCTTGTTGCTCGAATAATCTCCTATGGAAGCAAGCCTTGGATGTTCTTCAAGACTGGCTGGAATATCTTTGACTTTGTCATTATCGGATTATCACCGCTCTTTGCTAGCCAGACCCTGATCCTTCGACTGCTTCGAATCTTCCGACTGATTCGAATTTTCCGCTTTTTGCCTGAAGTTCGGATACTTACGCGCTCGATCGCTCGAAGCCTCCCGCCACTTATGAGTATGTCCGTACTTATCTTTCTCGCTCTCTTTATGTATGGGATGGCAGGGGTTTACCTCTTTGGTAAGGACATGCCTGAGCAGTGGGGGGACATAACTTCGGCATTAACTTCGCTATTCATATTGCTCACCCTTGAGGAATTCGCGCAGTACTTGATGGATGGACTTTCATACACACCCCTTGCACTTCCCTTTTACATCTCCTACGTTTTCATTATTGTCTTCACGATTCTCAATGTGCTAATCGGAGTTGTCTTGAATGCGATGGACGAAGCCCGAGAAGAGAATCGCAAGGCCCTATCGGAAAACGAGCTCGGTCGAGTTAGACGAGAAGACTAGAAGGGTCCGGAAAAGAGTGAGAAAGCGAGAAGGCTCTCTAGGCAAGTACTGGATTTCACCTGAACTAACTTCGTTGAACCGACTTCCTATGCTCAACATCGCGCACCTTCACTCAACGACTCTCAACGGTCAGTGGCGGTTCCAACTCCTTAAGCACCCAGAGGAAAAGATTTCGCGCTCTTGGAGCTCAATTGGCGTGCCTGGACTTTGGACCATGGTTCAAGATGAGAATGGCAATTTCCCACATGGAGATAAGCCCATCTACACAAATACGCAGATGCCATTTGATCTTCTACCTCCAATCGTGCCGCACGAGAATCCAACTGGTATTTACGAAAGAGATTTCGAATTTTCCGATCTATGGCGTGGAAAGCGCGTGGTTCTCACAATTGGAGGATTTGAATCGGTTGCCTCCCTCTATATAAATGGTCAATTCGTTGGCCTGGCGAAGGACTCTCGGTTACATGCTGACTTTGATGTCACTGATTTCCTCATCGAGGGCAAGAACACGGTACGGATAGTCGTTGTTAAGTGGTCAGATGCCTCTTTCATCGAGGATCAAGATCAATGGTGGCATGGAGGAATCACGCGCTCCGTCACTATTCACGCAACAGAAAAGGTCTTTGTCGAACGCCTTTATACCCAGACCGGCCTACTCGCCGACCAAAAGACTGGGACACTCCGCATTCGTGCTTTCGTTAATTCAATTAGTGGCCTGGCTATTGATGGTTGGACGCTACGAGCGAAGGTCGCTGGACTAAGCAGAGAAGTTAGATTCGAAGCCGTTGTCTCACGTTCAGAACGTCCAAACTGGACCGAGATGACTCCTAAACAACGTAGGGCGAGTGATGAATTCTTCAGGGGTGCCTATTGGGATGGAAAGCTTCCAGAAGCCACGCGCGATGCAATCCGAGAGATTGAGCCACCTGGCCCCGGAGTAATCGAGTTCTCGGGGAAAATTCCTGGAGTCTCACCCTGGTCTCCAGAATCCCCCAAGCTCTATGAGGTTGAACTCGAACTAATCGACCCAGATGGCAAATCCCTTGAAGTCATAACACAGCGAATTGGATTTAGATCGGTTGAGGTCAAGGGGAAAGAGTTCTTAGTAAACGGAAAACCAATCATCATTTACGGTGTCAATCGGCATGACTTCAACAAGGAAAGCGGCCGAGTACTAACTCGAGAATTGATGCGCGCGGATCTCCTGGAATTGAAGCGATGGAACTTCAATGCCGTACGAACTTCCCACTACCCCAATGACCCGGTCTTTCTTGACCTCTGTGATGAACTTGGTTTCTACGTGTTCGGTGAGGCAAATATCGAATCCCACGCCTTCCAGGACAGTATCTGCAACGATCAGAAATACTTAAATGCCTTCGTCGATCGAACCGCGCGAATGGTGCAGAGGGATATCCATCATCCCTCGGTGGTTGCTTGGTCACTTGGGAATGAGTCTGGCTCTGGCCTAAATCATCATGCAGCCGCTTCTTACATCCGTAATTTCGATTCGACGCGACCACTTCACTATGAGGGTGCTATCCGAGGAAACTGGACCATCGGACATCAACTCACTGACATCGTCTGTCCGATGTACCCAGAAGTTTCAGCTATCGTCGATTACGCGAAATCAAAGCGTGCTGACCGACCATTGATCCTCTGCGAATACAGCCATGCGATGGGCAACAGCAATGGAACTTTGAAGGAGTATTGGGATGCAATCCATTCCACCCCAGGTCTTCAAGGTGGATTCATCTGGGAATTTTGGGATCATGGAATTATTCAAAACCTTCCAGGGGGGAAGAAGCGCAATGCCTACGGTGGCGATTTCGGAGAGATAAAGCATGACGGCAACTTCGTCTGCGATGGACTCTTTTTCCCGGATCGAAGCCCAAAGCCCGCGCTCCATGAGTTCAAAGCGCTTGCTCAACCCGTGACATTCACGGCTCAATCTCCAGCAACTGGACGAGTCTCACTCTTCAACCGAAACTTCTTCACCGCAATCGAACGTTATGCTCTTCATTTCCAAATCACCGTTGATGGAAAAGAAGTTGAAAATGGCGTAATCAATCTGCCAAAAATCGCACCGCGAAGCAAGAAGACAATCCAAATCAAGGCGAAATCACTTCGAAACCAGAACGAAGGTGGAGAGCGTTTTCTCAACCTCTCACTTCGACAGAAGGAAACTACAGCTTGGGCACAGAGAGGGTTTGAGATTGCCTGGGCACAATTCGCACTGCCGTCAAAATCTCTCGTCAAAGCGAAGGTCTTGGCATTATCACCGCGAGACTTCATCACAGAAGATGGTTTGATCAAACTTCCACTCATGAAGGTTGCGCCACGACTCTCGCTCTGGCGAGCACCGACTGATAACGATCTCATCGGGCATATTGCGACGAAATGGAATGAGTGGGGTCTTCGGGACTTGACCGTGACCGATTGCGTGATTCGTGATGGGAAAACAAAGACCACAATCCTTAGCACCCTATCGACCGGATCAGGGGTGAAGATAAAGCAGAGCCAAGTAATCGAACGGGTAGATGGTGGGGTTCGCATCACCGAGAATGTGGTTTTGCCGAAACAGCTCACCGATGTTGCGAGAATCGGCACTCGATTTGAACTAGATGGCGAGCTTGACCAGGTGACTTGGCTCGGTGCAGGAAAGCACGAGAGCGCAAGCGATCGCAAAATTGGTCGAGTCCATCGGTGGCGTGCAAAAGTCTCCGAGATGCATACTGATTACATCAAACCTCAAGAATCTGGGGCGAGAGCAGATGTGAGATGGTTTGCGGTAACTGATTCTTCAAGCAAGGGCGCGCTGATCCAGCTCGATAAGCCGAGGTTCGTCACCGTCTCCCCTTACCGTAGCGAAACCCTTGCTGATACCTCACATAACGTCGATTTGGTTCCCTCAGGAAATTCTGTCGTGACTATCGAAGCGCTATCTCGTGGAGTTGGAACCGCATCTTGTGGGCCAGATACTCACGCTAAATACAAGATTAAGCCAGGCAGTTACACCTGGAGTTGGATTTACATCTTCTAAGAGTTTCCTCTGTTAGAGGCGTCAATCCTTCGCCGGCCAACTTGTGGGGCGGGAGTACTTCGGTGACCTGCCATCACCTGATGATCGACCGCGAATCCTTCGCCAGATCCACGGCATGAGGAATAAGAGAAACCATTTCGTATTCTCACTTAACTTTTTCATGGCGCTTGGGTCTATTCCTGGTGGGAGTGGCTCTCGGTATCGCTCGTCATGGGGTAGACCAAGTTTGGCGAGGACTCCTTGCGCGGCTCGATAGTGTCCTTGTGAATTCATATGGAGGCGATCCCAGGACATAAATGCCTTGTCATGCCAGAACTCATCCGGATTCGGATCGAGAAGAATCGCACCCGTCTCCTCCGCCATCTGCTTGACATTCTTGTTGAACTCTCTGAATCGCTCAGCGAGAGCGCTACCTGTTTTACTTCCTGCTGCGAAAGTCTCAAGCACGCAGAAGAGCATTACTCGCGCGCCGCTTTGATGTAGCTTCCTTACTGATTCGTTATAAAGCGCGAAAGTGCGCTCTGGGTCATATTTAGGACGAAGTACATCGTTAGCACCTGCATGAAAGGAGACGAGAACCTCAGAAGCGCTCTGGTCATCAGCGATGAAAGGAAGAGCCAGAGGAATCTGCTCGTGAAGGACTTGTCCTACCAACTTACCCCTGATCGCGAGATTCATATATGTGAAGTCATGATGCTGAGTCGCAAGTACGTCAGCGACACGGTCTGCCCAACCTCGAAAATTTCCTCGGATAATCTCATCGTTCATTCCCTCAGTCATTGAATCGCCGAGAGCTATGAAACGCTTGAATACCTTGATATCACTCATTTTTACTCTTTACTCGGGCGCCTTTTCGCAATCTCATAGAGAGCAATAGAAGTAGCGACAGATGCATTAAGGCTCTCTACTTTTGAAGATATTGGGATTGCTGCGATCAAGTCGCAGTTCTCACGAACTAATCGAGAGAGACCTTTGCCTTCACCTCCAACTACGAGGTAGAGGCCTTCAGATGCGACAGAGATAGTTGCGACATCGTCCTTAGCATCGCTATCAAGACCCACGACGAAGCAACCCAACTTCTTTGCATCCTCAATTGAGCGGACCAAATTCGTGACCTGGGCAATCGGGACTCTAGCGACTGCCCCTGCTGAGGCCTTCCATGCAGCTCCCGTGATGCTGGCATTACGCCGTTCTGGAATGAAGATCCCATCGGCACCGAATGCCACAGCGCTTCGAATGATTGCGCCGATATTTCGTGGATCGGTAACACCGTCTACCGCCACAAAAAGAGGTTTCTCCTTCACCCGAGAAAAAATCTCTTTTTGCGAAGAATAAGCGAATGGTTTAGCAACGAGTGCTATTCCTTGATGATTTGTGATTCCACTGAGTGAGTCCAATTTGTGACGAGGAATCTCACGAATCGTAATCCCTTGATTTCGTGCCAGATCGACGATCTCTTGAACACGGTCGTCAATATCAATGCCGACAGCAGCAATCAATTCCTTTACTGGAACTTCTGCTCTCAACGCCTCGAGAACAGCATTTCTCCCCGCGATAGTGTCGACATAAACTTTCTCAGAATCTTCTCGTCTTCGCTCACCGCGTGGTCTGTCGCTTCGTGGTCGGTCGCTTCGTGGTCTGTCGCTTCGTGGTCGGTCGCTTCGTGGTCTGTCGCTTCGTGGTCTGTCGCTTCGTGGTCTGTCGCTTCGTGGTCGGTCGTCATTTTCACGTTCAGTCCTGGATCGCGAAGTCTCGCTACCTCGCCTCTTCTTACCGAACTTTGCTGCCTTGTGATACGGACGATCAGCAGCTTTGGGCGTCGGCCCACGACCTTTGAGTCTTCGAGGGCGTTTTGGTGGTGTTGCCATCAGGAGATACTCCATCTCGGTCCACTAGCGGTGTCTTCGATTGTGATACCGAGAGTTGAGATTCGGTCTCGAATGCGATCTGCGGCAGCAAAATCTTTTCGAGCCCTCGCTTCCTCTCGCTCTTGAAGTAACCCGACGATGAGCCCATCAAGAATATCTTTCTGACTGGATG
>SYAN01000009.1 GCA_005787575.1 Actinomycetota bacterium | reverse complement strand
CAACTAACAATTGATCGTGACGTGCAATGGGTGGCACAGCGAGCGATAAGTAAGGTTGTTAAATCTTCCAAGGCGCTTTCTGGGACCGTGATAGTTCAAGACCCTAAGAGTGGCGAGATCTTGGCTCATGCGACATACCCAAGTTTCGACCCGGCAGATCGAAATGATGTCGATCCTCGACACTTTAGAAATCTCTCGGTCGAAGAAGCATATGAACCAGGCTCAACCGGAAAAGTTGTGACCTACGCGGCCGCGATCGAGGAGAAGAAAATAGGGCCAGAGACCATTTTGGTCACTCCCTATAAGTTAAAGCGGTATGGAACTTACTTTCACGATCATGAACATCACAAAACTGAGAAGATCACAGTTGCTGGAGCACTCGCAAACTCCTCTAATACTGGTGCAATCAAAGTCGGAGAGATGATCGGCAAGGAAAATCTTCACGACTATCTCAAAGCTTTTGGTGTGGGTTCATCAATCGGATTGAAATTACCTGGCGAGACCGCGGGCAAACTCTTGGATCTTGATCAATGGTCCGGAACCTCACTTCCAACATTCTCATTCGGGCAGGGGTATTCCTTAAATTCGATCCAAGCAACTTCGATATTCGCAACTCTTGCAAATGATGGTGTTCGAGTTCAACCAACTGTCATCAAGGGAACAATCTCAGCTAGTGGAGCATTCACTCCAATGGAACGAGCGAAGCCCGTTCGAGTCATTTCCAGTGAGACGGCAAAGACGATGCGGTTGATGCTTGAAAGCGTTGTGGGCCCTCATGGCACCGCACCATCGGCTGCCATTCCTGGCTATCGAGTCGCCGGAAAGACCGGTACTGCTCAGCGCCATGATCAGGCATGCGGTTGCTATCGTGGCTACACCGCTTCATTCATTGGCTTTGCCCCTGCCGATAATCCAGCATTTGTCGTAAGCGTGACGATTCAAGGTCCGAAAGGCGTTTACTACGGTGGATATCTCGGTGGCCCCGTTTTCAAAGAAGTGATGAGTTACATCCTGCAATCGCGAAACATTCCACCAACAGGTGAAACCTCATCGCCTTATGCCCTGACGTACTCGGACTATCAGCGAAAGATCACTATGCAGGTCAATGACGAGAATGGTTCTAACGGAAAGAAGAAGCTTCGTGGCAAGAGGGAAGTGAAGGCGGCGTCACATGGGTAATCTGGCGCTCACTTCTTCGCCCAATGGTCAAAACCTCGCTCTCGATCTCCCGGTTTCAAGAAGAAATCTTGCAGAGGTTGCTTCATACCTAGGTCCAATCAATTCCACGAGCGGTGAGTGGGCGAAAACTTTGGTCACAGATATCACCAGTGATTCCCATTCAGTAAATCCCGGTTCGCTCTTCGTCGCACTGCCAGGAATCCGCACACATGGTGCGACCTTTGCCCAGGAAGCAATCAACTCTGGCGCGGCGGCAATAGTGACGGATAAGAGAGGAGATGAGCTGATCTCGGATAGGTCGATTCCTATCATCACAGTCTCTAAACCCGAAGTGGATCTAGGTCATCTTGCCCATTGGTTCTATGACAATCCCATGACAAGGATGTATGCGGCAGGGATAACGGGGACGAACGGAAAGACCACCACCACAACCCTTCTTTATGAAATTTGGCAAGAGGCAGGACTTGCTGCGGGACTAATGGGAACGATTTCAACACGACTGCCAGGAGTCGAGATACCTGCTATTCGAACCACGCCTTCCGCCGATTCCATTGCAAGAAGTGCGGCACAAATGGTCGAACTCCATGTCAAGGCTCTTGCTATGGAAGTGAGTTCACACGGGCTGGAACTCCACCGAATCAATGGCGCTCGTTTTTCTGCCGTCGGTTTCACAAACTTGAGCCAGGATCACCTCGATTTCCACGGAACGATGGAGCAATATTTCCAAGCAAAATCAAAACTTTTCTCCTTCGAGTTCTCAAATAAGGCATTTATAAATATCGATGACCCGTATGGTGCAAGACTCGCGCACTCGGCTGATATCGAGGTAGCGACGCTCTCACTGAGCGATAAAAGAGCGACTTGGCATATCTTCGACCATGACAAGACTCGTACAGGCTATCAATTCAAAGCAAGAGGTCCTGAGGGAATCTTGATCGAAAGTGAGATCGGACTCCGTGGTCGACACAATTTAGAGAACTTCTTGATGGCTCTTGCCTTCGCTTACGACAGTGGCGTTGATCCACTCCTACTGTCACGAATTTCACCACTACTTCGTGGAGCGCCTGGTAGGTTGGAACGAGTTGACCTGGGTCAAGAGTTTGAAGCTTATGTTGATTACGCCCATTCACCCGAAGCCATTGAAAAGGTACTTGCCACTCTCCGTGAAAGTGTCGAAGGCAAAGTGATTGCGGTGGTTGGTTGCGGTGGAGATCGAGACAAGAGTAAACGGCCATTGATGGCACGTGCATGCGCAGATGGCGCAACAATCTCACTCTTCACGAGTGATAATCCACGTAGTGAGGATCCGAAAACTATTCTCGATGAGATGACCGCAAGCGTTAAGCTAGATGAGAATCGAATTGTCGAAGTTGATCGCGCTAAAGCGATTGCTCAAGCTGTGGCCTTCGCCCAAAAGGGTGACTGTGTTGTTGTTTTAGGCAAGGGACATGAACAAGGGCAGGCGTATAGAGATCGAGTTGAGCCCTTCGACGATCGAATTGAACTGGCGAGAGCTATCGAAACACTTTCAAGTGCAGGTCTTCGAGAATCTGGGAAGAGTTGAACCCATGATCTCCGCTTCCACAGTCGCAGGAATTGTCGGAGGTGTGCTTCACCGACTTAACGGCGATGAGTTGACGGATGGATCACTTTTTTTCGATTCTAGAACTCCTCGAAAAAACGGCATTTTCCTCGCCTTAAAAGGGGAACGAGTCGATGGCCATGACTTTGCCTCAACTGCTGGGGGTGCATTCGCATTTCTCGAGCGAGAGATTAATTGCCCGGCAATCATCGTGGAAGATGTAATGAAGGCGGCCGCCAAATGGGCCTCCTACTATCGAAGCACTTTGAGTAATCTCCAAGTTGTTGGGATCACTGGTTCGCAAGGCAAGACGACGACCAAGGACATGATCGCTCATATTCTCAACTCTGCCTCGACGTCGAAAAATCGCGCAACGATCGCTCCCGTAGGGTCTTTTAACAATGACTTAGGTCTGCCAGTGACGTTAACGCAATGCGATGAGTCAACCGCTTATTGCGTTGCAGAGATGGGTGCACGGCATCTTGGCGATATATCTCGACTAGCAGAGATGGCTCGGCCCAATATTGGGGTCGTTCTCAAAGTCGGCACCGCCCACCTAGGTGAGTTTGGTTCTCGCGAGGCAATCGCGACTGCAAAATCCGAACTGGTGAGAGGTATCCAAGAGGGCGGAGTTGCGATCCTTGGTACCTACGATGAATTCACGCCAAAGATGGCAGAAAGTCGAAGCGATTTGAGAGTTGTTCGATTCGGCGAGAGCGGAGTCGAGGAGATAAGAGCAACTGATGTAGAGATGCGTTCCGGATTTGCTCATTTTGAATTGGTGACGCCACGGGGAAGAGAGGCTGTTGAGCTCAATATCGCAGGTGCGCATCACGTCGCAAATGCTCTCGCTGCTGCAGCTATGGCATACATCCTTGGCCTTGGCGATAACGAGATTGCAACTGGATTGACCACATTCAAACCTGAGAGTAAATGGCGCATGGAGATGAGTGAGATCGCTGGAGTTGTGGTCATCAATGATTCCTATAACGCCAACCCTGAGAGTATGGCTGGGGCGCTACGGACCACAGCCTTGATGGCTCAAGAACGAGGCGGTCGAAGTTTCGCGTTTCTTGGCACGATGCATGAACTTGGTTCCGAGTCAGATGCTCTTCACCGAGAAGTAGGGGATTTCGCCGCTCAACTCGGCATCGACTATCTGGTGGCGGTCAAGGAAAAGCGTTATCTCGAAGGGAATCATCCTGATTGGCTTCTGGCCGATTCTCGTGAAGCAGCAAAGGCATTTTTCTCTTATGTAGAACCCGGAGATTGCGTGTTGTTCAAGGCCTCCCGCGCAGAAGGTCTGGAACTATTGGCGGCAGATTTCATCACTTTCTTAACAGAAAGTGATTCAAAGAAGGGGCTCGCATGAGAGGAATTCTGCTTGCGGGTGCATTCTCCTTTCTTTTGAGTTTCTTGCTTACCTCATCACTTATAAAGATTTTTGCAGGTCGCGGTTATGGCCAAGTTGTTAGAGAGGATGGTCCATCGACTCACTTCGCAAAGCGAGGCACTCCGACAATGGGAGGGATCGCGATTGTCATTGCGGCGACTCTTGGTTACCTGATTTCACACCTGCTCATAGGCGTGCCACTAACGACCTCCGCGCTTTTGGTGCTTGCGTTAGTGATGGCTATCGCTTTGGTGGGTTTCCTTGATGACTGGCTGAAGATCACGCGACAGAATTCCAAAGGCCTCCCTGCCCGAATGAAGCTTCTCGGCCAAATATTGGTATCGGGTGGCTTTGCCTACCTGGCGACGAGATTCCCGGATGAACGGGGGCTAACTCCCATCTCAACAAATCTTTCGACAGTTCGCGACACTTCAATTGAACTTGGCGTCGTGGCAGTCATCGCTCTAGCAGTATTGATGATTCTTGGCACAAGTAACGCAGTAAATCTCACCGATGGATTAGACGGTCTTGCCTCTGGCGCTGCGATACTCTCCTTCTTGGCTTTCATTCTGATCGGCGTCTGGGAGTTCGGACAAAGTTGCGCACTCGAACCATCGTTGAAGTGTTATGAAGTTCGAGATCCCCTCGACCTCGCAGTCTTGGCGGCAGCTTTCGCAGGATCATTAGCCGGATTCCTTTGGTGGAATACATCACCAGCGCGCATCATCATGGGAGACACAGGTTCCCTTGCTATCGGTGCTGCCCTTGCAGGACTTGCCCTTACGCTGCGAGTACAACTTCTCCTCGTTGCACTTGGGGGACTTTTCGTAATCATCACGCTTTCCGTGATTATCCAGACTGGCTTCTTCAAGATCTCGGGCGGTAAACGAGTATTCAAGATGGCACCGTTGCACCACCATTTCGAACTTCTTGGCTGGAGTGAAGTGACAGTCGTCGTTCGTTTTTGGATAGTCGCAGGGATTGCAATGGCGCTAGGTCTTGGCCTCTTTTATGCAGATTGGGTTGTTGGCTAAGGCCACCACCTCATTCCCCATGAATCTCGGATCTGAATTCGAAGGCAAGAACTTTCTCGTAATTGGCGCGGGAGTCACTGGTCAAGCCCTTCAGGAGTTTCTCACCCGACATGGCTACCCGGTTGAAATGATCGATGAACGAGATTCAAAGGCCAAAAGAACTATCCCAAAGGAAATTGACCGCAAGAAGACCATCGCCATTGTGAGTCCAGGTTGGCGCCTTGATCATCCACTGATTCAAGAACTTCAATCCTTAGATGTTCGTTTGATCAGCGAAATTGATTTTGCTTGGAAGGTGAAGTCAGTTCTCGCACCAGATCAAAAGTGGATTGCACTCACTGGAACAAATGGCAAGACCACGACTATCCAGATGGTTGAGAGCATTTTTCATGCCGGTGGAGTCAACGGCGTCGCTTGCGGAAATGTTGGACGAACTGTAATTGAGTGCGTAGAGCATGGCTTTGAAGTTTTGGCTATTGAACTCTCATCATTTCAACTGGCATGGAGTGATCTCCCCAGATTCGAGGCCATTGCAATCCTCAACATTGCAGAAGATCACATAGATTGGCACGGCAACTTCGAACAATACGCCGAAGCAAAAATGAAATTGTTCCGGTTGAGCAAGCTCGCCTTGGTCAATGTCTCAGATGCCACCCTCGCTCAGTCGTTTCAAAAGCTAAAAAAAGGTGCTCCAGAAGTTGCGGCCATGGCGTTTCATCTCGATACACCGAGTGTTGGAGAACTCGGTCTGGTCGAGGACATCTTGGTCGACCGAGCATTTACTCCCGATTCATCGCAAGCATTCGAGCTTGCGGTCACAAGTGAATTGCCATCATCTGCCCCACATAATCTGCTCAATGCTCTAGCCGCTGGAGGATTGGCGCGCGCCATTGGTATTGAGGCGAGTGTTATCGCTCAAGGTCTTCAATCCTTCGCTCTCGACCACCATCGGTTGGAGTTGATCCTTGACCAGGACGGTATTGCGTGGATTGATGACTCAAAGGCAACCAATCCTCACGCCGCCCTCTCTGCCATATTTTCATTTGATCGAATTATCTGGATCGCAGGTGGACTCGCAAAAGGTGCTTCGATGACGGAGTTGGCTCGAGCCACACACCATCGAATCGATGCAGCGATATTGATTGGCGCCGATGCTGGGTTGATAAAGAACGCTTTACTTGAGCAGAAACCTCAGTTGAAGATCGTTGAGACCGATCCTGGCCTTCGAGGTTATGACTTGATGCGCCATGTTGTCACTGTGGCAAAGTCCCTCGCTTCGCGCGGCAATACCGTGCTTCTCGCGCCTGCTTGCGCCTCGATGGACCAATTCTCCTCGTACGCCGAACGTGGCGAGGCATTTACAAAAGCGGTACGTGAGTTGGTGGCGTCATGATGCGCAGACCTGTGACTCGCTTCTATGGCATCGTCTTTCCCGCTCTCTTACTCTCACTTCTCGGTCTACTGATGGTTTTCTCGGCTTCGAGCGTGATCGCCTTGCAAGAGTCTCGCGGCTCGGTTGCGATTGTTGCGAAACAAATCATTCTCTTCCTCGTGGGAGTTGTCCTCGCAGCATTTTTGATGAGGACTCCACCTCGATTCCTGCAGCGGATTTCTACGCTTTCTTTAGTTATCTCACTTGCATCCCTTGCACTTCCGCTAATACCGGGCATCGGAAAAGAAGTAAATGGAAATTCCAACTGGATAGCTATCGCTGGATTCACCTTGCAACCAAGCGAATTTGCCAAACTCGGTATGTTGCTGTGGATTGCTGGAGTTCTGGCCAAGCACGAAGAATCTATCGCTCAAGGGTTGAGGTCTGACTTACTGAAGAGTCTCCTGCCTGGGTTGATTGCGATCATCGGTTTGATTGTTGCTGGAAAGGATTTGGGTACAGCGATCATCTTTGCCGCAATTGCCGCCGGTGTACTTTTCATCTCCGGTATTTCTATGCGCTACTTCTTGATGGGATTAGGCGGAATCGCTCTCTTTGTCCTCGTCATGATTTTGACGCAACCGAATCGAATTTATCGAATCAAGGCTCTACTAGATCCCTTCTCTGAAGCCAACTATCAACATGCAGGTTGGCAACCAGCTCACTCGATCATGGCATTCGCATCAGGAGGCATATTCGGATCAGGACTCGGAGCAGGCAAACAGAAGTGGGGAAACCTGGCTGAAGCGCACACTGACTTCATCTTCGCAGTGATCGGCGAAGAGATGGGGTTACTAGGTTCATTGACTGTGCTCTTTCTCTTCTTTTTCATGGTCATGACCATTTTCAAAGTGGCGCTGAAATCCAAGACTCTTTTCGAAAAGTATCTGGTTGCGGGAATCGGAATCTGGCTAGTGGTCCAGATCGCGGTAAATATCGGCTCAGTGACTGGATTGATTCCAGTCATTGGTGTGACTTTGCCGTTGATCTCCTACGGTGGGTCTTCTCTGATTAGCACCTTGATGGCACTTGGCGTCGTGCTGAACATTGCTTTGCGAGACCCTGAGGTTAAAGAAGAGTTAGCCCAACGACTCTCACGAACCCTGAAGTAGTGTTCTCTCGATGGCAAGCAGAATACTTTTTGCAGCCGGCGGAACTATGGGTCATATCGGTCCTGCGATATCGGTCGCCGAGCTCATCTCCGAGCGCAATCCCGAGTGGAGAATTGATTTCGTTGGTACGAAGAGTGGGCTAGAGCGAAACTTCGCATCGAAATTTCATTGGCACTTCATCGCCAAGGCGCCACTTCCTCGCGCCCTTTCATTTTCTTCCCTGACTTTTCCTTTTAGGTTCCTACTTGCGATCGCCCAATCTCTCCCGTTAGTGCGAGGTTCTCAGGTTGTGGTGGGTTTTGGTGGGTATGTAGCGACCCCCATCTACATTGCCGCTAAGTTATTGAGGCGTCCGCTATTCATTCATGAGGCCAATGCCCTCCCTGGATTTGCAAATCGATTAGGCAGGAAGTGGGCACGGTCAGTTTTTGTAAACTTTCACACTCTCGGAACTGCATGGAGCGCCGAGACTAT
>SYAN01000039.1 GCA_005787575.1 Actinomycetota bacterium | reverse complement strand
GACCGTAGTGATGCCGAGACGTCGCTGAAGCGCAGCTATCTGGGTACGAGTTGCAACACGAAGTTTTGCATCGAGATTTGATAGCGGTTCATCCATCAAGAACACTTGTGGTTCGCGCACGATTGCACGTCCCATTGCAACGCGTTGACGTTGTCCGCCGGAGAGCGCCTTCGGCTTTCGCTCGAGATATGCCTCAAGGTCAAGGAGTTTCGCTGCTTCACGTACGCGACGATCCCGTTCTTCCTTTGCCACGCCAGCGATCTTCAGCGCGAATCCCATGTTCTCTGCAACAGTCATGTGCGGATAGAGGGCGTAAGACTGGAAGACCATCGCTATATCGCGATCCTTTGGTGCGACATTTGTGACGTCGCGATCGCCTATGAAGATTGCTCCAGTGTCGATCTCTTCAAGTCCTGCCAACATGCGAAGTGATGTTGACTTTCCACATCCTGAAGGACCGACAAGTACCAAGAACTCACCGTCATTGACTGTGAGATTTAACTTGTCGACTGCAGGAACTGTGGTTCCTGGATAGATGCGCGATGCGCTTTCAAATCTGACTGATGCCATGAGTAACTCCCTTAACCGAGCAGGTACGTGCTCGACGATCCGTTGGAAAAAGGCGCCAGCGAACTGGCGTGAGCGCAGGGTACGCGAGGTGAGCCGGAGTTACTAGGTCAACAACCCGCATACTCCGTACCAGCGAGCCTAGGCTCAACCATAGGTTTAGGTTTCAGTGGAGGCTCAGTTAGACTCCGTTATCCCATGGACCCCGACCCGAGTCTGTCAATCCTGAGTCTTACCTTCGACATCCTTCTTGTCTTCTTCTTCATAGGCCTCAGCACGATATTCGTGGCTGCAGAAATTGCCTTGGTCACTCTCCGTGAAGGTCAAGTCCGGCAACTCGCTGGAAAGGGAAAGCGCGGAAGCCGCGTCGCAGAACTCGCCAAAGATCCCAATCGATTCCTGGCTGCCGTCCAAGTTGGAGTCACTCTCTTCGGATTCCTTTCGGCCGCTGTCGGTGCTGATCAGATCGGTGCCTATCTCATCCCATATCTCACTGATGCTGGATTCTCTGAAGGCGCTGCAGACACTCTCTCCCTGATCGGATTGACGTTAGTAATCGCTTACTTCTCGCTGGTATTTGGTGAGTTGGTGCCAAAACGAGTTGCGCTCGCCAAAGCTGAAGCGATCGCTCCCACCCTTGCTTTTATCGTTGACAAGGTCGCAAAAATTTTCCGCCCATTCATCTGGTTGCTCTCCAAATCCACCAATGCCGTCCTCAAACTCCTTCGGGTCGACCCGACTGCTGGGCGTCAGGATATTTCCGAAGAGGAGTTAATGGATCTTGTCTCTGGCCACTCTGCCCTTACCGATGAGGAACGCGATATCGTCGAAGAAGTATTTGCCGCGAGTGAGACCCAAGTACATGAGGTGATGCGTCCAAGAACCGAAGTGGACTTCCTTGACTCGACTCTGACTGTAGAAGAGTCGATCTCTATCGCAGTGGATAAAGCTCATTCGAGATATCCGGTGGTTAGGGGATCGAGTGATGAAGTGATTGGCTTCATCCATGTTCGTGACTTGCTCGATCCAGAACATAAGAGAAGTGCTGTGATTCGAGACTTAGTACGTCCGATTCTGTTCTTGCCAGGAACTAAAGGAGTCTTGCCTGCACTTACTGAAATGCGCGCCGGGAGACAACAAATTGCAATTGTTCTTGATGAGTACGGTGGCACTGACGGCATTGTGACTCTCGAAGACTTAGTCGAGACGATGATCGGTGATATTCACGATGAATATGATGAGAGCACCACTGAGATTTCTGCGCAACAAAGGACTGGTGAGTTGGAAGTAGATGGACTCGTAGCCCTTGATGACCTAGCAGAGGAGATGGGCAAATCACTTCCCGATGGACCTTACGAAACCTTAAGTGGCCTTGTGATGCATCACCTCGGGCGAATGCCTAGCGCTCACGATGTAGTCCACCTTGATGGCTTTCGAATAACCGTCCTTGAGATGGAAGGAAAGCGCGTAGGAAAGGCGCTGATCTCACTTCATTGATGGGTCAAGGTTGGCCAATTCAATCCCCGATAAACTAACGAGATGAAGCGCGTCCTCTCCGGGATTCAGCCGACTGCTGATTCATTCCATCTCGGAAACTATCTCGGCGCAATCAAGCAGTGGGTAGCCCTGCAAGAGAGCCATGATGCCTTCTACTGCGTTGTTGACCTACATTCGCTGACCGTTGATGTTGATCCGAAGTTGATGACGGAGCGAACGCTCAAATCGGTCGCACAACTAGTCGCACTTGGCCTTGACCCAGATCGTTGCACCATCTTCGTTCAATCGCATATCCACCAACATAATCAACTTGCATGGATCATGGAGTGTTTGGCGGGATTTGGCGAGGCATCTCGGATGACTCAATTCAAGGATAAATCGCAGAAAGCGGGATCTGATCGAACTACTGTCGGGCTCTTCACATATCCATTGCTTCAAGCCGCGGACATCATGCTCTATCAAGCAAATCTAGTCCCAGTAGGTGAAGATCAACGACAACATATCGAGTTGACTCGCGATCTGGGTCAGAGGTTCAACTCACGTTATGGCGAAACTTTGGTTGTACCAGAGCCATACATCATGAAGGCGGGTGCGAAGATCAATGATCTGCAAGATCCAACTTCAAAGATGAGTAAATCTGCCGCCTCACAATCTGGCGTGATTGATATTCTCGATGACCCTTCAATCAACATCAAGAAAATCAAGTCCGCCGTGACTGATACTGGTCGCGAAATCATCTTCAATGAAGGCGAGAAACCAGGTATCTCCAATCTGATCACAATTCTCTCGAGTCTTACCGGTAAGCCACATAGCGCCATTGAGCAAGAATTCGCTGGGAAAGGCTATGGCGACTTCAAAGGAGCAGTCGCTCAAGTAGTGGCGGATTACTTTGCACCGATTCGAAATCGAACTTTGGAACTCCTCGCAAGCAAGAGTGAACTTGCCCAGATCATCGAAGCTGGAGCAAAGAAGGCGGAAGTAGTTGCCGAATCAACCCTGGCTAAGGTCTAT
>SYAN01000038.1 GCA_005787575.1 Actinomycetota bacterium | reverse complement strand
CTTGCTGATCTCTGTACCGAAAAGGTACGCGGGAAATTCGGAATCGAGTTGGAGCGAGAAGTTCGGTTAGTTGGCTTTGCTCAGTAGATTCTTGATGCGAGTTACGCCTTCGACGATATCTTCATCAGAGGTTGCGTAAGAGAGACGCAGATATCCGGAGGGACCGAAGGCTTCACCAGGAACGACTGCGACCTCTACCTTCTCCAATATGAGCGCAGCAAGCTCAGCGCTGCTCGTCGGGCGAGCACCGTCAATCTCTTTGCCAAGAACACCTTTAACAGATGGATAAACATAGAAGGCACCTTTCGGCATCGGACATTGAACCCCAGGGATCTCATTGAGCATTTTCACGATTAACTTACGACGTCGATCGAATGCAGCGAGCATCTCTTTCACCGCGTCGAGATTGCCATCGAGGGCTGCAATCGCAGCACGCTGAGAGATATTTGCGACGTTAGAAGAGAGATGAGACTGATGATTGGTCGCTGCTTTGATCACATCTTTTGGACCGATCATCCAACCCACGCGCCATCCGGTCATCGCGTAGGTCTTTGCGACGCCATTGAGGATGATGGTTCGATCAGCGATACCTGGATGTAGGACTGGAATGGAAGGTGCAGTTGCGCCGTCATAAAGAAGATGCTCATAGATCTCATCAGTGATGATCCAAAGCCCTTTTTCATCAGCCCACTTCGCAATGGCCCTAACTTGTTCGGGGGAGTAGACCGAGCCGGTCGGATTAGAGGGTGAACAAAAGAGCAATACCTTAGTTTTTGGAGTGATCGCTTTTTCAAGTTGATCTACCGTTACCAGGTATTCCTGACTCTCATCGGCAAATACTTCAACCGGAATTCCTCCAGCTAACTTGATGCACTCCGGATAACTTGTCCAGTAAGGAGCCGGAAGAAGTACTTCATCACCTGGATCAAGAATTGCTGCAAATGATTGGTAGACCGATTGCTTTCCGCCGTTTGTCACAAGAACTTGGTCTGAAGTGATCTCATATCCAGAATCTCGTTTTGTCTTTCGGACAATTGCTTCGCGTAGTTCCGGCAAACCGGGAGTAGGGGTATAACGGTGATTCGCCACAACTTTCGCAGCACTCACTGCTGCATCAACGATGTAACTAGGTGTAGGGAAATCAGGTTCGCCTGCCCCAAAGCCAATGACAGGACGACCTGCGGCCTTGAGCGCTTTTGCCTTTGCATCAACTGCTAGCGTCGCAGACTCAGCGATTGCGGAGATCCGTTTTGATATACGACCCTTGCCCAGTTGTGCGTCATTGGTTGCGGACATGGCCCTACTCTGCCAAAGCTCTCAACTGAGGGGCGAATCGAATCTCGAGAAGTGGCGATATCTGAAAAGTGCGAGTCCAAGGCACCTATTTCATGCGTGAATTGGGCGAGTTAGACCCGAGGGGCCTGAGTGACCTACACTTCCGCGCCTGGCGTTTGGTTAGTCGTTAAAAAATCAACGATTATGAAAAGGTCATGCTTTTGCATGCCCGTACAAAAGCCACGAAGGGCAGTAGCTCAACTGGCCAGAGTTCCGGTCTCGAAAACCGGCGGTTGGGGGTTCAAGTCCCTCCTGCCCTGCTAGTTGATCCGATCAACAGTAGTGAGAGAAGTAGTTCGAGAAGAAGTTAAGTGAGGAAAGGAAGGTGAAGCGATGACAGAAGAGATCTCGCATGAAGAAAAGAATTTCTTTGCGCGCATACCTACTTTCTATCGCCAAGTAATCTCCGAGCTTCGCCGTGTGGTTTGGCCGACGAGAAAGCAAGTCTCGACATACACCACCGTCGTTATGGTCTTCGTGACATTTATGATCGCAGTCATTTCAGTTTTCGACCTCGGACTTACCAAGGTCATTTTCTGGATCTTTGGAGGATAAGCGATGAGCGAATTCGAAGATCAACTCGCGCAAGCGTCGACTGAAGAGGCGAAGAGCGCCGTTGACACTATTGATGTCGATATTGAAGAGAGTGACGAGATTGAAGAGATCGATCCTGAGTTAGCAATATTCCGGGAGAAGCTCGCTTCGATGCCCGGCGAATGGTTTGTGGTCCACTCCTACGCAGGCTTTGAAAAGCGTGTAAAAACAAATCTTCAACACCGCATCACCTCCATGAATATGGAGGATCACATCTTCCAGATCGAAGTGCCTGAAGAAGAGGTAATGGAAGTCAAGAACGGACAACGCAAACAGGTCAAGCGCAATATTTATCCAGGCTACGTCTTGGTTCGTATGGACCTAACCGATGAGTCATGGTCATGTGTCCGAAACACTCCTGGCGTCACTGGGTTCGTCGGCAACTCGCATCACCCAAGCCCGCTTCCTCTCGATGAAGTCGAGAATATGATCGCACCGAAGGAATTGAAGAAGTCGGTCAAGCCGGACGTGAAACTTGTTGATTTCAGCATCGGCGAATCAGTCACTGTGATGGATGGTCCTTTTGCAACCCTGCCTGCGACGATCAGCGAGATCATGCCGGAGCAGGCGAAACTCAAAGTTTTGGTATCGATCTTCGGTCGCGAGACCCCTGTGGAGCTCTCGTTCCATCAGGTCCAAAAGATCTAACCGAGAAATAGGAATTTAGAAGAAGAAAAAGGGGAGAGAAGATGGCAAAGAAGAAAGTACAGGCGCTGATCAAGCTTCAGATTCAGGCTGGGGCAGCGACACCTGCGCCACCAGTTGGTCCGGCTCTCGGTCAACATGGTGTCAACATCATGGACTTCGTCAAGGCTTACAACGCCGCGACTGAAAGCCAGAAGGGTCAGATCATCCCGGTTGAGATCACCGTATTTGAAGATCGCTCTTTCACTTTCATCACCAAGACTCCTCCAGCATCACGATTGATTCTCAAAGCTGCTGGTATCGAGAAGGGTTCGGCCGTTCCGCATAAGGATAAGGTCGCGACAATCTCGAAGGCACAGGTCGAAGAGATCGCCAAAGTGAAGATGGCCGACCTCAACGCAAATGACCTAGAAGCTGCGAGCAAGATCATTGCTGGCACCGCTCGCTCGATGGGAGTAGTCGTTCAATAGTTCTAAATAAGTCAAGAAGTGAGTGACTGAAATACAACTTAATAAGGAAACCGAACGTGGGAGGAGAGCGCATCTCCGTTTCACCACAACTCAATTGGGCCAACTGGCCCACGATCCAATAGAAAGTTGGATCGGAATGGAGCAGAAATGAAGCGCAGTAAGAAATACAAGGCAGCTGCCGCAAAGGTCGATGCCACACAGTTATATCAACCATTGACTGGCATGAAGCTAGTTAAAGAGACCGTCACCGTGAAGTTTGACGCATCGGTAGAAGTCTCACTTGCACTCGGTGTTGATCCCAAGAAGGCAGACCAAGCAGTGCGAAGCACTGTCAACCTTCCACACGGAACCGGAAAGACAGCTCGAGTCCTGGTATTCGCAACTGCAGAGCGAGCAGAAGAAGCACGCGCAGCAGGGGCAGATATCGTCGGTGGCGATGAATTGATCGACGAGGTTTCTAAAGGTCGTCTTGATTATGACGCGGTCGTTTCCACACCTGAGTTGATGGGCAAAGTCGGTCGTCTTGGAAAGGTGCTCGGACCACGCGGACTTATGCCAAACCCAAAGACCGGAACTGTGACTACAGATGTCGCAAAAGCCGTCACCGATATCAAAGGTGGAAAAATCGAATTCCGAATCGATAAGAACTCGAATCTTCACTTCCTTATCGGTAAGGCATCCTTTAGCGCAGAAGCGCTCGCCGATAACTACGCCGCGGCAATCGATGAAGTGATGCGTTCAAAGCCTGCTTCATCCAAAGGTCGCTACATCAAGAAGGCCGTCGTCTCCACAACTATGGGACCAGGCGTCCCACTTGATCCGAACTTCGCCCGCGAAGGCGCAGCCCCGATCCAATAGCGTTTTGACCGGAGGCAGATGGTTCTCCTACTATCTGCCTCCTCACCAGAGACTGCTGGTCTTGAGTCTGAATCGAGAAATCGAATCGAACTCAAAGTAAATGTCGAGAGACAGCCCGCATAGGTTGCAACGGTTTACCCCGTGCGTATCTATGCGCCGGGGTTTTTCTCATTTATGGATCACGTTGATGGCGAAATCCACGAACACTCGCTGGATATAGAAAGGAAGCCTGATGGCTCGCCCTGAGAAGACAGCCGCTGTCGCCGAATTGGTTGAAGATTTCAAATCGGCTCAAGCGACGATCCTCACCGAGTATCGCGGTCTCACCGTGACCTTGATGAAGGAGCTACGCCGATCACTTGGTGGCGAAACCAAGTATTCGGTAGTGAAGAACACTCTTACGAAGATCGCAGCGAAGGATGCTGGAGTTGATATCGATGATTCACTCCTTGCAGGACCTTCCGCACTCGCTTTCATTAAGGGTGATCCGATTGCTGCTGCAAAGTCGTTGAAGACTTTCCAGAAGGAGAATCCAGCACTTGTCATCAAGGGCGGAATCTACGAAGGAAAGCGTGTCTCCGCTGAAGAGATCATGAAGCTTGCTGACCTTGAGTCACGCGAAGTCTTGCTCTCCAAGTTGGCTGGCGCGATGAAGGCTTCAATGGCGAAGGCCGCACAAGTATTTGATGCACTACGCATCAAGATGGAAAGTGGCGCACCTGCTGCTGAAGCTGCACCTGTCGCGGAGGCAACTCCGGAGGTAGTGGCAGAGGCAATTGCACAAACTCCAGTCGCTGAAGTAGCAGCAGAGGCTCCAGCAGAAGCAACACCTGAGTCAACAACCGAATCAACACCCGAATAACAGAGATAACCAAAGGAAAAGGAAACCAACATGGCAAAGCTCAGCACCGATGAACTTCTCGGTCAGTTCAAGGAGATGACTTTGGTAGAACTCTCTGAGTTCGTGAAGTCATTCGAAAAGGAATTCGATGTCACTGCTGCCGCTCCAGTTGCAGTTGTCGCCGCTGGCGGCGCTGCAGGTGGCGAAGCAGCCGCTGCACAAGATGAGTTCACTGTCGTCCTTGATGACGCCGGATCTCAGAAGATTGCAGTAATCAAGGAAGTCCGTGCGCTCAACTCAGCTCTTGGTCTCAAGGAGGCTAAGGATCTCGTTGATGCCACCCCAGCAACACTTCTTGAGAACGTGAAGAAGGATGTAGCTGACAAGGCGAAGGCAGCTCTCGAAGCAGCTGGCGCAAAGGTCACCATCAAGTAAGGCACTGAGTTACCCGCTCGGGGGCACTGGTTGACCGGTGCCCCCGAGCGCTTTTTCGGGATGTGAACTCGAGGATTAGACACCCCCCACCCCCCGGCGATACCCTCCGCCTTCGCACAAAATCCCTGGGGGTCCTGCATATAGCGGCTCGGACCTTCTAGTTGCGTGCGCCTTACCTCCGGAAGGAAATATTTTGGCCGCGAAATCAAAATCAAATGCACCAAAGAGAATTTCATTCGCCAAGATCCGTGAACCACAAGAAGTACCGAACCTCCTAGCGCACCAGATCGAGAGCTTTGACTGGTTGCTTGGTAACTCGGCGTGGCAGGGTCGACTCGCGAAGGCGATTGAAGAAGGCCGGGACGATGTCCCTAAGCAGTCTGGACTTCAGGAGATCTTTGAAGAGATCTCTCCAATAGAAGATGTACAGGGAACGATGTCACTCTCGTTCCGTGATCACTACTTCGAGGATGCGAAGTTCAGCGAGATCGAATGCAAAGAGCGAGACCTCACTTATTCGAGGCCACTCTTCGTAACTGCTGAGTTCATGAACAACGTGACTGGTGAAATCAAGTCACAGACCGTGTTCATGGGCGACTTCCCTTTGATGACAAAGCGCGGCACATTCATCATCAACGGAACTGAGCGTGTGGTTGTCTCACAGCTCGTTCGTTCTCCTGGCGTTTACTTTGATCGAACGATTGAGAAGTCATCCGATAAAGATGTATTGACTGCGAAGATCATCCCAAGCCGTGGTGCATGGCTTGAGTTCGAAATCGATAAGAAGGATTTCGTTGGCGTCCGTATTGATCGAAAGCGTAAGCAATCTGTAACAGTCTTCCTGAAGGCACTTGGTTGGAGTGATGAACAGGTAGCGGCAGAGTTTGGTGACTTCGATTCAGTGAAGGCGACCCTGGAGAAGGACACCGTTCACGATCAAGATAACGCGCTTCTTGATATCTACCGAAAGATGCGTCCTGGTGAGCCACCGACAAAGGAAGCGGCGCTCCAGTTGATTCAAAATCTTTACTTCAATCCAAAGCGTTATGACCTTGCAAAGGTCGGTCGCTACAAGATCAATAAGAAGCTCGGAATCAAGCACGAACTCACACAAAACCTTCTCACTATCGAAGATATTGTCGCGACGATTCGCTATCTCGCTGCGGTTCACCGTGGTGATGCTTTTATGGATTATGGCCGTCAGGTGCATGAAACCGGCCGTGAAGTACGCGTAGAGGTGGACGATATCGACCACTTCGGAAACCGTCGTCTTCGAAGCGTCGGTGAGTTGATCCAGAACCAGGTCCGTACCGGACTTTCCCGTATGGAGCGTGTGGTCAAAGAGCGTATGACGACTCAAGATGTCGAGGCGATCACGCCACAGACCTTGATCAACATCCGTCCAGTGACTGCATCAATCAAGGAGTTCTTCGGAACCTCACAGCTCTCGCAGTTCATGGATCAGACGAATCCACTCTCTGGACTAACTCATAAGCGACGTCTCTCGGCGCTCGGACCAGGCGGACTCTCACGAGATCGCGCAGGATTCGAAGTCCGTGACGTTCACCCATCTCACTATGGACGTATGTGTCCGATTGAGACACCAGAAGGACCGAATATCGGTCTGATTGGTGCGCTCGCTACCTATGGACGACTTACTCCATTTGGTTTCGTTGAGACTCCGTATCGAAAAGTTGTGAAGGGCAAAGTCTCAGATCAGGTCGATTACCTAACCGCGGATCAAGAAGATGAGCACATCATCGCTCAGGCGAATGCGCCATTGACTGAGGACAACCACTTCGCTGAGTCGAAAGTTCTCGTCCGTCGTCGTGGTGGCGAAGTCGAGTACATCAACGCAGAAGAAGTTGATTACATGGATGTCTCGCCACGTCAGATGGTTTCGGTTTCGACTGCGATGATTCCATTCCTTGAGCACGATGATGCTAACCGTGCGTTGATGGGCTCAAACATGATGCGTCAAGCAGTACCGCTTATTCGTGCCGAGTCTCCACTTGTTGGAACTGGTATGGAATTCCGCGCAGCTGTCGATGCTGGTGATGTCGTCACCGCTTCACGCGCAGGCGTTGTCACAGAGGTCGAAGCAGATCGCGTCGTCGTAAAGAGCGATGAAGGCGATGAAGACCTCTACATGCTTGAGAAATTCATCCGCTCTAACCAAGGCACTTCACGCAATCAGCGTGCAGTCGTCTCGGTAGGCGAGAAGATCAATGCCGGCCAGGTGATTGCAGATGGTCCAAGCACTCAACTCGGTGAGATGGCCCTCGGCAAGAACCTCCTTGTTGCCTTTATGTCATGGGAAGGACATAACTTCGAAGACGCGATCATCTTGTCCCAGCGTCTCGTTCAAGACGATGTTCTCTCCTCTATTCACATCGAGGAGTACGAGGTTGATGCCCGAGATACGAAACTCGGACCTGAAGAGATCACTCGCGATATCCCGAACGTCTCAGAGGAGGTCCTTGCAGATCTCGATGATCGCGGAATCATCCGTATTGGTGCTGAGGTTGTTCCTGGCGATATCTTGGTCGGAAAGGTAACGCCAAAGGGCGAGACCGAACTAACTCCAGAAGAGCGACTCCTTCGCGCGATCTTCGGTGAGAAGGCTCGCGAAGTTCGCGATACCTCACTCAAGGTCCCACACGGTGAAGGTGGCCGAATCATCGATGTGAAGATCCAAGATATCGATGAGGGTTACGACCTTCCTGCCGGTGTCAATCAAGTCGTTCGCGTCTATGTCGCACAGAAGCGAAAGATTCAAGATGGTGACAAGCTCGCTGGTCGCCACGGAAACAAGGGCGTTATCTCGAAGATTCTTCCGGTCGAAGATATGCCGTTCCTTGCTGACGGAACTCCAGTTGATGTAGTTCTCAATCCACTCGGTGTCCCTGGACGTATGAATGTCGGTCAGGTTCTTGAGACTCACCTTGGTTGGGTCGCAAAGAGTGGTTGGCAAGTTGTTGGCGACGATGCTGATTGGAAGCGTCGTATGTCAGACCTCGGCGCAAGTGCCGCAGAGCCTGGAACTCGCGTTGCGACCCCAGTCTTTGATGGCGCGAAAGAAGATGAGATCTTCGGTCTTCTTGGCTCCACTCTTCCAAATAAGGATGGAATGCAACTTGTCGATGAGCGCGGTAAAGCGCAACTCTTCGATGGTCGCACCGGTGAGCCATATCGTGATGGCATCTCAGTCGGTTACATGTATATCTTGAAGTTGCACCATTTGGTCGACGACAAGATTCACGCACGTTCGACTGGCCCATACTCGATGATCACCCAG
>SYAN01000037.1 GCA_005787575.1 Actinomycetota bacterium | reverse complement strand
GCTGCTTCATCCCAACTCTTACCGATTCCAACGCTCACCTCCAAAGGCAGATCAAGGGGGTATGCCTTACTCATACCATCCCGTACAAGCTTCTCCAGTTCCACTTCCTCCCCTGCCATCACCTCGAAGATCAATTCATCATGCACTTGCAAGATCATTCGCGACTTGAGACCTGCTTTTGCGATCGCATCCTCCACGATCAACATGGCACTCTTGATGATGTCGGCAGCGGAACCTTGAATCGGTGCATTGAGCGCCATTCGCTCTGCCATCTCCCTCCGTTGACGATTCTCACTCGCGAGATCTGGAAGGTAGCGTCGTCTTCCAAGCAAGGTCTCTGTGAAACCACGCTCCCTGGCGACTCGCACAACACTCTGAAGGTAGTCACGGATTCCACCGAATCGAGTGAAGTAATCATCCATGAGCTTTTGTGCCTGCGAAGGCGAAAGGTCTAGTTGCTGAGCAAGTCCAAAAGCCGACAAACCATAGGCGAGTCCATATGACATCGCTTTGATTGTTCGACGCATCTCACCACTCACCTGATCCGGTTTTACGCCGAATACCAATCCAGCAACGGAGTTATGCAAGTCTTCGCCAGAGTTGAATGCTTCGATGAGATGTTTATCGGCAGAGAGATGAGCCATGATTCGCATCTCTATCTGGCTGTAATCGGCGGTCAGCAACTTGGAATACGGATCTCGGGCAATAAAACAGTCTCGGATTCTTCTTCCTTCCTCACTTCTCACTGGGATGTTTTGCAAGTTTGGATCAGTGGAGGAGAGTCGCCCGGTCGCTGTAACTGTCTGCTGGAAGATTGTGTGTATGCGCCCAGCCTTCGCACTTGTAATCAAACCCTCTAAAACTGTCTCGAGTTTTCCAACTTCGCGTATTCGAAGAAGCGATGTGAGAAGTGGGTGATTAGTCTCTTGGTGGAGCCAAGTCAGTGAATCTGCATCGGTGCTGTAGCCGCTCTTGATTCGCTTCGTCTTTGGTAACTTCAACTCCTCAAAGAGCACAACCTGCAATTGCTTCGGAGAATTGACATTGAATTCGTGACCGGCGCATTGATGGGCGTTGCGGATCTCTCTTGCTAATTCAGTTGCAAAGCCACCTTGGATGGCTCGGGCCTTAGCGGTATCGAATCCAATGCCAATGTTTTCGATTTTCGCAAGCGAAAGCGTTAAAGGAATTTCTAACTCGAAAAGCAAGTTATCAAGACTTCGCTCCGCTAATCGTTTTACTAATTCATCGCGAAGGGCCCAAAGGTCACTCGCAAGCTCAGGGGCAAAACCGAGTGATGTGAATAGATCTTGGTCCTCCGCCTCAACGATTCTCTGCCTCCCTAGATATTCGAGAACCAGAGATTCCAGGGTTAAGTCTCGGACCCCTGGATTGAGGAGATAGCTAGCTAGTTCAGTATCGAAGGCAATATTCATTGAAGTTAGCAGATCGATTTCACGCAACCAAGATTTGGTTCCGTGGCCAAGGAGAGCGCGATCTTTGAAGATTTCGACAATCAACTCGCTCTCATGGAAAGAGTGAACAACTCCGGGCCTTGGCGAGAGCGCGATTTCAAAGTCTCCAAAATCAACTCTTCTTTTCACTAAGAGTGCGAACTCATTGCCTGAGTCGGCGAGAGCCGTCCTCAGGTCCGAGTGAATCACTCGGACTGTCATCGCACTTTCCTCTATTGAAGCGGCTTCACCCAAAAGCGGTGCTGCGACTACGGAAGATTCTTGCGATGCGGGGAGTTTCTCAATCCGATCCTTAAGTGCCTTGATCTCTAACTTGGTGAAGAGCGATTGAATTCGGGGACGATCTACCCCGTCCCATCTTCCGGTTACCAGAGAATCCAATGTAGAGCTTTCAATTGGGACATCATCGACAAGATGAGTTAGTTCTCGGTTGAGGAGAACTTGCTCAGTATGCGCTCGGAGCGCATCTCCCACTTTGCCGGAGAGCTGATCTGCCTTCGCGATCAGCTCTGTGAGGGAGCCAAACTCTTGAATCCACTTGATCGCCGTCTTCTCACCCACTCCGGGTATCGAAGGAAGATTGTCACTTGGGTCGCCACGGAGGGCGGCGAAATCTGCATATTGGGTGGGAGTGAGTCCATATTTCGCTTCGATGCTCTCCGGTGTCATTGAAGCGAGTTCGGTGACACCCTTCATTGGATAGAGCACTGTGACCACTTCATCCACTAACTGGAAGGAGTCGCGATCACCTGTGGTGATGTAGACACGATTGTCGCTCGATTTGGATCTGACTGCCTTTGTGAGGGTGGCAATCAAGTCGTCGGCTTCGTAACCTTCGCGAATCACTATGGGGATATTGAAACCCTCGATCATCTCGATGATGTAATCAATTTGGGAACGGAATTCATCCGGTGATTTCGCACGATTTGCTTTATATTCCGGGAAGCGCTCGGTTCGAAAAGTTTTGCGCGAATGGTCGAAGGCAACAATCACTTGATCTGGCTTCTGGTCCGCTAAGAGATTCACCAACATCGAGCAGAATCCATATATGGCATTCGTTGGCTGGCCGGTCGAAGTAGCGAACTTATCCACCGGCAGCGCATAGAAGGCGCGATAGGCAAGGGAGTGGCCATCAAGTAAGAGGAACTTCTTCATTTCCACCCACCAATGCTCATGCCAAGAGTGTGCCACATGGGATTTGTTAAGGTCGCTCACCACGATCCATGAGTGCTCTGCTCTATCATGCACTCATGTCAAATGAAGATTCCGGAAAAATCAACGACTACATGGATTTCCTCGTGAAGCGAGGCAGTGGCGAGCTTGGCGCGAGAATGGGAATCGAGGTCCTTGAGGCATCTCCAGAGCGAGTCGTTGGGCGAATGCCAGTCGAAGGGAACAGGCAACCAATCGGTTTGCTCCACGGTGGCGCAAATGTGGTGCTGGCAGAGAGTCTTGGATCGATTGCCTCACAACTTCATGCTGGTTTCAATCGAACTTCGGTTGGTATTGAAGTGAGCGCAACGCACCATAAATCTGCGACTTCAGGATTTGTGACAGGTGTAGCGACGGCGATCTCACTCGGTCGAACCCTTACATGTTATGAGATTGTTCTTACCGATGATAGAGGTGTAAAGACTTGTACTGCGCGCTTGACCTGCTTGATTCTCGATCGCGCACCAAAGCCACTTCAAGCCTAGATCACAGACCACCTTTAGTTGGATCGAGAACTGCCTCTGCAACGACTTTCATTGATACTCGCTTATCCATCGCCGTCTTTTGAATCCAACTAAACGCCTCAGGCTCTGTGATGTTGAGTGCCTTCATCAAGACAGCCTTCGCGCGATCCACCAGCTTGCGACTCTCCAGTCGCTGATGGATATCGGTCACTTCTGACTCTAGAGCTTTGATCTGCTTGAAGCGCGCGATTGCGATCTCAATCGAAGGGATGAGGTCACCGATCGTAAATGGTTTGACGACATAAGCCATAGCTCCCGCTTCGCTCGCTCGCTCAATCAACTCCTTTTGGCTAAAGGCGGTGAGAATCAAGATTGCGCACTTTCCTTGAATCTGATTTGCCGCCGAAATCCCATCAAGTATTGGCATCTTGACATCAAGGATCGCAAGGTCTGGCAAATGTCGTTCAACGAGTGAAATTGCATCATTGCCGTTTGCGGCTTCTCCAACAACTTCGTAGCCAGATTCAGTGAGCATTTCGATGAGGTCGAGACGAATCAGCGCTTCATCCTCGGCTACGACGATTCGATGGGACATGTGCCTCGAGTCGGATTTGAACCGACACTATGCGGTGTTTGAGACCGCCCTCTCTACCGTTGGAGTACCGAGGCGCTTATCGACATTGTTACATCTGCGATTATAGCCAAGAGATTAACGGTAAGCCGGAGCGATTCCATCTACCGCTGCGCCTATGACGTGCACACGCATCGCATTAGTTGAGCCAGGAATCCCTGGTGGGGAACCTGCAACTATCAAAACGTTTTCTCCCTTTGCGACCGTCCCGCTTTTGATCAAAATCTGGTCAGCCTGCTTCACCATTTCATCGGTCGTCGTCACGGTTGGAACAATCAATGGTTCCAGTCCCCAGCTAAGTGCCAACCTATTGAAGGTCGATTGTTCCGGAGTCAGTGCGAGCATTGGAATTGAACTTCTCAAACGACACATCCGGCGAGCAGAATCTCCACTTTGCGTGAATGCGATGAGGTACTTCGCTCCGATAATCGCGCCAACTTCAGTTGCTGCCTTCGTGATCGCTCCCCCTTTGGTGCGTGGTGCATGCTTGAGTGGAGGAATCAGCTCGAGGGCTTCGGCTTCTGTCTTTTCGATGATCCGAGCCATTGTTTTCACTGACTCAATCGGATATTCCCCGATGCTGGTCTCACCGGAAAGCATCAAGGCGTCAGCACCGTCGATGACTGCATTCGCGCAATCTGTGGCCTCCGCCCTGGTTGGACGCGGATTATGAATCATTGAGTCAAGCATCTGCGTCGCGACAATTACCGGTTTCGCGTTCTCTCTTGCCGCGGTGATACATCGCTTCTGCACCATTGGTACATCTTCAAAGGGGAGTTCAACTCCGAGGTCACCTCGAGCGACCATCAATCCATCAAAGGTATCTATGATCTCTTGCAAATTCTCCACCGCTTGCGGTTTCTCGATCTTTGCGATGACCGGAATCCTCTTCCCCGCCTTATCCATTATTCGATGGACATCTTCGATGTCCTTGGCGCTTCGAACAAAGGAGAGTGCTATGAAATCTGCACCAACTTTGAGCGCCCAGCCCAGATCCTCGACATCTTTCTCAGACATGGCAGGAACGGAGACCGCGACCCCGGGAAGGTTTATCCCTTTGTTGTTACTGACTGTGCCACCTTGAACGATTTCAGTGACGACATCTCTTTCACTCGATTCAACGACTCGCGCCATCACGCTTCCATCATCGATCAGTATCAAATCGCCTTCTTTGCAGTCCCCGGGAAGGCCTTTGTAGGTGGTGCTGGCCCGTGAGGAGTCTCCATCGATTTCATCGATGGTGATTGTGAACTTGTCACCAACAGAAAGTCGATGCGGTCCAGCGCTGAATCTCCCCAGTCGAATCTTTGGCCCTTGCAGATCAACAAGGATGGCCACCGGACGCCCTGCTTTCAAAGCACTCTCACGGATTATCCGAAATAGCCGTTCATGTTCTGCATAGTCGCCGTGTGAGAGATTGAGGCGAGCGACATTCATCCCTACATCGATGAGTTCTGAGATCTTCTCTTGACTCGCGACCGAAGGACCCATGGTGCAGACAATCTTCGCTCGACGAGTCCAGGTATTAGCCGCGAACATGGTGAAATCCTATCTTCATACCGTCAACGGCCGATCAGTTGGTTCGACCACTGAAGGAAGTTGGTTTCGGCCGGTGAGATATTGATCGACATGTGCCGCGGCACTTCTTCCTTCTGCGATTGCCCAGACGATCAGTGATTGGCCTCGACCTGCATCTCCACAAACGAAGACATTCTCCACATTGCTTTGATAAGAACCATCACGCGCGATCAATCCACGATCATCCAATGCAATGCCAAAATCATCAATCAGCGCATTTTTCTCGGGGCCGGTGAATCCAAGGGCAAGAAGAGCCATATCGCAATCGATTTCATGCTCGCTGCCAGTTATCGGTTCGAACTTACCTGCTTCGAATTTTGTCTTGACTACTTTCAAGGCTCGAAGATTCCCGTTCTCATCGCCCAAGAACTCTTGTGTCGCTAGGGAGTAGAGCCGATCCCCTCCTTCTTCATGCGCGCTACTTGTTCGATAAACCATGGGATAGGTTGGCCATGGCTGATGTGATGGCCGCTCATCTGAAGGTCGAGGCAGGATTTCGATCTGGGCGATCGATGCTGCGCCTTGCCGAATGGCGGTGCCAAGACAATCTGCTCCAGTATCTCCCCCGCCGAGAATGACAATCTTCTTATCCTTAGCACTCAAAGAATTCTCAACGAGTTGACTCGACTCGACCTCGCCGAGTGCTTGCTTATTGCCCCATGGCAGGTACTCCATCGCTTGATGTACGCCTCGGAGATTTCGGCCAGGGATTTCAAGCTCGCGCCACCTCGTAGCACCTGTGGCAATGACAATGGCGTCATATCGCGACTTCAATTCTGCAACGCCAAGATCTACACCAACGTCGACACCGGTGCGAAATCTCGTTCCTTCTCGCTCCATCTGCTTCAAGCGCCTATCGAGGACGCTCTTTTCCATCTTGAATTCCGGAATTCCATAACGAAGCAAGCCACCGATTTTCTCTGCCCGTTCGTAGACGACAACCGTATGTCCTGCGCGAGTGAGTTGTTGCGCTGCAGCTAGCCCTGCCGGCCCGCTTCCGATGACGGCTACGATTTTTCCGGTAATTCGATCGGCTGGAAGCGGCCTAACGTGACCTCGTTCAAAAGCTTCTTCAATCGTACGAAGTTCAACTTGTTTGATCGTTACCGGATCTCCGTCTATTCCCACGACGCATGCACTCTCGCACGGCGCTGGACAGAGCCGTCCGGTGAACTCTGGGAAATTATTCGTTGCGTGAAGACGTGCAATTGCCTCTTCCTTCTCATTACGCCAGATCAGGTCATTCCACTCCGGGATGAGATTTCCGAGCGGACAACCTTGGTGACAGAACGGAATGCCACAGTCCATACATCGTCCTGCTTGCTTTTGTAGTTCTGAGAAATCTTGATCGCGATAGACCTCGCGCCAATCCATGATTCGTACATCGACCGGCCTTCGCTCTGGGGTCTTTCTCTCCGTCGCAAGAAAACCTTTTGGATCAGCCATTGCTTACCTCCATGACAAAACGTTCAACGTCCTTTCCCTCGCGTTCGGCTCGAGCAATCACTGAGAGCACTCTCGCGTAATCTCGAGGCATAACCATGGTGAATCGCTCGATGGAACTCTCCCAATCTCGAAGGAGATCTGCCGCAATAAGTGAGCCGGTCTCGGCATAGAAGCGTGAGATGACTGATTGGAGCAATGGAGTTTGATCTTTGGGTAGAGAAAGGAGATCTACCATCTCAGAGTTGATCAGTGAGTGATCTGCATCAAGAAGAAATGCCCTCCCACCCGACATGCCAGCAGCAAAGTTTCGCCCTGTCTTTCCTAGAACGACAACGACGCCGCCAGTCATGTATTCACATCCGTGATCGCCGACCGCCTCTGCCACAGCAGTCGCACCAGAATTCCGCACGCAGAAGCGTTCACCAACGACTCCTCGAATGAGGATCTCACCTGATGTCGCTCCATAGCCGATGACATTTCCCGCAATCACATTCTTAGCGGAATCAAAATTCGCCTTCTCATCGGGACGAACGATGACCCTGCCCCCTGAAATTCCTTTGGCAACATAATCATTTGCATCCCCATAGAGACGAAGCGTTAGGCCCTGTGGAATGAAAGCACCGAATGACTGTCCAGCAGAACCGTGGAAGGAGATATCGATAGTGTCTTCGTCCAACGGGGATGTAGATAGTCTCGTAATCTCAGATCCGAGCATCGTCCCCACTGTGCGATTACCATTTCTTATAGTGATATCCAGGTGTATCGGTTCGCGCGATTTGACATTTGGTAAAGCCAATCGAATCAACTCGTGATCGAGCGCCTTCTCTAAGCCGTGGTCTTGCTTGATCATCTGCTTCCGTGGCGAGTTAGCGTTTGGTTGAGCGAAGTGCAGAATAGGCGAGAGATCAAGTCCTGAGGCTTTCCAATGATCTACTGCAGCTCTGGTATCGAGATACTCCACCATGCCGATTGCTTCGTCTAAAGATTTGAAGCCTAGTGAAGCCAAGATCTCGCGAACTTCTTGCGCGATATATTCGAAGAAGGTTTCGACAAACTCTGGTTGACCATTGAATTTTTTACGCAGTTCTGGGTTTTGAGTAGCGACACCAACTGGGCAGGTATCAAGGTGACAGACTCGCATCATGATGCATCCCGAAACAACCAATGGTGCAGTTGCAAAACCAAATTCTTCAGCGCCAAGTAGCGCCGCAATAACGACGTCTCTCCCTGTCTTCATCTGACCATCGGTCTGAACCACGATCCGATCACGGAGACCATTGAGCATCAAAGTCTGTTGCGTCTCTGCAAGACCAAGTTCCCACGGTGCGCCTGCATGCTTGAGTGATGTGAGAGGAGATGCACCCGTACCACCATCATGTCCAGATATGAGGACGACATCGGCGTGGGCCTTACTAACTCCTGCAGCTACCGTGCCGACACCAACCTCTGCGACAAGCTTGACATGGATTCGCGCATTGTGATTCGCGTTCTTCAGATCGTGAATGAGTTGCGCCAGATCCTCGATTGAATAGATGTCATGATGAGGTGGCGGTGAGATGAGGCCGACGCCTGGAGTTGAGTGACGCACTTTTGCAATCCAGGGATAGACCTTGTTGCCGGGTAGCTGACCACCCTCACCAGGCTTGGCACCTTGTGCCATCTTGATCTGTAGATCATCACTATTGACGAGATATTCGCTTGTCACGCCAAATCGACCACTCGCTACCTGCTTGATCGCTGAACGCTTTGAATCTCCACTTTCAAGCTTGCGATAGCGAGCCGGGTCTTCGCCACCTTCACCCGTATTTGATTTTCCGCCAAGGCGATTCATCGCGATAGCCAAAGTTTCATGAGCTTCCTGCGAGATTGAGCCGTAACTCATCGCACCAGTAGAAAACCGCTTGACTATCTCGGAAACCGGTTCGACCTGTTCTACCGGAATGGCGGGGCGAATTCCCTGTTTCAGATTGAAGAGTCCTCGCAAGGTCATCAATCGCTTGCTCTGGTCATCTACCTTGGCTGTGTACTTCTTAAATATGTCGTACCTGCGGGCGCGGGTGGAATGTTGCAGCGCAAAGACAGTTTCAGGATCAAAAAGATGTGGCTCGCCATCGCGTCGCCACTGATATTCCCCACCAATCGGTAGTCGCTTCGTTCCAGGAATCTCACCACCTGGTGGATAAGCGATGTGATGTCTAGCAATAGTCTCCTTGGCAATCACGTCAATACCGACTCCGCCAAGCTTTGATGTGCATCCCACAAAATACTTGTCGATCAATTCCGTTGAGAGGCCTATCGCTTCGAAAACTTGGGCACCTGTGTAGGAAGCAATCGTTGATATTCCCATCTTCGACATCACCTTGAGCACGCCCTTGCCGAGGGCTTTAATCAGATTACGAACGGCCTTTTCCGGAGTGATATCAGTGATAACACCCTGCAGCACTAGATCTTCAACGCTCTCCATAGCAAGGTATGGATTGACCGCTGCTGCCCCAAAACCAATCAAAAGAGCAACATGATGAACTTCGCGAACTTCCCCAGTCTCAACAACAAGGCCAACTTGGGTACGAGTCTTCTCTCGAATTAGATGGTGATGCACCGCAGCAGTCAGGAGAAGTGAAGGAATCGGAGCATTCTCGCCATCGCCATCCCGATCCGAGAGAACAATGAGTCGGGCACCTTCTGCGATAGCACTCGAAATCTCCAAGCAAATTTCGCTGATGCGATTCTCGAGCGCCTTGCCACCGCCAGCGATGGGGAAAAGTCCACGAACCACATGGGCCGCAAATCCTGGGTTATCACCATCAGCATTGACATGAATTATCTTGGCTAGCTCATCGTTATCGATGACTGGGAAAGCCAGGGAGATCTGCCGGCATGAAGCAGCGCCGGGATCCAGAAGATTGTGTTCTGGGCCGAATGATCCACCGAGTGAAGTGACTAGCTCTTCTCGAATGGCATCAAGAGGTGGATTGGTGACTTGGGCGAAGAGTTGCGAGAAATAGTCAAAAAGGATGCGAGGTCGATCGGAAAGCGCAGCAATCGGAGTATCTGTCCCCATAGAACCGATCGGCTCCGCCCCATTTCGGGCCATGGGAGTAAGCAAGATTCTTAACTCTTCCTCTGTGTAACCAAAGGCGCGTTGCCTGCGAACGACCGAAGAATGCGGATAGAGGATATGTTCGCGAGCAGGTAGGTCACTTAGCCGAACGATCCCAGAATCAAGCCACTCTCGGTAGGGAGCAGAAGACGCTAGTGAATTTTTGATTTCATCATCGTCGATAATCCGACCCGCTTCTATATCAACCAAGAACATCTTCCCCGGTTGCAGCCTCCCCTTTCGAATGATCTTCGATGGATCAATATCAAGGACGCCAACTTCACTCGCCAAAACGACGAGTCCATCATCTGTGATCCAAAATCTCGATGGACGAAGGCCGTTTCGATCCAACACGGCGCCAACTTGTCGACCATCTGTGAAAGTCACGCAGGCTGGCCCATCCCATGGTTCCATCAAAGAGGCGTGGAATCTGTAGAAATCCTTGTGATTTGCCGGCATCGTCTGGTGGTTCTCCCATGCCTCCGGGATCATCATCAAGACTGCATGGGGTAGGGATCTCCCACCTAAATAGAGCAACTCCAGAACTTCGTCGAAGGAGGCAGAGTCGGAGCCTTCTGGATTGACGATGGGGAACAACCGTTTAATATCACCAGGAATCAGGTCACTTGCCAACAACGATTCGCGAGCTGACATCCAATTTCGATTTCCTCGAATAGTGTTGATTTCACCGTTGTGGGCTATATATCGATAAGGATGCGCGAGCGGCCACGATGGGAAAGTGTTTGTAGAGAAGCGCGAATGAACCAAAGCGAGTGACGAGACGACACGTTGGTCAGACAAGTCGGGGAAGAAATCCTCGAGCTGTCCTGTAGTCAACATTCCCTTATAGACGATAGTCCGGGAGGAGAGGGAGGGAAGATAAAGATTGAGCTCTCGCTCTATTCGCTTTCGAAAACAGAAAGCTTCTCGCTCTAACTCAAGATCTTTTGAAGCTTTAGACGACTCGATGAAAATTTGACGGAAATTGGGCATGGTTGAGAGCGCCGTTGCGCCGAGCCCTGATGGATTTACTGGCAAGTCGCGCCAGCCAAGAATTTTTACTCCCTCTTCAAATGCAATCTGCTCTAACCGAGACAGATTCGAAGCATCGCCTTCAGTGTTAGGGATGAAGACAATTCCGGTTGCATAACTTCCTGATTCAGGAAGTTTGAAATCTACGACCTGATGGAAGAAGTCATCAGGAATTTGAATCAGAATTCCAGCGCCATCTCCACTATTGACTTCTGCACCCGATGCGCCACGGTGTTCAAGATTTCGAAGTGCAGTGAGCGCGCTCGCTACGATCTCATGGGTTGACTTCTTATTGAGCGTTGCGACCATCGCCACACCACATGCGTCATGCTCATTCCGCGGGTCGTAGAGACCTTGGGGCGACGGAAGCGAAGAGGGAAAGACCACGGAGCTAATCCTTCAGAAGATTTTGATGGCGAATGAAGAGAGGGACATCGATGGCCCTAGAACAGGCAGAAGTCTACGCGCGTGATACCCGATAGCCAATCTGAATCAGCCGGAGCTAGGAGTGCTAGATACCGGAGCGCTAAATGCCCGAGCTCTAAATGCCGGAGATCTGTGCAATCTGACCAACAAGTGCAGTGATTCCCATACCAAAGGAACCCCCTGCGAGCACACGTGCGACAGCGCGCGGAATGGAAGCTCCCGCAGTTATGCCACTGAGGACCCCCGTCACCACCAAGCCGATGAGAGTGATCCCAACGATTGACCAAGCCTTTGATCCAAGGGTTGGAGCGAGTGCACCAAGAATCGGGACGATGCCTCCTGCCGTGAAACTCAACCCCGAAGCGATCGCTGCTTGAAATGGCTTTGCCAATGTGAGGTGTGTCTGTCCGAGTTCATCCCGAAGATGCGCACCCAACGCATCTTTGGCATGTAACTCTGTCGCGACTCGTTCGGCCAGCTCTCTTGAGAGACCTCTCTCTTGATAAATCCGAGTAAGTTCTTCAAGTTCACCTTCTGGGTCTTCGGCAAGATGATTTGCTTCAAGGATACGGTCAGCGTTCTCGATATCGTTCTGCGAACGGACTGACACGTACTCACCAACTGCCATCGAAGTCGCACCGGCTGCAATTCCTGCAAGCCCCGCAGTGAGCACCACATCGTTAGCACCGATCGCAGCGATGCCGACCATCAATGATGAATTCGAGACTAGGCCATCATTTGCACCAAGAACAGCGGCGCGAAGCCAGCCCGCTCGATGGGTTTTATGCTCCTTATTTCTCTCGTAGACATTCTCGATTGGCATATTCCGAAGATTACTCTCTACTTCTGCGCTGGAGGAAGATCAGCGAAGCCACGCCAACAAGGATTGAGGTGAGCGTGTTGATCCGAAGACCTGCAATCAACGTTGCACTGTCAATACGTAGTAACTCTATGAAGAAACGCCCAAGGCAATAGAGCGTTACGTAGAGAGCGAAAATACTTCCAGGACGAGTTCGAAGTCTTGGCGTCAGGCGAACCAAGACAAGTGCGACGAGGAATACCCAGATGCTCTCGTAAAGAAATGTCGGATGGAAAGTCTCGAACTGGCTATAGCCCAGAGGACGGTAACGAGGATCAACTGCCAGCGCCCATGGAAGGTCGCTAGGTCGGCCGAATAACTCTTGATTGAAATAATTTCCGAACCTGCCGATTCCCTGTGCAACAAGGATTCCAGGTGCTAGAGAATCTGCGAATTCAGCGAAGCTGATTTCAAATGCTTGACGGCGTTTGAGGTATCGAAAAGCGATCCATGCTCCGAAGAAACCCAGAGAAATCGCACCCCAGATACCAAGTCCGCCCTCCCAGATGTAGAGAGCAGAAATCGGGTCGCCGTTGATTCCGAAATACTTATCAGGAGATGTGATCACGTGATAGATGCGGCCACCAATGACTCCCATAGGCACTGCCACAATCGCAACATCACTGACAAGGGTCTTAGGGCCGCCGATATTTCGCACGCGCCGGCCACCGATCATGATTGCAGCAACTACACCGACGATGATGCAGAGCGCATAAAAGCGAAGCGTTACCGGACCTACTTCAAGAAGAGAAGAAGAAGGCGCAGGAATTGCGTGTAGTAACAAGTGCAAGGCGTTTGGTCAGCCGTTCTTCGCTGCTTCAACAGCAGCCCGGAACTCGTTTACATCAAAGGCAGCCGAGGTGCGCTTCCACTCTTTGCCATTGATAAAGACTGTTGGCGTTCCCTCTACACCGTATTTGGGCATCGAGGCATCGACTGCATTGACCAGGTCAATCTTCTGATCTCCTTGGACACATGAAGCGAATTCCTCTGAGTTGATGCCAATCTTCTGACCGATCTTCACCAACATATCTGGGTTCCAGAATGCTGAACCTTCTTGGGGTTGGGTGATGAAAAGTGCTTTATGGAAATCAAGGAGACGATCCTCATCCGCCGCGCAGAAGGCTGCATTCGCAGCCCGTCGAGATTGATCGCCGAGGAAAGAGGCGAAATGGTAAGCAACTTCTGCTTCACCGCTTGTGACGAGATCTTCTACGTAACTTCCGATAGCGACTTCGAACTGCCCACAAACTGGGCATTGGAAGTCTTCCCAGATTGAAAGCTTCACTGGAGCGCCTTGGTTGAAGACGACTGCTTTGTCATCGGCATCTGAGATGACAGTCTCTATCGGCGCTGACGCTTTGAAGTCATTCAAGACGGTGAGCTCATCATCAGGTTCACCATCTTTCAAGAAGAGCGATAACGAGCCTAAGGTTACGACAACGAGACCGACCATCGCGATCACGATCCATCTAGTTACTTTGTCGCCTTCGCTCTTCTTTGCTTGGCTACGGCGTTCGGCACGAGGATTTTCGCGAGGTGTCTTTGGCATGGCGTGAGTATAGATAGTGGAAAAGTGGCTGGCGAGTTAGACCTGAACTCGTTTCACCCGATAACTGGCTAGTGCAGCCCGCCTGAGTGGATGATTCTGAAGAAACAACTCCGTTCTCCCGTGTGACAGGCCACACCAGTCTGTTCAACGCGGTAGAGAAAGGAGTCACCATCACAGTCATAAGCGATCTCAACGACTCGTTGAATATTGCCCGAACTCTCGCCCTTTACCCAGATTTCGTTTCTGCTTCGACTCCAGTAGGTAGCCCTACCCGTCGCAACGCTCATCTCCAAAGCACGTCGATTCAGGTACGCGAGCATGAGAACCTCGTTCGAAAGATGGTCTTGGACAATGACTGGAAGCAATGCTTCCTCGGAGTCGAAACTATTGAAGATTTCGGCCAAAGTTTTTTCGCTACTACTACTCATAACTCTCCCTCACTATAAAACCTAGATTCGCGAGATGATTTTTTACTTGCCTTATCGAGATTGATCCGTAGTGAAATACGCTTGCTGCTAATACTGCATCAGCGCCAGAACTAATCGCTTCGCCAAAATCCTGGACATCTCCTGCGCCACCACTCGCTATCAAAGGTACCGAAGCTACTTCGCGGACGGCCTTGATCATTTCAAGATCGAAACCCGCTTTGGTTCCATCTCGATCCATTGAGTTGAGCAATATCTCTCCAGCACCCCTATCGACCGCTTCTTTGATCCAAATCAAAGCATCTTTCTCAGCAGAGCGGGTCCCCCCATGTGTGGTCACTTCATAACCACTGGCAAAACTTCGCTCTCGTTTAGCATCAATTGAGATGACAAGAACTTGCGATCCAAAATCTCGTGCGATCTCATCAATCAATTTGGGTCTCTTGAGTGCTGCTGTGTTCACTGAAATCTTGTCAGCTCCAGCGCGAAGCAGGCGGTCTACATCTTCAAGGGAAGAGACTCCGCCTCCTACAGTGAGCGGAATGAAGATGTTCTCGGCGGTGCGCCGTACTAAGTCGAGTATGGTCTTTCGTTCCTCATTACTCGCTGCGATATCAAGGAAAGTGATCTCATCTGCGCCATCATGGAAATACCGTGATGCAAGTTCAACCGGATCACCAGCATCCTTCAAATCCTTGAAATTAGTGCCCTTTACTACCCGCCCTGCTTTCACATCAAGGCAGGCAATGACTCGAACTGCAAGGGAGGGTGAGTTCAAATAAGGCGTAGTAGAAGTTTGCATCGATTCAGCTTCGCTCGGCTACTTCAATCGCTTCGGAGATAGTGAAGGCTCCTTCGTAGAGCGCTTTGCCAACGACAACGCTTTCAATTCCTTGTGGAACTAATTCTCTGATCGAAGCGATATCTTCCAATGTTGCGACTCCGCCAGATGCCATGACTGACGATGAGGTCACCGCACTCACCGCTTCGAGCAACTCCAAGTTTGGTCCGGTAAGCGTTCCATCTTTACTGATGTCAGTGACCATATAGCGAAGGCATCCCTCACCATCCAAACGCCGAATGGCTTCGCTATATGGAATGGTTTCTTCAGTCCAGCCTCGCGTTGCAATCCTTCCATCTCGAATATCTAGTGCGACGATAACCTTTCCAGCATCCCTATTGAGAACCTTTGCGATCCAACTTGGATTCTCTATTGCCGCAGTTCCGATCGTCACTCGATGACTTCCGCTTGTGAAAGCACGATCAAGTGAGGCGTCATCTCGGATCCCACCAGAGACCTCAATTTTCATGTCAATCTCTCTGACTATAGATTCAACGATTTTCCAGTTGCTGCCAACTCCAAAGGCGGCGTCCAGATCAACGACGTGCAACCAGGTCGCCCCCGCTCGCTCAAATTCGTAAGCTCGCTCAACTGGGTCGCCATAATCAGTCACTTGGTCGCGTCTTCCCTGTCTGAGTCTGACCGCGCGACCATCTTTGATATCAATCGCAGGAATCACAGTAAGGATTTGTTCCATCTCTTCTTCCCTCAGGCGCCAATCTTCTTGGTCCAGTTTGAAAGCAATTTCAATCCTGCGGAACCACTCTTCTCGGGGTGAAATTGTGTTGCTACAAGAGATCGATATTCCAGTGCAGAAACGAATTTTGCCCCATAGTCACTCCATGAGGGCAAAAGATCCTCACTTACCTCGGGCGAAATAACTGCATAGGAGTGAACGAAGTAGAAGCGCTCATCTTCAATACCAGCGAAAACTTCAGAGTTGCGGTTGCTCTCGACTTTATTCCAACCCATGTGAGGCACAACTTTCGCGGGTAATCTCTCGACTACTTCCGGAAAGATTCCAACTCCAGCACTCTCTGGGCTCTCGATGCTTTGGGCGAAAAGAATCTGTAGTCCAACACAGATAGCAAGAGTGGGCCGTTGCAGCTCCAAACGCTTTCGAATCAGTTCATCACCACGGACTCGAAGTAATCCATCCATGCATTTTCCGAATGCGCCTACGCCAGGAACTACGAGACCCGAGGCTTCAAGGCACTTATCAAAATCAGCAGTGACCTCTACCCGCTCTCCAGTCCGCAACAAAGCTTGTTCTGCAGATCGGAGATTTCCCGATCCATAATCAAGGATTGCTATCAAAGAGAGCCTTTGGTCGAAGGTACTCCCACTACTCGTCCATCCAGGGATACCGCTTCTCGTAGCGCCCTAGCGACTGCCTTAAATTGAGCTTCAAAGACGTGATGAGCATTTCTTCCCTCGAGAACGCGGATATGTAGCGCAATCCGAGCTTCAGCGACGATTGATTCCCAGATATGACGGCCCAAAGTGGTGTCAAATGTTCCGATGAGCTCGACAATTTCGGGTTGTCGATGAACAAGATACGGTCTTCCGGAGAGATCGACTGCCACCTGCACCAAAACTTCATCAAGCGGGACCATTGCATCACCGAATCGCCTGATTCCCGTCTTATCGCCCAATGCTTCGCGAAGCGCATGACCGAAAGCTAGCGAGGTGTCTTCGACGGTATGGTGCGAGTCGACTTCAACATCGCCTTCCGTCTTTACTCTGAGATCGAAACCTGCATGTTTGCCAAGTTGTGCGAGCATGTGGTCAAAGAATGGCACTCCACTTTGAACATCAACGTCACCGGAACCATCGAGTGAAAGTTCGACAAGCACCGATGATTCTTTAGTCTTTCGCTCAACGCGTGATTTTCGCATCGCCTCTTCCCCAATCGAAGAAATGAAGATTACTACTTCGAGATGACCTGGCGCAGAACGGTGATGAAGCGCCGATTCTCATCTGGTAGGCCCACAGTGACTCGTAGGAATCCCTTGATTCCTACATCTCGAATCAACACACCTCGATCAAGTAGTTCTCGCCAAAGTTGGTCACTGCTCCAACCCGAAATGGCAGTAACTTCCTTGAACCCCCCAAAGAGGATGAAATTGGCATCACTCTTCACCACAGTGAAACCAAGCGAACGTAGCTGAGAAGAGAGCCATTCGCGCTCGATCTTGATTTGACCTACTTCTTTCAGAAGTTCCTGGGCATGAGATAAGGCCGCTACTCCCGCGAGCTGAGTGATGGAACTGAGGTGATACGGAAGGCGAACAAGTTGGAGCGCCGAGATGACTTCTTCTCTGGCAATCGCATAACCAATTCGCCCACCAGCGAAGGCGAATGCCTTACTCATCGTGCGGACAACGATGAGCGACGGGGTTGTATCAAGAAGCTCTAGTGCGCTTGGGTCCTCCGAAAATTCACCATAAGCCTCATCGACAATGGTTAATCCGCCATGTTTTGAAACAGCATCCACGATCAGTCGTATCTCATTTTGTGGGATGGATCGACCGGTTGGGTTATTTGGCGTCGTAAGGAAGAAGATTGAAGGCCTCAGCAAATCAATCTGTGAAATCGCCGCATCCAGATCAAGAGAGAAATTCGAATCCAGAGGGATCATTTCGAATCTCTTGCCAGTGCCCATAGCAAGTAGAGGATGCATAGAGTACGAAGGAGAAAATCCAGCGACAGATCCTTCGAAAGCTAAGAGAATGGTCTGAAGTACCTCGTTGCTTCCATTAGCGGGCCAGATATTTCCAGATTTCAGATCGCCACCTGGTCTCACAAAAGCATTTACATAGTTGGCGATTGCTGCACGTAACTTGACTGCATCGCGATCTGGATAACGATTTAGTTCTGATAGATGTAGAGAGATTTCGCGGGCGATAGAGCTCGAGACCTCATCTGGAAGCGGATAAGGATTTTCGTTGGTATTGAGCCGAGAATCAGCGCTCACTTGTGGCGCGCCATATGGCGTTCGACTGCGTAATTCCTGGCGAAGGGGCAACCATTCGGGCCAGTTCGAACTCTTCTCACTCATGCTTATTCCCGTTATCGATCTCAAATCGAGCGGCTATCGCTTCACCATGAGCAGGGAGATCTTCAGCGCGAGCCAGGGTAATCACGGTCTCGGAAATCTCTCTCAACGCAGCTTCTCCGTACTCAACAAAACTCAGTCCCTTGAGGAAACTCTGGACTGAAAGCCCGCTGCTGTGACATGCACATCCCCCTGTGGGAAGTACGTGGTTAGAGCCTGCTGAGTAGTCACCGAGTGAAACTGGGGAGAACCGACCAAGAAAAATCGCTCCCGCATTTCTAATTTCCTTTGCCCATCTCTCGTCATCACTCGTTTGTATCTCAAGATGCTCGGCAGCGTAATGATTGGCGACCTCAACCGCCTCAGCAATGGAATTTACGATCGCTATGCAAGATTGGATTCCGCTAAGCGCCTCTTGGATTCGCTTAGAGTGTTTGGTTCGAGGAACACGTTGCTTCAACTCCATTTCAACTTCCTCAGCAAGTGCAAGCGAGTCGGTTATGAGCACCGCAGCAGCGATAACATCATGTTCAGCCTGACTGATGAGATCAGTCGCTACCGCAACAGGATCAGCGCTCTCATCTGCGATGATGGCGATCTCTGTTGGGCCAGCTTCAGAATCAATGCCAATCACGCCACGAAGTGCTCGCTTCGCCGCCGCAACATAGATATTTCCAGGACCGGTGACCATATCTGCTGGCTTCATCGCCACCCGACCTGAAGAATCTTTCACGCCGTAGGCCGAAGCCGCGATCGCAACTGCACCTCCGAGGGCGTAGATCTCATCGACTCCGAGGATCTTTGCTGCAGCAAGGATTGTTGAATGTGGCCACCCATTCTGCTCACGTTGCGCTGGCGAGAGGATTGCGATGCTCTTCACGCCCGCGATCTGTGCGGGAATCACATTCATCATCACAGAACTCGGATAGACAGCTTTTCCGCCAGGAACATAAAGCGCGACTCGATCAACCGGAACCCATCTTTGAGTCACAACTCCACCGGATACGACTTCGATTCGATTTTCGTCGCGCCGCTGACTTTCATGAACTTTTCTTATTCTGCGAATTGATTCTTCCAAGGCCGCCCGGACCTGCCTATCTAAATTCTTTTCGGCATCATCGATTACTTCGCGAGGCACTCGCATGGACTGCGGGCGTACGCCATCAAATCGTTCTACTAGCCCGAGAATTGACTCCTCATCACTGTCACGGACGTTAGTGATGATTGCGGAGACAGCTTCTGCGACAGAATCAATCGAAAGGCTCGCTCGAGGTATTAAGTCGCGAACTTGCCCACGTGACAAAGACCCCGATTGGAATAACGGGCGAAGGTCAAGGCGACGAATCACCGCCTGATTGTAATTTAGAAATGGATTGAGTCGGGGCCTAATAATGCCTTGAGGTCAGCGCTGAGGCTTGGTGTTGCGCTAACCTTGAGTCCATCGTCAATCTTGAGCATCGTGTTCGTCGCGCCAAGGAGTTGGAGATGCACTTCTCGAGAACCGGGATGCGCTTTGAGAATCTCTTTCATGCGGTCAACAAGCGGTGGCGTACAGCGATTGGCTTCAAGGCGAATCACCACCGGACCACTTGCCTTCTGGTTTATATCGGGGAATGAGAGATCAAGTGCCATCAGTCGAATGTTCTCTTCGCGTTTATCAACTCTCACTCGCGCTATAACGATACGGTCCTCGGCAAGACTCTCAGCATGTTGTGTATAGGTGTTTGCAAAAAATAGTACATCGGCAGCTCCAGCAAGATCTTCGATCGTGACGATTGCCCAGGCATTGCCTTGACGAGATACCTTGCGTTGGACTGAAGTGATGAGACCTCCGATAGTCACGACTTGATCGTGTGTTATTGCGTCATCACTAAGTCCGCTAATCGTCGTATCAGTCAATGCACGGAGTCGGCCCTCGATGCCAAGGAGTGGATGGTCAGAGACATAGAGGCCGAGCATCTCTCGCTCATATGAAAGCAAAATGGCTTTCTCCCACTCTCCTTCAGGTATAGCCAAGGAGTTACTAGCAGTCGATGAAGCCGAGCCTTCGCCAAAAAGATCGTATTGCCCGAGCGCCTCCGCTCGCTTTGACTCCATGATGGAATCAAGTGCTTCTAGATGGACAGCCATCAAACCCTTCCTCGTAGCACCGAGTGAATCAAGAGCACCGCTCTTGATGAGAGATTCGATTGTCTTCTTGTTGCAGACATGCACATCGACCTTCTTGAGAAAGTCTTCGAAGCTCGAGTACTTACCTTTCTCTTCTCGATTGCGCCTTATCGAAGCGACGACATTCTCACCAATATTTCTTATCGCCGTCAGACCAAAGCGAATGTCTTCACCTTTTGGCGAATAATCTGCATCAGATTGGTTGACGTCTGGAGGCAATACCTTGATTCCCATTCTTCGACATTCGTTGAGGTAGAGAGCGCTTTTGTCTTTGTCATCTCGAACGCTGGTCAAAAGGGCAGCCATGTACTCGGTTGGGTAATTCGCCTTGAGATAAGCGGTCCAGTAGGAAAGCACCCCGTAACCAGCGCTATGTGCTCGGTTGAAGGCATAGTCGGAGAATGGAATCAAGGTGCGCCAGAGTTCTTCGATTGCAGCAGTTGTGAATCCATTCGCCCGCATCCCAGATTCGAAGTGGACATACTCCTTATCAAGGATGTCCTTGTTTTTCTTACCCATGGCCTTTCGCAAGAGATCGGCGCGACCAAGTGAGAATCCAGCCACCTTCTGCGCAATCGCCATCACTTGCTCTTGATAGACGATCAATCCGTAAGTGTCATTGAGAATCTCCGCTAAAGGCTCGGCCAATTCAGGATGTATCGGTTCGACTTTCTTCCGGCCGTTCTTGCGATCTGCATAATCGTTATGAGCGTTCACTCCCATGGGGCCAGGACGATAGAGCGCAATCACAGCAGAGATGTCATCAAAGGAGTCTGGGGCCATTGATTTGAGCAAAGCGCGCATCGGTGCACCATCTAGTTGAAACACGCCTAAAGTCTCGCCTCGCGCGAGAAGCTCAAATGTTTTTTTATCTTCAAGGTCCACCGTATTGAGTACGACATCCATCTGACGGTTTCTCTTGATATTGACCAAGCAATCATCGATAACTGAGAGATTTCGAAGTCCTAGGAAATCCATTTTCAAAAGGCCAGTTGACTCACAAGCGCCCATGTCGAATTGCGTGATGATTGCTCCATCCGCATCGCGCCGATGGATCGGGATCACATCCATCAGCGGATCCCTACTGAGAATTACCCCTGCCGCATGGACTCCCCACTGACGTTTGAGACCCTCGAGACCACGAGCAGTATCGATTACCCGTTTGGCATCTGGTTCTGTCTCATAGAGTTGGCGAAATTCAGATGCCTCGCTGTAACGATCTTCGTTTGGATCAAAAACACCAGCCAAGGAGATATCTCGACCCATCACCGATGGCGGTAAGGCTTTAGTCAATTTCTCCCCTATCGCGTAGGGAAGACCTAGAACTCTGGTTGCATCTTTGATCGCCTGCTTTGACTTTATATTGGCGTAAGTGATGATCTGCGCGACTCGATCCTCACCGTATTTCTCGGTGGCGTAGCGGATCATCTCGCTTCGGTGGCGCTCATCGAAATCGAGGTCGATATCTGGCATGGAAATACGTTCTGGATTAAGAAAGCGTTCGAAGAGAAGTCCGAACTTGATTGGATCAAGCGCCGTTATTCCGAGGGCGTACGAAACTAGAGATCCCGCAGCAGAACCGCGACCGGGTCCCACCCAGATTCCACGGCTCTTCGCATGAGCGATTAGGTCAGCGACGACAAGAAAGTAACCGGGAAAACCCATTTTGCACATGATGTCGAGTTCGTAATCGAGACGGCCTTGATAGTGATTCGGAATCCCCTCCGGCATCCGCTCTGCAAGTCCACGGTTTGCTAAGGATCGAAGCCAACTTTCTTCACTCTCGCCTTGAGGCACGGGAAACTTCGGCAAGAGGTTCTCGCCTTCGCGAAGCACCGTCTCGCAACGTTCGGCTATAAGAAGTGTGTTGTCGCACGCTTCGGGCAACTCAGCGAAGAGGGAGCGCATCTCTTGCGGTGATTTCAGGTAGAACTCATCATTTTCGAACTTGAATCGTTTCGGATCTGCGATGGTCGAGTTTGACTGAACGCAGAGGAGCGCTGCATGAGCGTCGAAATCTTTCTTATATACATAATGTGAGTCGTTGGTTGCAAGCAAGCCAATGCCCAACTCCTTACTTAATCGCAATAAATCAACACGTGAACGTCGCTCGATCTCGATACCGTGGTCCATCAGCTCCACGAAAAAATTGTTGGGGCCGAAAATATCGAGTAGTTCAGCAGCTGCATTTCTTGCCTCGTTATATGCCCCCATTCGAATTCGAGTTTGAATCTCGCCACCAGCGCATCCGGTAGTTGCGATCAAGCCTTCACTGTGTCGTGCGAGAAGTTCGCGGTCCACTCGCGGCTTGTAATAAAAACCTTCGAGAGATGAGAGTGATGCCAGACGAAAGAGATTTGAGAGCCCAACTTGGTTGTAGGCCAGAAGTGTCATGTGGGTATAGGCGCCACCACCTGAGACATCATCTTCACCGCCCTCGGCCCATTTGACTCGCTTCTTTTCGAATCTGGAACCCGGCGCCACATAAGCCTCGATGCCGATGATCGGTTTGATTCCCTTTGCTTTCATGGTCTTGTAGAAATGGAAGGCACCAAAGACATTTCCATGATCTGTCATAGCAATAGCTGGCATGCCAAGACGCGCGCACTCATCGGCTAAATGTTCAACGCGGGCTGCACCATCGAGCATTGAATACTCCGTATGCACATGAAGATGTACGAAGTTCTCGCCGTTTTTCATCTGCGCTCTACTGCCCTTCAGAGGAATCTTCTTTTTCCGTAGCGGTGCCTAGGGAGAATATTGCTGGCCCGCGGATTCGGGAGACTATCCTCAACCGCCGATGGAGCGGCGAAGTGACGCGAGACTTTCCTCTAGATCAGGCGGATAGGGCGCGCTGAAGTGAACTCGCTCACCGGTCGCTGGATGGCGAAATTCGAGCTCCATGGCGTGTAACCACGGACGCTTCATCGCAAGCCGCTCGGCGAGGCGAGGGTCTGCGCCGTAGACCAGGTCTCCTACCAGTGGATGTTTGATCGCATTGAAGTGAACCCTGATTTGGTGAGTTCTTCCAGTTTCAAGTTCGATCTTCGCCAAGGTGACGGCAGGGAAGAATTCGAGGGCCTCATAGTGGGTGATGCTTGGCTTGCCTGATGCAACGACTGCAAATCGATGCTCCTCCTTGGGATGGCGATCTATTGGTGCATCAATCGTTCCAATCGCAGGATCGAGATGACCTTGCGCGAGAGCGTGATAAATCTTCTTGACTTCACGAGATCGAAACTGATCTTTGAGTGATGAGTACGCGCGTTCTGATTTTGCGATAACCATAAGCCCAGAAGTGCCTACATCGAGCCTGTGAACTATCCCTTCTCGCTCCTGCGGGCCCACGTGAGCAATCTGCACTCCACTCTGTTTCAACGCATCAATGACAGTGGGACCGCTCCATCCAGGACTTGGATGAGCTGCATAGCCAATCGCCTTCGCCACCACCACAATCTCAGAATCTTCGAAGACTATGGGAAGCGGCGCGGAATCGATCGATTGAGTTTCCTTTTCTCGAATCAGCACCGTGACCTTGTCGCCGACCTTGACTCGGTCAGACTTCTTTACAGGTGCGCCATCCACTGCCCAGATGCAGTCACCATTATCAAAGATGCTCTCGACTGCATTTCGAGATATTCCGAGTTCCTGGGCTAGCGCGCTATCAAATCTCATACCAGCTGAGTTTTCTCGCATCGATATCTCTTGCGAGGATCCGATGGAACTCATGCTCTTGCTCCCTCGTCATCTTCACGATCTTCATTTGAATCCGCGAAGGAAGCAAATGGCTTAATCTCCCTGAAGAGCAAATATGCGATCAACGCACCAGAACAGGTGATGGCCATATCTGCCACGTTGAAAATGGGCCAATTGGGGATCTGGATGAAATCAACAACATGACCATGAAGAAACCGTGGTTCGCGAAAGATCCGATCACTCAAATTGCCGAGCACTCCTCCGAGAAGTCCACCAAACCCAACTGCCCACCTCATATCAACGATCTTCCTCGCGAAGATGATTAATCCCGCCGAGACAATGATTGCGAAGACGGTGAGAAAGATTGTGAAGTTGGACCCGATATTGAAGGCGGCTCCAGAGTTCGTTGTGTGATTAAGTCTCAGAAGGGATCCAAGGACGTTAATGGTGCCTCGAGATTCGAGATAAGTGACCGCCCAAAATTTACTTGATTGATCGAGTGCGAGAAGCAATAGTGCGATTGAGGCGATTGCCTTGAGGCAGCGAAGCTGTCGTTCGGATGTTGTAGACACTTGCTTAAGCCTTGGTTCTTCGGCGGGGGCCAGCGTCAGCGCCGCTCTTCCTTGGCCTTACAGCGCATACAAAGGGTTGCGCGAGGAAACACCTGAAGCCGAGCTTTTCCAATCGCGTTCTGGCAATCCTCACATCGCCCGTAACTCTTGTTATCTAAACGATCGAGTGCACGCTCAGTTTGAAGGACCATATCGCGCGCGTTGTAAACCAAGGACATTTCATGTTCGCGCTCGAAAGTCTTTGACCCGGCATCTGCCTGATCATCTCCAGCGCCAACGCCGTCGCGTTCAATCAAGTCATCCATCTCAGATTCAATCTCAGCAAGTTCCTTGCGCAGACGCTCTAGGTCTTTTGCAAGCTCTGCCCTCATCGCCTTGAGTTCTGTGGCACTCCACTGCTCGTCGACTTCACTAGTTGAGATCGGTGTTGGCGCGCTCTTGATTGGCTTTAGTTGGGTGGCTTTCTTCGCTGGAGCTCCCTTGACCACGGGCTTAGCGCTCCGACTTGGTGGCAGTAGTAGGAGTTTCTTCTCTTCCACCACAACTTCATTACCCGATTCAATTTCCGGCTTGTAGACGGAAATTGTTGTAGCACCTTTGGCGGTTGTGGAAGTTAGCGCAGTCTTCGCTTTACCGCGAACAATCACTGGTTTTGAGGAAGGCGAGGGTTTATGAGGCGCCTTCTTTGCTATGACTGGCTTTGCAGCGCTCTTCTTTGCCGGTGCCTTCGCAGCTGACTTCTTTGCCGCTACTTTCTTTGCTGGGGCGCTCTTGCTCTTAATGTTGCCCTTGATGTTGCCCTTAATTGCGCTCTTCTTGGACGGAGCCTTCTTCTTCGAAGATGCGTTCTTTTTCGCAGCAACCTTCTTCATTGGCTTCTTCTTCGGCACGGGCGAAGGGTAGTAGAGAACCCTCAATAACGAGAATTGGTAGGCTCTGGCAAATGAGCGAGCGTCAATATCCGCAGCTCTCCCCGCAAATCGACCTCCCTGCCATCGAGAGGGATGTGCTTGCCTTTTGGGAGCGCTCCGAGATTTTCCATAAGAGTCTTGAAGCGCGCTCAACTGGACTGCCCTGGACATTCTATGAAGGGCCGCCAACTGCAAATGGAATGCCGGGAACTCATCACATTGAGGCGCGAGTATTCAAAGATGTTTTTCCACGCTTTCACACTATGAAAGGTCGTTACGTTCGGCGTAACGCAGGTTGGGATTGTCACGGGCTTCCGGTGGAGATCGCAGTGGAGAAGGAATTGGGCTTCTCTGGCAAGGGCGATATTGAAAGATATGGCATCGCAGAGTTCAACGCTAAGTGCAGAGAGTCTGTGCAACGCCATGTCGATGCTTTCACGGAGATGACAAGGCGTATGGGCTTTTGGGTCGATTTCGACAATGCCTATTGGACGATGTCGCCCTCTTACATTGAAAGCATCTGGTGGTCACTCAAGGAGATCTGGAAGAAGGGACTTCTTGTCGAAGACCATCGGGTGGCGCCGTATTGCCCAAGGTGCGGGACCGGACTCTCCGATCACGAATTAGCCCAAGGATATGAAACGGTAACCGACCCGTCGGTCTACGTTCGCTTTCCTGCCACCTCTGGAAAGTTGAAAGAACAGGGTGCAGCCTTTCTTGTCTGGACCACCACACCTTGGACCTTGGTCTCGAACACCGCAATCGCAGTTAATCCAGAGGTTGAATATCTCCTTGCTGAGATCGGCGAGGAGAAACTCGTCGTTGCCGAACCGCTTCTCGAGACCGTCTCAAAGGGCGTGGAACCTGTCAAAGTTCTTGAAAAGTATCGTGGACGAGATTTAGAACGGGTCACTTATCAACGACCTTTCGATCTCGTTGATATCCCCGATGCTCACTACATCGTGCTAGCTGATTATGTGACTGTCGAGGATGGAACTGGCCTCGTGCATCAATCGCCTGCCTTCGGTGCCGACGATCTTCAAGTCTGCCGTCGATATGGATTGCCAGTGGTAAACCCAGTTCGACCAGATGGCACTTTCCTTCCTGAGCTAGAACTTGTCGGAGGTACATTCTTCAAAGAGGCTGATAAAGCGCTGGTCAAAGATCTCAAGTCTCGCTCTCTCCTCTTCAAGCATCTTCCCTATGAACATTCATATCCGCACTGCTGGAGATGCCATACACCGTTGATCTACTACGCGCAGCCCTCTTGGTACATAAGAACCACTGCAATCAAAGATTCATTGATTCGAGAGAATTCGATGACCGATTGGCACCCAGAGACGATTCAAAGTGGCAGATACGGTGATTGGCTCGAGAACAATATCGATTGGGCGCTCTCCCGAAATCGTTATTGGGGAACTCCGATACCGATTTGGCGTTGTGAGAGCGGAGATAAGTCTCATGACATCTGTCTTGGATCACTGGCCGAACTGAGCGAGGAGACTGGTTCGGACCTTCATTCACTAGACCCACATCGCCCATTCGTTGATGATGTGACCTTCAATTGCAAGAAGTGCAACTTACCGATGCGCCGCGTCACTGAAGTCATTGATTGTTGGTATGACTCCGGTGCTATGCCTTTTGCGCAATGGGGCTATCCCCATAAAGAAGGTTCTAAAGAAATATTCGAAGCTTCATACCCTGCTGATTTCATCTGTGAAGCGATCGATCAGACTCGAGGCTGGTTCTACACATTGATGGCGATTGGCACTCTCGTCTTCGACAAGTCCTCCTATAAGAGCGTCCTCTGCTTAGGGCACATCCTCGATAAGGATGGGCGAAAGATGAGTAAACATTTGGGCAATGTCTTAGAGCCGATCTCACTCATGGAACAGCACGGTGCCGATGCGGTTCGCTGGTTCATGCTCGCCGCCGGTTCGCCGTGGAGCGCGCGACGTGTCGGCCACGAATCAATTTCAGAAGTGGTGCGAAAAACTCTGCTCACCTACTGGAACACGGTCTCCTTCCAATCTCTCTATGCCCGTGCGAGCGGATTTATTCCCACCGCATCCATCACTGCCCCCGAAAGTGAACACCTACTCGATCGTTGGATCATAAGTGAGCTACAGATCGTCATCTCATCCGTGGATAAAGCGCTTTCTGAGTTTGACTCTCAAGAAGCCGGCAGAGTGATTGCCGAATTCATCGACCAACTCTCCAATTGGTATGTACGTCGCTCTCGCAGGCGTTTCTGGGACGGAGACGCCCAGGCGTTAGCAACGCTGCACTATGCGCTCGAAACAGTCACAATGCTGATGGCTCCCATGGTCCCTTTCATCACAGAGCATGTATGGCAATCTTTTTCGATTCCCACTCGAGTCAATCTCCCAGAGTCAGTTCATTTAGCCGATTTCCCAGTCGCTATTGCTTCACTCATCGATCACACTCTCTCTGCTCAGGTCGCCCAAACGCGACGCTTGGTAGAACTGGGCCGTGCTGCACGAGCCGAATCTTCGGTGCGAATCCGACAACCACTTTCGAGGGCACTTATCTCTTCACAAGGTTGGCAATCGCTTCCTCAAGAGCTCAAGGAGCAGATCGCAGATGAGTTAAATGTCGAGTCGCTTTCAGACCTCTCATCACAAGGGAATCTTGTCGATGTATCAGTCAAAGCCAATTTTCGGTCTCTTGGTTCGCGCTACGGTGGCGCAGTTCAGTCAATTGCGAAAGCCATAACAGCAGCCGATGCCAGATCTCTCGTCGATAAAGTTCGAGCAAATGCAGTGACTGAACTTTCTTTTGAGGGTGGCAAGGCGGAGTTGACCATTGATGACCTAGTAATAACCGAAACGCCTCGCGAGGGGTGGAGCTATGCCTCGCACGCTGGTGAGAGTCTCGCACTTGATGTCACTTTGACGCCTGCCCTCATCGCACAGGGAAATGTTCGTGAAGCAATCCGAATGATTCAGGATGAACGAAAGTCCGCCGGTCTAGAGGTCTCGGATCGGATAAACCTTCGGTGGAACGCGGGCGATGATGTCTCTAGCGCAATTGAGTCTTTCGCTGCACATATTTCTGACGAGGTTCTTGCGCTCACCATAGAGCGCGATGTGAGGTTACCCCTTGGCGAAAATGATCTCGGCCTTAGTTTTGCGATCGAAAAAGCTTGATCTAGCTTGGTTTGAATTCTTCCAAACTTAATTCATGCTCTAAAACGGCAAGAGTGCCACGACGGGAATCAACAACCAACGGATTCCCAAGAAGAGCACGATGAACGAGAGATCCAAAGCCACAGGGCCAAGTTGAAGTGGCGGAACAAATCTGCGCACAAAACCTAGCGGCTTATCGGTGAGGGTATAGATGATCTCAGCAAGTGGCAGAAGGACGCCTCGTGGCCGCCATCCTGGTTTGAACATTCGCACATAATCAAGGATCAGACGTAGCAAGAGTATCCAGGTGAAAATGTTGAGCACCTGAATGAGTAAAGAGCTGATGCTCATCGTACTTGCCTAACTCTGATTAAAAAATTCTGCTGAGGCAGCGGCCGCAGCAGACTTATCCTCCGCATTGACAGTTACATTCGGCGGAGAAAGCAAAAAGACTTTCGAATCAACTCGTTCGATTGACCCACTCAATCCAAAAACTAGGCCCGAGGCGAAATCGATGATTCGCTTCCGCTCTGCATCATCCATCTCGCTCAAGTTGATGATTACTGGGTAACCCTGTCTGAAATGTTCACCAACAGTTCTAGCTTCGTTGTAAAAGCGTGGCCTTAGGGTGACTATTCGATCTAATCCGGCAGCCACTGTCATGCCTGGAAGTGGATTGCTTTGCGGCTGAACGCGCACCGAGGAGGCTGTCGTTGTGACTGGAGTGGCGACACTCTTGAGCGCGGGCCTTGCTACATCACGAACCACGGGCGCACTTTCAACGCTCTCGTCCGGCTCGGTCAGTCCCAGATAATCAGTCATACGACGAAGTGATTTTGCCATGGCGCGATTTTAGTTCTTAGGTGCTCGGACGCCGAGGATTGAGCTGCCTAGACGGATATGTGTCGCGCCTTCTGCGATGGCAATCCTGTAGTCATCACTCATTCCCGCAGAGATCCACCTCGCCTTTGGGGCGAAGGAATGTATCTCTTCACTCACCTGACGAAGCTTGATAAAGCCCTGTCGCTTCTGCTCAATTGTGACTCCAGGATGGTGAGGGGAAACTCCCATCACGCCTTTGAAATTCTCCCCAAACTTTGCGAAGACTCTTTCGGCAAAGGCACTGCTCTGCTCGGGCACGATTCCAGCGCGCGCACCATCAGCGCCTTCACTTTCTTGGTCCAGGTTGACTTGAATCAATATTTGTCGAGAGTCATCGATCTTCTCTAGATGTCGATCTGCATCAAGGGAGTGAATCACATCAGCGTGCTGATTGATTATTTGAATTTTGTTGCTTTGAATCTGACCTTGAAAATGCCATCTGACATCTGAGCCGATCTTGCCCTCTAATTCTCGCCGTTTAGCAATTAACTCCTGGACTCGATTCTCCGCGAAGTCGCGTTCTCCGAGTTGGTAGAGAAGTTCAACATCTGAGGCAGGGAAAGTCTTTGTCACAACAATCAGACTCAAGTGATCGGGTATTTCAGCGCGCACTTGCAACAGGTTTTCACTCAACTCAACTTTACGAGCTTTCGTCAATTTCACCCCTCCCTCTGCTCAGTTTGGCAAAGCGATAACCATCGCTTGTCTTCCCGTCGTGACTTCTCGGCGATACGAGAAATAGTTCTCATCACAACTTACGCATTCCCGTTCGCCGCCGAACCACTGCCAAGTGAGACCTTTTCGCTCCAGGACTGAAATAACCCCGGATGCGACGTCGACCTTATTCTCTTGCTCATCAAACTTCGTCGCTGGATAACTTTCCACAACTTTCCTGTAGAGATCGCCTGATAATGGGTAACAACGACCACAGATGGATGGTCCGACAAGGGCTCTACTTTGTGATCCTCCTGTGACGTCAAGAAACTGCTCGATTGAATTCTCCGTTATTCCTTTGAGCAATCCTTCTCGCCCGATATGTATTGCCATGACCGCATCTTCACTTTCCACCACAACCGGAACACAGTCAGCGACTTGAACTGCAACTGCCATTGAATGGCTCATCTCGCTCCGTTTAAGAATGATTGCATCAACTGAACTCTCTGGCGCATTTGCATCAGTCACTAACTCAGAGAGCGCACTATGCACCTGATCCATGAATCTGATCTTTTTCAGACCAAGGACTTGGGCGAGCTCTACACGATTCGATTCGACGGTGCTCTTCTTATCTCCAACTTTGGAGCCAAGATTGAGCGAACGATATGGGCCCTCACTACCACCGAGAATCTCGCCTCCGGAGTGAGAATGAAGACCCGAACGATTCGTCATCCAAACTCTCGCCATCACTTGGCTCCCAGGGAGTGAACTGACCTCACTTCATGAAGTCAGGGACGTCGATATCGTCATCGGCCAATAGCTCTTCGAAACGCACTCGACGACGCTGACCATTGGATGAATCTCCATTGGTCGCTTCCATTGCAACTGCAATGGGATCGTTATCTGGGATTGGATTGACTTTGCCAGAGAGCGCAGCACTGTCGATAACTGGTACGGCTACTCGCTTAGGCTCGCCACCTTCAAAACCAGCAGCTATGACAGTAACTCGCACTTCATCACCCAATGTGTCATCTATCTGGGTACCAAAAATTATGTTCGCATCTGGATGAGCATATTTCGCGACCATCTCAGCGGCTTCATGCACTTCAAAGAGCCCAAGATCAGAACCACCTGCGATAGAGAGCAAGACGCCATGAGCACCGTCAATCGAAGCCTCAAGCAGCGGAGAAGAGACGGCGAGCTCTGCTGCCTTAGAAGCTCTCGATTCACCCCGAGCTGAGCCAATCCCCATCAATGCAGATCCAGCGCCACTCATCACGCTTCGTACATCAGCAAAATCTAAGTTAATCAAGCCTGGCGTTGTGATGAGATCAGTGATCCCTTGAACGCCAGAGAGTAGAACCTGATCAGCGCTTCGGAATGCTTCGACGAGACTTATTGAACGGTCTGATATCGAGAGCAAACGATCATTTGGAATAACTATGAGTGTGTCTACTTCACTTCGAAGATTCTCAATTCCTTCTTCCGCCTGTGCACTTCGACGCTTTCCCTCGAAAGCAAATGGACGAGTCACAACACCGACTGTTAGCGCGCCGAGATCTTTTGCGACTTTCGCAACGATGGGCGCAGCGCCAGTGCCAGTTCCGCCGCCTTCACCCGCAGTTATGAAGACCATATCTGCACCGCGAAGAACTTCTTCGATCTCAGTTACGCTGTCCATAGCTGCCTGTTTGCCGATCTCGGGTGATGCACCGGCGCCAAGACCTTTCGTAAGTTTTCTTCCAATATCAAGTTTCACATCAGCATCACTCATGAAAAGATCTTGTGAATCGGTGTTGATGGCGATGAACTCGACGCCCTTGAG
>SYAN01000008.1 GCA_005787575.1 Actinomycetota bacterium | reverse complement strand
GTGAAGGCTCCTAGGAGAATCATCACGACACCGCCCGCCCGTCGCATAGCAACGAGGCGGGCTGGTGTGTTAGCCATCCAGTTTCGCACTGTGCCGGCGAGGATTCCCCACGTTCCATCCCCAACGAAAGCCAATAGACCGAAGGTCGCACCCATCAGCAGTAGTTGTGAAGTCAGGTTCGAACTGTCACGATCTAGGAATTGCGGGAGTATCGCAGCAAAGAAGACCAGACCTTTTGGGTTGAGCGCTCCTACCCAGAAACCATCACGAATAGAACGTAGCGTTGTTGGTTTCACTTCACCTTGATTGATCATCTCAGAGGCTTGTATTCGAGAATGTCGTATCGCACCTAGACCAAGATAAATCAGATAGAGCCCACCAAGAATCTGGACTGCAATGAATGCAGCTTCACTTCGCTCAAGGATTGGACCTAGTCCAAAGGCGACGAGTACTGAGAGCACGAACATCCCAAGAGCGTTACCGGCGACAGTAGCAATCGCTGTGGCACGACCCCACGAGATAGCTCGCGCAATGGCAAAGAGAACACTTGGACCTGGAGCAAGAATGATCAAGATCGATGCGACTAGATATTCGGGGAAGCGAGTGGGTATCTCTATAGGCACTTTTCTCTGATCAACCCATCACAGTTCCGCTTGACTGAGCATTACGCTCTCTCTTGCGAGAAAACGTTCCGAGATTGATTGAATGCTTAGTCTTAATGCAGTCATAGATCACCGGGTTCTTGTCGTGATCAGCGCCATCTTCCACTTGTTCAATTAATTCAGCCATGATGAAGCCGACTCCTGGCGCATTCTTGAACTGATTACCACTTGTTCCGATTGCCAGATAGAAGCCAGGGACATCTGTCTTGTCGTAGATAGGAGTCCAGTCAGATGAAACGTCGTAGACGCCAACAACACCAGTGGGGGATGAAGGAATTTGTGCTGCGGGAAAGCGCCGTGCAAAGCGGTAAGTCTGTGACTCGAAAACTTCTACGGTACGAGTCATATTTACCTCATCAACTTTCTCTGGCTCCACCCAGTACATCGGATCGCATTCCGGTTCTGTTCCACCAACAAGTGTGATGCCACCGGGAGCAGAGCGTAGATATGTCCCAAGATCAAGGTCTCCGATGATGGGGCCAGGCAGAAGATCTTTCGGAGTTGAGATCTGATGAACTTCTTGGCGCATGGGCTTCAACTCCACCGTGAAGTCACTCCCGGCCCCTGCCATTCGATTTATCAAAGTGGACCATGGACCAGCGACGTTCACAATCACATCTGCTTCAATGAATCGTGGAGTTGAGGCAAGAAGTGCTTTCTTTTCAGGATCAAAATCCTGAACTTCAACTCCTGTCACTCGGCCATCACTGTTCTTCTTGATACTGATAACTGCGGTGCGATAAAGGAATTCGCATCCCTCACGTTTAGCTGCGAATGCCAAGTTCTCACTTGCAAGCAGTGGATCAGTTACATAGCCACCGTGCTTACTGAAGATGCCACCAAGAACGTCGGTTGCCTCTTGCCAGAATTCATCTGACTTCACCGGCTTATTCGGCCAATACTTCCCAACATCTATTCCTGGTACTCGCTCAGCGAGAGTCTTCGAATCCCAGATCTCATACGGGATTCCTGCTTGGTCGAAGAGTTTCATGGTGCGATCGTGAGGCAATACCGGAACATCGAGCATCACATAACCACGATCTTCCATCACCGCATAGTGTGCTCGTGAATCAGGGCTGGGGTTCTTGCTGTAATTATTTGTGCCATCAATAAGGTCTTTCCAATCAATCCAATGAAAGTAAGACTCCCAAGAGAGCATCACCGCATCAAAAGTGGAATAGTTGAAGCGAACAACCGCACTTGAGGCGCTAGTCGAACCAAGCCCTGGGCCTTGATTTCGATCGATCACAGTGACGGTATGGCCACGTCGGGTGAGTTGAAGCGCGATGGATGTTCCAATAACACCAGAGCCGATTACCACTGCCCGCATCCGCGCAATGTTATTGCCCATAGAAGTAAAGTCAATTGATTTGCTTAGGAGATGAGTTACAAAGCGAGATCTGTCCCATGGCGTACGCTTTGAAAGTGCGTGGCCTTGGGGTTATCAATGAATAAGACTCAAGTGCAAGGCATTGCCTTCGCTTTCTTCGCTGTCGTTCTCTTCTCGCTATCACTACCGATGACACGGTGGGCCCTGGAAGGGTTCACCCCGCTGTTCACCGCAACAGGTAGGGCCGTTATCGCCGCGGTCCTTGCGATGATCTTGCTGAAAATTGTGCGGGAGCGAATCACTCCACCCGGCCACACCAAGGAGTTTATCTACACGATGTTGGGAGCCGTATTCGGTTGGCCAATATTGATTGCACTAGCGCTGCTTCGAACCGAGACCGCACCCGTGGCTGTCATCGCTTCGATCATGCCCTTGACTACGGCAATCTTTGCTGTGCTACGAGGACATGAGAATGTGTCAAACCAGTTTTGGATAGCCTCACTAATCGGCACTGGAATCCTTGTGTATTTCACGGGATCTCGAAGCTCATTCGATAGTTCAGATTTAATTGCAGATTTGCTTACCGTTGGCGCAGTGCTTGCTTCATCATTTTGTTATGTGCAAGGTGCAGAGTTGACTCGCATCTATCCTGGATGGAAAGTGATCTCTTGGGTTGTCATCATGGCATTACCCATAACAGTGCCTGTGACGATCTGGCTTTGGTTTCAAGTGGAGGATCGAGGCTCAATCACAAATCACGCCATGATTGGAATGCTGGTGCTCGGTATCTCTTCGATGTATCTGGGATTCATTCCCTGGTATCGAGGTCTCAAAGATGCAGGTACAGCGCGTGGCTCACAAGTTCAGCAATTACAGGTTTTCATGACACTTGGTTGGTCAGTTCTGATTCTCGGTGAGAGCGTTCCGCCATCAACGCTTGCATGTTCCGTTGGAATCGTTATCGCAGTGACCTGGGCGATTCTCTCTCGACAAGGACGTAGCAAAAAGTTCAAGTCCGAAAAATCCTGATTAGTTGCCTTCACCAAACCTATTGCAGCGCTGGTGGTGGAAGTCGATAAGAGCGTGGTGACTCTGAAAGATCGATCGGATTCGCGACAGACTTTGAATCAGCGATTTCAACGATTGGATCCAAGCCAAGTACCTGGGCAAGTGCGAAAGCTTCATCAATCCTATTTATTGGTCCTACGGGGATCTTCACCGCTGCAAGAAGATCAATCCAATATTTTGCCGGCTTCGACGCAAAGATCTCATTGAGCTTGGCGATGAGTGGTTCACGATTCTTCACTCGCAGGAGATTGGTCGTGAAGCGTTCGTCCGTTACAAGTCCGATTGCCTCTCGTAGCGCTTCGAACTGGTGATCATTTCCAACGGCAATGATGAAATCACGATCTGCACTATGAAAGACGCCATACGGCACGATTGATGGATGATCATTTCCCATAGCCATAGGAACGACTCCTGAAGCGGCGAATGCTCCACTCTGATTTACCATCGCTGAAAGCGCAGAACTGAAGAGATTGATTCGAACTTCTTGACCCTGGCGGGACACTTTTCTTTCATGAAGCGCTGCCAAGATTCCCGTCGTCGCGTGAAGTCCGGCGATCACATCAATCAGTGCGACACCAACCTTTGTTCCACCTTCAGATGGCTCTCCAGTGATGCTCATCAACCCACTCATTGCCTGGATCAACATGTCATAACCAGGAAGGGACTTTGCTGCTTCACTTTCGCCAAATCCTGTGATTGAGCAATAGATCAGCGATGGTTTCTCACTTGAAAGTTTTTCGAAGTCAAGACCAAAGCGCTTCATAACGCCTGGACCGAAGTTCTCGACCACGATATCGCTCTCCAGGATCAGATTGCGTGCCGATTCAAGATCTTCTTCACTCGTGAGATCGAGGGAGATACTCGATTTGTTGCGATTAACAGATTGAAAATAAGTCGCACGTCCCTTCTCATCAAAAGGAGGGCCCCAATTTCGCGTCTCATCGCCTGTTCCTGGTCGTTCTACTTTTGTCACTTGCGCGCCAAGATCAGCAAGCAGCATCGTGGCATAAGGACCGGCAAGTACCCTGGAGAAGTCAGCGATCTTGATTCCTTGAAGTGCTGGGTTTCTCATCGCTTCACCAACCACTGCTCGAAGACATTAAGGAAGAGGTCAACGTCCTTCTCGGTTATGACCATGGGCGGTTTAATTTTCAAGACGTTATTGGCAGGGCCATCACAAGAGAGCATGACTCCCCGTGTCAGTGCGAACTCCATAAGGTCTGCGACTTCCTTTGTAGCGGGATTATCAAGGTCATGAATCATCTCCACACCAATAAAGAGTCCGTGGCCTCGAACATCACCGATGATCGCGTGATCTTGTGCAAGTCGTCGCACCCCATCCTGCAAGTATCTACCGACCCGATTGGCACTTCGTTGTAGACCTTCATCTTCTACGACATCAAAGACTGCTTGTCCGATTGCAGCGCTTACCGGATTTCCGCCGAAAGTATTGAAGTACTCCATACCGTTATTGAATGAGGTGGCTATCTCAGGAGTCGTAGCGACGGCCGCAAGCGGATGTCCATTTCCAAGCGGCTTTCCCATAGTGACGATGTCAGGGATCACACCATGTAGACCAAAACCCCAGAAGTGATCACCTACTCGACCGAGCCCAATCTGGACTTCATCGCTGACGCAAACGCCACCCGACTTTCGAATAGCATCAAAAGCTGATGCGAGGTACCCATCGGGAAGAACTATTTGGCCAGCAGTACTAACAATTGATTCAGCGAAGAAGGCACCGACCTCGCCATCCATAGTGTCAATCACTTCACTGAGTTGTTTGAGGTAACGAGCGCTTGCCCCTTCGCCACGATAGAGGCCACGGAAAGTATCTGGCAGTTCTGCGACTCCAATGTGCGAAGGTTTACCAAGTCCTCCTTTTCCAAGGAACTTATAGGGGCTTATCTCGATCACACTCTCGGTATGGCCGTGATAACCATGGCGAAGTGCGATTGCTGAATTTCGCTTGGTATGTGCCTTAGCAAGGCGAATCGCCAAATCATTCGCCTCACTCCCGCTATTGACGAAGAAGATGACACTTAAAGGATCTGGAAGTGTTGAGATCAATGAGCGGGCGTACTCAGTTATCCCTTGGTGCAGGAAACGAGTGTTGGTGTTGAGAGCGCGCATTTGTCGCACTCCTGCATCAACAACTCGGGGATGACAATGACCGACATGGGCGACATTGTTGACCATGTCCAGAAATGCTCGGTCATTTTCATCGTAAAGATAGGCGCCTTCGCCACGAACAATATGGAGTGGTCGTGAGAAGTTAAGGGAGAGATTCCTTGAGATTGTCGACCCACGATCTCTTTCGATTGATTCCCCAGTTATTCGGCTATGCGCATCAGTTCCTTCTGCGATACGAAGGATCAAGTTTGGGTTAGGGGAGATGCTGCGCCAGATTGAGACCTCATCTCGCGGTGCCACACCGTAAATGTCGATACCCATGCCACAGAGATCCGTGATGAGTTGAAAATGAAGGTGTGGTGGCCAACCGACATTCTCACTTTCATCTCCCATCCATCCAATCAATTCACCCGGTTCTACTCGCTTTCCAACCTGCCAAAGTTCTAGAGATTTCTTGGCGAGATGCCCGTAGAGCGTGAAGAATGAATCTCCTTGATCTGTCTCATGTCGAATAATGACGACAGGTCCATAATCAAGATAGGTCGAGTTGTCGTTGAAGATTTCGATGACTCCCGCCAGAGGAGCATGCACCGGCGCGCCAACCCTCTGCCAGAGATCCACGCCGAGATGGAAAGTTCTGGCGCTTGGAGCAGTGGCATCGAAAGAATCAGATGCGTAGACCGCTCTGTTCTCGCAGTACCTTCCGATTCCTACATCAGCACCATTGCTTTGAAGAACCTCTGCCACTTCACTCGTTGTTCGAGGAAGTTTTGGCGCATCGACTGACCAGTCAATCCAGACTTTCTTTGCTGATTGAAGTGGGAATGAGAGCACATCTCGAGGATTGGCTCGATTGAGAAGGTACGAGCGAATCTGCCTCGAGCGCGGATTTCCCTCAAGCCCTATCGCATTTCGGAATCGGTAGAACCACAGGTTTCGCTCGTTATCAGGTAAGCGCATCAAAGCCTTCGGAGCTAGCGACTGACTGATATTGAGATATTCATTTGTTGGATCGAGAGAACTCTGCAGCGCTGCATTCGCGATACTTGTTGCGATTCTCACTCGCATCAAGTCGTAGAGAAGTGCGAGCTCATCGCTAGTCAGTGGGTAAACCGAGTGATAGCCACGGATGAGATCGCAGATCTCAAGTGCAGAGCTCTCAGAGCGCATCGCTAGATAGGCCGAAGCAACAGCAACCCCCACGATGCGCGGAGCATGGATAAGGTCACCAAAGTCAATGAGTCCAAGAGATTTAGTTCCACAGACGATATTCCACTCGTTGGCATCGTTATGGATAAGTTGTCGTGGATATTTCGCTAAATCTTTCAAGGATTGAGCCGCTTCTTTAGAGATCAAGTTCTCTACTAGGTGTCGGACTTTGGAATCTTGGATCTTCTCGCTCCATCCGAGAATTGAGGGGGCTTGAGTCATGTTCCAAATGAAGGGGCGGGATGTAAGCGCTATCTCTTCAGGGTTAATCGGAAAATCTTGGAGTGATTTATCAATCCTTGCAATCATCTGGCCAAGTTCGTGCCGATCTCTACTCGTGCGAGAATCACTTTCGCCCCACATGGAGCCATCAATCCAAGTAAGAAATCGAAGAAGCAGTCCATCGGCTGAAACCAGAGTCTCGTTCTTCATAGTTGGGATTGTCTCTGGAACGATTGGGCTCTCTGAACTCTTCTTGGCTTGAAGATGCTGAAGGACTCGATTCTCTAGATTAAGAAGTGCCTTCTTCTCGGCTGAGTCCTGATAGACCTTGAAGATGTAAGTGTTATCGCCATCGACTCTGAAGTTGAGATCACGCTCTCCATTGAGTTTCGAGATATTACCTTCATAACCCCAGTGCTGCTTGAGAAGTGCAGCGACCGACTCGATACGCAGTGACTTCACGGTGAATGCCACAATCAGGACCTCTGCATCTTCTCGAGAAGGAGTTCAACGAGTGCCGCATCTTGAATTCCGAGCCCGACACTGAAGAAATAACTTCTTCCAGAGATCGTAAGGGACTTCTCTTGAAAAAGGGCACCTATTCCTTGCGGCTCACTCATTTTCTCTCCAGAAAAGGCAATGGCTTCACGGACCGAACCGCATTGTTCCTTCGAAATTGAGGGATCATCTACGAAGAGATTCTCTGCATCCAAGAGTAAGTCAACAGCAACTTCAGAACGGTTCGGTGCGAATGATCCGATTGAGATGACCAGGGATTGGTCAGCGAGTGGAGTGTTAAGGACTGGCTTAAGGGAGTTGGTGCAGATGAAAGCAAGATCAAATTCGTGGAGTGCGGATAAGTCAGTCGATATTGAGGTAAAAAGCGATTGGGTACTGATTGTTCCTTTTGTTTGCTGTAATACACCAATCAGTTCTATCGGGCGAAAGATCTCTGATGCAGCCTTTGCATGGGCAAGGCCCTGATGTCCAATCCCAACTACGGCAATCCGCTTGGCTTGAGGCGTTAAAGCCTTCGCAACTGCCATGCTGGTTGCAACTGTTCGAAGTCTCGTCACAGCCTCACCATCAAAGAAAAAATTCGGCGAACCCGTCTTTGAATCCAGGGCTGCCACAGTCGTTTGGACGGCAGGCAGACCACGAGAGGAATTTGATGGGACTACAGTGCCGAACTTCACGATTGTGGGTCCATCACTACTTGCTCTTGCAATATAAGAAAACTGGGCGTTCTCACCTTGAGTGAGCACTGCACGTGGACCAAGCACGGTTTCGCCGCGATGATGCCTTGCAAATACTTCTCGCTGAGACGCCATGACTTCTTCGAGAGTGCAGAGCGCCTCTATCTCTGAACCGGAGAGAAAGGTGGCCACACAGAAAATCCTATGTCAGGTGAAGTGGCCAAGTCATTGCTCTATCTCGAACTTTGTCCGATATCACTCTCCGGCCATAGAATTCAGAGGTGGAAGAAGGCGATGGCATCGGAATCGAAACTATCGATGTGCCTGGAGCCTTGAGTGATGAGGATATACGCAGTCTCACATCGCTCCTTCGGGACTCGATTGATGGGGGATACTCGATTGGCTTCCTTCACTCCAGTAGCGACGATGAGTTGCGCGATTTTTGGCAGAACGAAAGTTCAAAACTGACAGGTGAGAGTTTCCTTCTTCTCGCGCGAGTCGATGGCGAAGTTGCTGGATGCGTCATCATCACCCGAGAGGCGAGGGCAAATGGACGCCACCGTGCAGAATTTAGGAAGCTGATGGTCCACTCGGTGCACCAGAGAAAAGGGATCGGCATAGCGTTAGAGAGTAAGGCATCTGAAGAAGCAAAGGGGAGGGGAGTAACTCTTCTCTATTTGGATTCTGCGACTGCTTTTCTAGTGGAGTCGGTCTATGAATCTTGGGGCTGGATTCGAGTGGGATCTATTCCTGGTTACGCCACCAATCCAGATGGCACTTTGGTAGCAACCACTTACTTCTATAAGCAACTCTAAAGGATTTTGAGTCAGTTCAGCTCCTTTTCGGTAGGCTCGCCTAATGACAAGCGGATTCATGTTCGTCTGGGCAATCTTTGTTGCTGGATTCATGGTTATCAACTATCGCAACAAGATTCGTCAGGATAAGAAACTTGCAGCCATGGACTGGGCGCCATACAAGATGAAACTGAGTCAGTCGTGGTGGAGTGGATTCCTCTGGGCAGCAGTCGCTCTTACAATTTTCTTCTTTCTTGGAGAAGCAGGGCTTACTCGTTAATTTGATTCGCTCTCTCTCCAACGCGGGGAGGTAGTTCGAGGGGGTGTAAGCGCTTCGCGAAGGAGCAGGAGTTTGGGGCCCTGAAGTTTCCTCGCCTCACTAAGGTCATCTGCAAGAGAAATCAAGTTTGTCTCTTTGAAGGCGATCCCATAGCTTTGCGCGAGCAAGCCCCAATCAGGATTGACCAAGTCCACTCCACGTTCTGGTGCTTTCATGACCTTCTGGTCGTAGCGCAACATCCCGTAACCACCATCATCGTGAAGCAAGATTGTTACTGGAAGTGATTGTTGAACTAAAGTCGCAAGTTCAGCGATTGCGAAGGCGATTCCACCATCTCCCGCGATAACGAGAGTCGGCGTGCCATCAATCGCTGTTCCGACGCTTGTGGGGAGGGCAAACCCTAGAGTCCCCCAGCCAACCGGATAGGCGATTCTTCTCACTCGCTTGCCTCGAAGGTATCCACCAGACCAATACCCTGCGATACACATATCCAAAACAATGCGACCTTCAACAGGCCAACCTTTATCGATGGCCTCAACAAGTGCCATCCCAGATTTTCCTTCTACGGTGGTAGAAATTCTCACTCGGGCTTTCTTATTTATCGAGGCAACGCCACTCCACTCCTGCTTCTCGTGGATTTTCTCTAAAAGCATGAGGGAGGAAAGCGATTCGAATAGCGATGGCTTTAGTTCAGCTTTGATCGCTAGATTAACTGGAGCATTTCGTTCAATAAGTTGAGGGTCTGCATCAATGACTGCGACCCTGGGAGGAAGTTTGAGGGACCAATTCTTTGTATTCATCCCATCAAACTGGCTTCCCATGATGATCAATAGATCTGCGCTTGCGAGCAGTTCACCTGCTTCGTTCTCATGGACTGGAATCTCAAGTGAGTAACGACTTGATGAGCCAATCCCTCGCCCAGCAAAGGTGGTGATGATGGGTGCCTTGAGGAGTTCTGAGAGTTCTGCAATTTCCGAATCAACCTGCGTTGCGCCACCACCGGCCCAGAAGATGATTCGCTTCGAATCATTGATGAGTTCGACTAGTCCACTGAGATCTAAGCTTTCCGTTGAAGGCAGAATTTCCCTATCAAGATTTCCTTCGAATGGAGCCGAGAGGATATCGGAGGGAATACCGAGATAAGAGGCGCCAGGTGGCGCCTTCGTTAGCTCACCTAACATCTCTTTCAAGAAATCGATTGCCTCTCTTGCTGTCGATGCGCTCTTGGCTAAGGAAGCTCCTGACTCAGAAACTTTCGCAAGGGGAGCAAAGAGTGATGCTTGATCAGTCATCTCATGGAGATATCCGCGATAGAAACCTTTGCTCCGATTTGCAATCGGAGCCTCAGAGGAGATAACTAGAAGTGGCGAGCGCGAAATGGATGCTTCGCCGAATGCACCGAGGGTATTTGCTGCTCCCGGTCCTGTCGTAGTGAGAGCGATGCCAATTCCTCCGGTAGCTCGAGCAACTCCGTCAGCTGCATAGACGGCACTCTGTTCGTGACGCACATTGATGATTTGAGGAGCGCCAGCGATTTGTGATTTCCAGAAGGCGAGGTTATGGACTCCCGGAATTCCAAATGCGTATCGGACTCCATGGGTTGTAAGAATTCGAAGAATCGCATCAGCAACCGTTTCTGTCACGGCTCAACAATAACTCATGGAATTTAATCTCCCTTTGGTGTTAGATAATGAGATGACATTCACTTCCTATAGTCCATCCAATCTCACCGACAAAGTCGGCGAGGCAGCAGCGGCGACCAGTTCAGAGATTGTCGAGGCGTTGCGTCGCGCGAAGGTTGCACAAGAACGTTGGGCGAAAGTTCCAGCCCCTGCTCGCGGACGAGTGATCGCCAATGTGGGACGACTGGTGGAAAAGAACAAAGAGGCTCTATCGAAATTAGTCACTCGCGAGATGGGTAAGGTCTACCGCGAAGCACTCGGTGAGGTGCAAGAAGTAATTGACACCTGCGATTTCTTCCTTGGCGAGGGTCGAAGGCTTTACGGTCAGACTGTTCCGAGTGAGATGCCGAAGAAGAATCTCTTCACTTTCAGAAATCCAGTCGGAAGTGTCTTTGTGATAACTGCCGGAAATTTCCCGGCCGCTGTTCCATCTTGGTACATCGTCCCGGCACTTCTTGCTGGAAACTCTGTCGTCTGGAAACCATCGGAGTTCACTCCCGTTGTAGCCAAAGCGCTGACCTCACTCTTTCATGCCGGAGGAATTCCAGAAGATCTGCTGATCACTGTAGTTGCAGATGGAGCCGAGACTTTCACGGCTCTTGAAGCGGGATTGAAAGCGGGATTGATCAATAAAGTCGGGTTCACTGGCTCGACGGAAGTGGGACGTCGGATCGGTGCGAAGACTGGTGAATATGTTCAGAGCGCCTGTCTTGAACTTGGTGGTAAGAATCCGATGGTAGTTATGCCGGATGCGAATCTTGATCTTGCACTAGAAGGTGCGCTCTTTGCCGGATTTGGCACTGCAGGCCAGCGTTGTACTTCACTTGGCACGCTCTGGCTTCATCAATCGATTCACGATGAGTTTCTGGCTCGCTATTCGAAGATCGTTGAAGAAGCGAAGGTTGGCGACCCATTCCAGGATGTGCTCTATGGCCCGATGATCAGCGAGAAATACCTGGAAAATCACCTCAAGCACTTAGCGATGATCAAGAATCATCACAAGGTGTCAGGTTCTTCCGGAATCGGCCGGATAACTGCAGCTAATCCACGTGCAGGATTTGTCGGAGATCCCGCGCACGGTATCTATGCACATCCGACAATAGTCTCTGGCCTTAAGAGCGATGACGAGCTTTACTACACCGAGACTTTTGGTCCTCTCGTGACAGTTGGCGCGTTCCAGGATCTCGATCAAGCAATTGAACTATCCAATGGACATGGTTATGGACTTTCATCCGCGATCTACACCACAAACCCCGAGAGCGTCTGGCGTTTCAGAGAAGGAATCTCCGCTGGAATGGTCTCAGTCAATAACTCGACTTCAGGTGCAGAGGCACACCTTCCCTTTGGTGGAAACGGCAAGAGCGGAAATGGATCGAGGCAGAGTGGAATCTGGGTCCTTGATCAATTCACAAGATGGCAGTCGATGAACTGGGATTGGTCGAATAAGTTGCAGAAGGCGCAGATGGATGTGATTGAGATCGATCACAACCCTGATTTCACGCTCTGATATGGAATTGCCAGCACGTGTCGACGTTGTAGTCGTCGGCGGAGGAGTGATGGGTGCTTCGACCGCTTTCCATCTAGCCGAAGCTGGCGTTGGGGTTGCGCTCTTGGAGGCGAATGAGTTAGCAAGTGGTTCCACCTCAAAGGCAGCGGGTGGAGTTCGAGCGAATTTCTCTGATGAATTGAATATCGCGTTAGGCGCGCGTTCACTCGATCTCTTCTCAAGATTCATCGAGCGGCCAGGATATGAAATTGACCTACACCGTCCTGGTTATCTCTTCGCTCTCACTAAAGCCGAAGATCTCAAACGATTCGAAGCATCGACAGAACTGCAGATGGCCCTCGGTGTTGAGTCTCGAATGCTCAGCGCTCGTGAGGCATCCAAGATCTCACCACTATTGAGTGAAGAAGGAGTCCTTGGATGTTCCTTCACACCCAATGACGGTCACTGCACTCCTGAGGCAGTTGTTCTCGGTTATGCCGGCGGAGCGCGCAAATTCGGTGCAGTTGTGAAGACGGGTGTTCGTGTCACTGGAATCGAAGATAGCGGTGGCGAGATAAAGGCAGTTTCGACGAGCGCCGGGAGAATTGAAACCAATAGCGTCATCAACTGTGCGGGAGCGTGGTCACCGCAGATTGCGCAGATGGTGGGGCTTGACTTGCCGGTGACGCCCTATCGCCGAGAACTTGCGATCACAGAACCTCTCGGTGAAAGTTTCGCAGACCTGCCAAAGGAATTCCCGATGACCATTGACTATTCGACCTCGCTCTATTGGCATCGTGAGGGCAAAGGACTATTGATGGGTTTTTCGGATTCGAGCAATCCACCTGGATTTGAATTGAAGCGAGATCCGCAGTTCGCGGAGAAGCTAGGTCAACTTGCCGAGAAACGAGCACCACGCCTTCTTGATCTTGGGATTCAGAGTGGGTGGAGCGGGCTCTATGAAGTTACTCCGGATCACAATGCGATCCTCGGCGAATACAAATCTGTGAGCAGATTCTTCTATGCCACAGGATTTAGTGGCCATGGGTTCTTACAGGGACCTGCAATCGGCGAGATATTGCGTGACTTATATCTCGGCAAGGAGCCATTTATAGATATCACGGCGCTCTCTGCAGAGAGATTCACTCGACCCAATGCACTGAGGCCGGAATTGAATATCGTCTAAGATGACCAGATGAGCAAAGATAAATCAGCTCGAAATCTCACAGAGGTTCTGGCCCTTGATTCGCGCCTTAATGATGAACAACGCGCGCTCAAGAAGATGCTTCGAGATTTCTCGGATCGAGAACTTCGACCGAATATCGGGCAGTGGTTTGAAAATGGAGAGATTCCTGCGAGAGAGATAGCACGAGAAGTTGGTTCGCTTGGAATTCTTGGGATGCACTTGGATGGTTATGGGTGTGCTGGATCCGATGCGCTCTCGTATGGTCTTGCCTGCCTGGAATTAGAGGCGGTCGACTCTGGTCTTCGATCGCTCGTCTCAGTTCAAGGTTCGCTTTCGATGTTTGCGATCCATGAGTACGGAAGCGATGCCCAAAAGGAACGATGGTTGCCTGGGATGGCCAAAGGTGAGTTGATCGGATGTTTCGGTCTCACTGAAGCAGATTTCGGATCCAATCCATCAGGGATGAGGACTTTCGCAAAGCGAGATGGCAACGACTGGGTGATCAATGGTTCCAAGATGTGGATCACCAATGGAAATATCGCTGATGTCGCGATTGTCTGGGCCAACACAGAAGAAGGAATCCGTGGATTCGCAGTTCCCACCGATACAAGCGGATTTGCGGCGAACCTGATCAAACACAAACTCTCACTTCGCGCTTCGGTCACATCGGAACTTGTGTTCGAGAATATGCGAGTTCCGGATGAGTATCGCCTGCCGAAAGCGACAAGTCTTCGTGCACCGTTGATGTGCCTTGCAGAGGCTCGCTTCGGCATCATCTTCGGAGTAGTGGGAGCAGCCCGCGATTGTCTTGAGACTTCACTCGACTATGGAAAGACTCGAATCCAGTTTGATCGTCCGATCTCTGCCTATCAACTGACTCAAGGCAAGTATGCCGAGATGGCCTCGAAGGTCACTGCTTCCTTACTTCTTGCTTATCATTTAGCTGATCTCAAAGATGCTGGAAAAATCGATCCCGAGCAGATCAGTATGGGTAAGTACCACAATGTGCAGAGCGCACTAGAAGTTGCTCGCACAGCGCGGTCTATCTTGGGCGGGGCGGGTATCACGACGGAGTATCCAGTCTTTCGTCATATGAGCAACCTTGAAACCGTACTTACCTATGAAGGAACTCATGAGATTCATGCACTCGTGATTGGTCTCGCGCTCACTGGAGAGAACGCAATCAAATAGTCTCCACTAGGAGCTACCGGCAGGACGATTTAAATTAACTAATCGTCACTCAATCGAGATTAATGACCGCCGAGATATGCCTTGGTGATTGCTTCATCCTTCTTCAAGTCTGAAGCTTTACCACTCATCTTCACTTCACCTGACTCCATCACATAGGCGCGATCAGCGACTTCAAGTGCAGCCATGGCGTTCTGCTCAATGAGAAGGATTGTGGTTCCTTGTTGGCGAATCTTGACGATGGTATCGAAGATCATCTCGACCAAGACTGGTGCAAGACCCATCGATGGCTCATCGAGAAGAAGAAGTGAAGGCGAACCCATTAGCGCTCGACTCACTGCAAGCATCTGTTGCTCGCCACCGGACATCGTTCCTGCGCGCTGTTCGATTCGCTCACGTAGCCGTGGGAAGAGATCGAGAACTCGCTCCATATCGGCGGCGACTCCAGCTTTGTCATTGCGAAGGAATGCGCCAAGCTCCAAGTTCTCGCGGACCGACATACGAGGAAAGATTCGACGGCCTTCGGGGGATTGGCAGATTCCAGCGCTGACGATGGAGTGACCTGGCTTTCCATCGATGCGCTCGCCCTTGAAGGTAATCTCACCTTTGCGTGGCTTCAAGAGTCCCGAAATGGTGCGAAGAGTTGTGGACTTACCTGCTCCGTTAGAGCCAACGAGTGTGACGATCTCACCTTGATTGACGGTGAGCGAGACATCTTTGACTGCAACGATCTTTCCGTAAGCAACTTCGATGTTCTTGACTTCTAGCATCGTGCTCATGCCCTAGCCTCCTTAGCCTTACCGAGGTAGGCCTCGATGACTCGTGCATTGCTCTTAATCTGATCGGGAGAGCCTTCAGCGATCTTCTCGCCTTGATCCAAGACAGTGATTCGCTCAGAGACGCTCATAACGACTTTCATGTCATGTTCAATCAACATCACAGAGATGTCCTTCTCTGAAACAAGGCGCTTCACGAAATCAATGAAGACGCTCGATTCCTGTGGATTCATACCGGCAGTTGGCTCATCAAGAAGAAGTACTTTCGGATCAAGGGCGAGAGCGCGTGCTACCTCGAGGCGTCGCTGATCTCCGTAAGAGAGATTTCGCGCGAACTCATAGGTCCACTTTCCTACGCCTACATAGTCGAGCAGGTACTGAGCTTTATCTTCAGCTGCACTCTCTTCACGACGCTGTTTTGGCGTGCGAAGGATCGTGGAGGTGATACCTGACTTCAACTTAGAGTGCATCGCAACAAGAAGGTTCTCTTGCGCAGTCATCAAACCAAAGAGTCTGATGTTCTGGAAGGTACGAGCAATACCAATCGATGCGATCTTATGTGGAGGAAGGTCAGTTATATCTCTACCTTCGTAGCTGATGGTTCCAGCAGAGGGCTTGTAAAGACCGGTGAGCACATTGAAGAAGGTGGTCTTGCC
>SYAN01000036.1 GCA_005787575.1 Actinomycetota bacterium | reverse complement strand
ATCCACTGAGCTACAGGGACATTGATTACAAAGTGAATGTCACATTGTAATCCCGCATACAATCTTCAGGATTTGCTCAACAAAGAAAGCTCAAGATAGGCTCCATTTCCAATCGTTTGGAGTTGTTTTCCATGAAAGCCCTGGTTATAGGTGCGGGCGGCGTAGGAAGATCGATAGCGAATATCGCTTCACGGCGGTCATTCATCACCTCAATGGTGGTGGCAGACCGCACTCTCTCGCGCGCTCAAGAAGCAGTTCAAAGAGTAAGAGACCCTCGATTTTCTGCAGCTGAAGTAAATGCCGCTGAACTCGAGGACATTCGAGACCTGATCCGACGAGTCGATCCCGATGTTGTAATCAATGCTGTCGATCCTCGATTCGTGATGCCGATATTCCTTGCGTGCGAAATTGAGAATACGAACTACATGGATATGGCGATGTCGCTCTCACGCCCACATCCGCTTTATCCCTATCGCGAGACTGGCGTCAAACTCGGAGATGAACAATTCGCGAGAGATTGGAACTGGCACGAGCGAAAGATCTTTGCACTCATCGGTATGGGCGTCGAGCCTGGGATGAGCGATGTATTTGCTCGCTATGCAAATGATGAACTCTTCTCGAGGATTGATTCGATAACAGTCTTAGATGGCTCAAATATCCGTATAGAGGGCTACGACTTTGCGCCGTCATTCTCAATCTGGACCACTATTGAAGAATGTCTCAATCCGCCGATCGTCTGGGAGGACGGTCGAGGTTGGTTTACAACCGAACCCTTTAGTGAACTTGAAGTATTCGACTTTCCGGAAGGAATTGGTCCAGTCGAATGCGTAAATGTGGAGCACGAGGAAGTCATCCTCATCCCTCAGAAAATCGATGCCAAGAAGGTCAACTTCAAATACGGACTTGGAACTGAATTCATCCAGATCTTGAAGACGATCAACATGCTTGGACTTGATCGAAAAGAGAATGTCGATGTCCAAGGAATTTCGGTATCACCGAGAGACCTACTTACTGCTTCGCTCCCCGATCCCGCGACTTTGGGCGAGCGCATGCGCGGTAAGACATGTGCAGGTACCTTGATTCGTGGGTTAGATAAGAGCGGCAAACCCAAGGCGGCTTACCTCTATAACGTCGTTGATAATGAATGGTCGATGAATGAATATGGCGATCAAGCGGTCGTCTGGCAGACTGCAGTTAATCCAGTGATCGCAATGGAATTGATTCATCGTGGCGAATGGAAACCGCTTGGTGTCAACGGACCGGAGTGGTTTGATCCCAAACCTTTCCTAGCCCTCCTTGAAGAGCACGGTTCTAGCTGGAAAATAAGAGAAGAAGACGCTTCATCAATAACCTTGTAATCATATGAAGCTTTCATTCTCGTGGCGACTACGGTAGGACTGTGACATCCGAAGCTGAGACTCGGCGCACTGCCTTAATCACTGGCGCAACCGCAGGGATTGGTGAATCCTTCTCGCGGCTTCTTGCGCAGGAAGGTTTTGATCTCATCCTCATTGCTCGGGATGAGGCACGTCTGGAAGAACATGCGCTAGATCTCGGCCGGATGCACCCAAAACTGCGCATTGAGACTCTTCGAGCAGATCTGACAGTCGAAGCAGATATTGAACGAGTCGAATCTAGAGTGTCACAAGGAGTAGATGTACTGATCAATAATGCTGGTTTTGGCATCAACAAGAGTTTCTTGAAGTCGCCGATTCTCAGCGAGCGAGAACTTTTGAAAGTCCTGGTTGAAACTCCTATGCGCCTTACACATCACGCGATCCCATCCATGCTTCAAAAGGGCGAAGGTGTCATCATCAATGTCTCAAGTGTTGCGAGTTTCATCGCTGGTGGAACTTATAGCGCCGCTAAGTCATACCTCACAGTCCTCTCTGAATCACTACATAGTGAACTCAAAGGCACTGGCTTAAAAGTGTTAGCACTTTGTCCAGGATTCACTCGAACTGAGTTTCATCAGCGCGGTCGGATGCGGATGAACGGCCTGCCACAGTTCCTCTGGCTATCGGCAGATCTTGTTACTGAAATCGCTTGGCGGGATGTTCACAGTGGAAAGGCGATTTCGATACCAGGTTGGCAGTACAAGATTTTGATGTTAATCCTTCGCCTTCTGCCACGCCCTCTAGTCCGAAGATTTGGAATGAATGCAAAATCTAGGCAACGGAAAGACTAGGACACAGAAACTTCTCAACATTCTGTGACCCGATTTCCACGGTTTAGCCAAATCAAATAGATAGCATCACCCCATGCCTCGTCTTAAATCAATCTCAGTTCTCACCCTGGCTCTACTCGTCGCCGGATTCCTTGCGCCACAAGGTGCCTCTGCCAATACTGCGAACGGACGGTGCAGCAAGTCCGGTGCCACTGCGAAGATTGGTGGTGCAAATTATGTCTGCGCACAGAACCCGACAGTCACGGCAAAGCGTCTTACTTGGACGCTCAAGGATTGTCTCGAGGCGAATACTGCATACCTTCGTTCACTAAAGAGTTTCAACGAAACTGAGTCATCGAGCCAAAAGGTACTTGAGAATTTAGATGCATCGATCGCCGCCAGAAAGGCACAGGTACCGATTGATAATGAACGAGCCGCAAAAGAACTAGAGAGTGCGAAACAGAATCGCGACCTCTCCATTGCGCGCCAAAAAGAAGCAGATGATCGCTATGCGAAAGCAAAGACAGTTGGAGTAACTGCAGTTCCCGCAAACTGGGCAATCCAAGTGAAGGCAGCAATCGGTGACGGGAAGATTACATCTCCCGAACTAGCGACGTTAACGAAGAATCTCGGTATCACTGGTGAACAGATTGCTGGAGTCATCAACTTCCTCGCTGCTGAGGATTACGCAAAGTCAGCAACAGCATTCCTCAAAGCTGCCGAGCGTAATGAGAAGAATGCTACCGAGTTCTTGAAGACTGAGGCTCAGATTGCAGATCTTGAGAAACAGAAGGAGACCACCCTGCAAGCACAAGTGGCGCTAGTTGATATCGCTAAAGGCGACGTCAACACCACGCTCAAAGTGCGGAATGCAGTCTGCAAAGTTAAGAAATAGTTACAACTTTGCTGGTTGCCTGAACTTTTAATTTCCTCAACGGTGTTATTGCTGGACCGATTTCGAGATCGCCGGCGAGGGCAAACTTGGCTCCATGATTCGGGCAAATCCAACTTGTACCATCTTGCTGGACCAACGTTCCTTCATGGGTGCACCTAAGGTCGAGAGCTGCAAATCCATTTTTACCCTTAGCAGTCCGTATCAATGCTATAGAGCGACCGTTGACATTATCTACACGCACCACTCCGCCCACCTGCCTAAGCGCCGGGTTCTTGGAGAGAGTCACTTCGATTCGGCCATTCTTCAAGACACGTACCCCTGAAGCGGCGACAGCAGTTGCCGGGATGAAACCAAGAGTCAATGTAGCCAACGCACAAAGCGCACCTCGCCTTGAGATAGAGGTGGAAAGTGGTGATACCTTCGAATCGTTTTGTGAATTCATCTTCTCTCTCATTCCGTTACAAGTTACTCTGAAGGGTGTCACTTTATCCCCTGATCCGAGTAGTTCCACTATTCCTCCTTCTCGGATACGTAGGAGTTCGCCAAGCATTCCCTGAGAAATCCTTACTAAGTGAGTTAATTCTCTTTAACCTCATCGCTCTCTCGACTGCTATCTCAGCCTGGTTATCTCGGACTTCTGATCGGATTGCTAGAAATGGCGTTGCTCTTGCCATCACACTCTGGACAGTTGGCTCACTCAGCTCCAGTTGGAATTCTTTTTCTACCTTTCAGTTTCCTGAACTTCTTTCAGACTTTGGATATGTTGCCTTCTATCCGATTCTCTTCTTCTCGCTCATGCGCACGCTTCACCCCGCAAGGTCTGCGCAGCGAATTCAGATTCTCGATAGTCTCATTGCTTCAATCGGGATGTCAGCAATCTTGGCAACCTTCACCCTCGACATCGCAATCAGTCGATTCGAGCTCTCGAATGCAGCTGGAATCCTGCTTCTCTTCTACCCGATAGCAGATTTGATTCTGGTTGCCTCCTCACTCTTGATAATCATCCGTGCCGGATTGAATCGAGCTAATGCCTTCATACTCTTAGCAACTTCGACTTTCGCAATTACCGACTTCATATTTCTCATTCGCTCTGCCGAGGGGAGTTACCGCTTTGCTTCTCTAGTGGACATCGGCTGGGTAATTTCCTTGATACTTATCGCCGAGAGTCTCTGGCATCGCCACTCCGAAAGAGGTATCCGAGAAAAGACTCCGATCTTGATCTCTGTTCTTGCTGCCTCTGGAAGTGGATTGATTATTGCTTTGGCGAGCATCTCGCCGAGGCTATTGCCAGAGCAGGCTCTGATACCTGCCTTCATCACCTTGTCGCTCTCATTTCTACGTATGGCAATCGCACTCAATCAAGCACACCGTCTCAACCACGAGAGTGTCATGGCTCGCACTGATGAACTCACTGGCCTTGCTAATCGCCGGGCGTTCTTGGAGCGAATCGCTCAAGTCCAGGTCGGGCAGACATTGCTCTTGCTCGACCTCAATGGGTTCAAGCCGGTCAATGACCGCTATGGTCATGCGACGGGAGATCAACTCCTGCAACAGGTCGCTCATCGTCTCGGACGTCTGATTGAAAATGATTGGACCTTGGCCAGACTCGGTGGCGATGAGTTTGCCCTCCTTACCGCAACTTCTTCTCAAGCCAGCGAAAGTGCAGCCGCGGTGAGTGCGGCCTTCTCTTACCCCTTCCATCTCGCGGGGATCGGAGAAATCCAAGTCGGCGCTTCGATTGGAGTCGTCATCGCCGACGGGCAAGGAGATTTGTTGCGCCGAGCAGACATGGCCATGTATCAGGCGAAGCGAAGTGGGCTGCCCATTCTCTACTGGTCGTCATCGACTCAATCGGGCATTACTGTTGCCTCGCTCAATCGATAGGCGGTCGAGCTCCCCAAGGCCTTGAATGGAGGCAACTAATTGGCTAAATCCTTCACCAACAAGATGTTGGTACTCGGTGCAGGTTCAGTTACACAATGTGTTTTACCGCTTCTTACAGAGCATCTACTCGATGCGAATCAGATCACTGTCATGGATATGAAGGACAACCGTGATCGCATCGCCTCAACACTTAAAGCCGGCGCGAATTTCGTCCAGTTTCAAATAACTAGAGAGAACATGGACGCAACGCTCTCCAAATACCTCAAATCTGGGGACTTCTTACTTGATCTCGCCTGGAATATCGATGCCAACACCATCTTGCAGTGGTGCCACGATCACGGCGTCCTCTATCTAAACACTTCCGTTGAAGAGTGGGATCCATATACCGGTGGCGCAGATCGTCATCCGACTGAGCGAACGCTCTACTACCGACATATGCGACTTCGCGAACTAACCGCGGCCTGGAAATCTTCTGGACCTACTGCAATAGTCGAACATGGCGCGAATCCTGGACTTGTCTCGCATCTTGTTAAGAAATCTCTCGTTGACATCGCAACTCGCGCACTCAAAGAAGGTAAAGCTGGAAAAGATGTTGAATCAGCGCTAACAGAAGAGCGCTACAACGATTTAGCTCGATTACTAACGGTGAAAGTCATTCATATCGCAGAGCGCGATACTCAAGTCACTGACAGACCCAAGCAATGGGATGAGTTCGTCAATACCTGGTCAGTAGAAGGTTTCTACGAAGAAGGTGTCGCACCTGCAGAACTTGGCTGGGGAACTCATGAGAAGACCCTCCCTCACGCTGCATACGAACATCAAAGTGGCCCTAAGAATCAAATCTGCATCGCACAACCTGGTGCAACTACCTGGGTGAGGTCATGGGTTCCGAACTTTGAAATCTGTGGGATGGTCATTCGACATGGTGAAGCTTTCACCATCTCCGATCACCTCACCGTCTGGGATGGAGCGAAAGCCCTCTATCGGCCGACAGTTCACTACGCCTACTGTCCATCGAATGAGGCGATAGTCTCGATGAAGGAACTCGAGATGCGTCACTGGCAGATGCACAAAGACCAACGCATCATGAACGATGAAATCACCGGTGGTGATGACCGTCTGGGCGTGCTTCTTATGGGTCATCCATACAAGTCATGGTGGACTGGATCGCTTCTCAACATCCACGATTCACGAAAACTAGTGCCGAACCAATCTGCAACTACGGTTCAAGTTGGATCAGCTGTCTACGCAGCGGTTGCGTGGGCGATGAAGAATCCAGATCGCGGACTCATGGTGCCTGATCAGATGCCATGGCGTGAAGTGCTTGATCTCGCAGAGAAGTACTGGGGTGGATATCACTCCGAACCTGCAGATTGGGATCCACTCAAGACTCGAAACGACCTATTCAAAGGTTGGAATCATCGCAAATACGATGAGAGTGATCCTTGGCAGTTCAGTAACTTCTTGGTCTAAACGAATTCCAGAACTTATTTTCGTTCTGGTGGAAGTGGCTTGCTCGCTTTGATCTCCTCAAGGCGAGCAAGAGACTCCAATCTCTCCTTCGCGTGATCCACTATTCGCTCTGGGTAACCATGTGAATACCCATCAAGACTCTCCCATGGCTCATGGATCGAGTCAGCATCTAAGTGGGAAAGCTCTGCGACATACTTCTTTATGTATCTACCCTCGGTATCGAACTTCTTACCTTGTTCGACTGGATTGAAGACTCGGTAATAGGGCGAGGCATCAGTCCCACAACCAGCGGTCCATTGCCACCCATGAGCATTAGATGCCACATCAAAGTCAACTAGGTGATGGGCAAAGAAGCGTTCGCCATGCTGCCACTCCAAGTGCAGATCTTTCACCAAGAAGGATGCCACCACCATGCGGGTGCGATTATGCATCCACCCTTCACGAAGAAGTTGTCTCATAGCTGCATCAACAAAGGGATATCCGGTCTTTCCTTCACACCAGGCTTTGAATTTCGCATCTGGTTTGTCGTATCGCATCTTCGTGTACTTGGCGTCGTAATACTCGCGCGATGTATGGGGGTTATGGTGCAAGACATCAGCATAGAACTCACGCCAGGCGATCTCTTTTCGAAAGACTTCATGCCCTTTTGAGTCACCAAGTTTTGCTAGAAGCGTTCGTGGGTGAATCTCTCCCCAGCGAAGGTGTGGACTGAGTTTTGAGGTCCCTTCGATTCCTGGAGTATTTCGATTCTCGCTATATCCCTCTGCACCACTCTTCAAGAACTTCTTGAATTTCTCTAGCGCTGGCTCTTCACCGGTTGCGCCTAACTCAATCTCACTCTTCCAATCAGGGATCTTCGACAACGATTTCATCTCACCTTGCGGTGAAATCCAAGTCGGGTTCTTCGGGGCAGAAACTGGAGCGCGCCAACCATGTGCCAGCCAACCACGATAGAAAGGTGTGTAAACCTTGTAGGCAGTTCCATCATCTTTTCTCACTCGTCCCGGTGCCACTGCATAACCACTTCCTAAGATCTGAAGTTCGATTCCAGTCTCAGCGCAATCACTCTCAGCCTTTACACCGTATGGCGCATACTCCTTTGAACAATGAATCGATGTCGCACCATAAAACTTCATCACGCTCTTAAGAGTTGGGACGACATCACCGGAAATCACATGGAGATTTCCGCCCAAGGATTTATTGAGCGACTTGAGTGAATTCACCATATTGGCATTTCGATTCGCGCCAGCTCGTGAAGCGACGCCTTCATCAAGAATAAATAGCGGGATCACCCCGTCACCATCATCGATAGCAGCAAGAAGTGCGGGATTGTCAGCAAGACGTAGATCACGTCTAAACCAGAAAATAGAAGGTGAGCTCACTTGCTGAGTCTAAGCAGAACCTCACGGCTCAACACTTCGGAATTCGACCGGTCTCGAAGGATGGCTCGAAACCTCAAAGATTTTCGAGCCCCAAGGCTAGATAAGGCGGGTGCAACTCGATAGATGTCGCCAGATCGCTTTCCAGTTGGATCAAAAGTGGGTGAGGAGTCTCGACCTAAAGATTTCCAATTCCTATCGCTATCTCTATATTGGAACTCCACTTCGACGAACTCCTCCCCTCTGACTAGAGCCCGAAGTAACAAGAGCGAGGGGTCGAATTCGTAGCGAGTCGGTTTGAGCAATTCAATCTTTGCTTCAGCGTGCTTCATCTCTGGTTTTCGTGTCAATAATGACCAACTGACCGGGGGTAGCAATACCTGACTTCCCGAAACTTGTGCCGGGCCGTTTTCGATGAGAAAGTCGCTCATACCATCGCCGGCATTTAGAAAAGAAGAAATTGGAATCTGGTTGGCTTTTCTTCCAGAATTGAACAGGAAGAGCAATTCCGTTCCTGATTTCTGATCAAATCTTGAAAAAATTAGCGTTCCCTTATTGGCAAATCTGATCTTCTGCGGTCCCGACTGCAGCCCAGGGTATTTATCACGCATTTGTGAGAGTGAACGGATTACGTTTTGCAAAGGGTGCTGGTTATCGAAATGTGAGGATGAACCTATTGCACTCGCTCCGACTCGTGGTTCACTCTGCCATTCACTTACTTGTGTAGCAAACAAAGATTGGCGTGCTGATTTGTCTCGCCCACCGATGAGACCGAACTCGTCGCCGTAGTAAACGATCGGAATACCTCTAATCGAGTAGAGCAAAGCATGCGCAATTTCATCTTTTGCTAGGGCGATATTGGAGTCCGGGAAACGGTTGAAGATGAATCCGCCAATCCGTCCCATATCGTGATTTCCAAGGAATGTACCGTTCATTGAAGCGCTTGAATACGCTGTCGTATATAGGTCATCATTATTGAAAGCCAAAGCAAGTCGCGAAGCATCTTCATCAATCACGTAACCAGTCATTGAACCTTGAAGGGGAAAATCCAAGACTTCCGATAATCCTGCTCTTTTGACCCATTCAGATATTCGACCTGCATCCGAGTCATATATCTCCCCCCACATCGGGAAATATCGCTTTCCACTTACTCGCGCGACCTCTCTCATTCGCGGGAGAAATTGGAGCCAAAATTCGCGATTGACATGGCGAAATGTGTCGATTCGAAATCCATCGATATCCACCTCCTTTATCCAGTCAGTGAAAACTGCCACCCAACCCTCAAGGACTGCTGGCGATTCGGTGAAGAGATCATCAAGACCATAAAAGTCGCCATAAAAACTAGATTCGCCGCCTCCGCCAAAGTTACCTCGGTTGTGATAGTTACGGGGATCGTTGAGCCAATCTGGACTCTTTTGAATTTGATTCTTGACTTGAACTTTCTTTGGAAATGAGGTCATTACATCTAACTTACTTAATTCTGGAAATTGATTGGAATTTGCTAACTTAACCGGATCAAACTTCTTTCCATTCGAAGTTCGATAAGCTCGATCTTCAAGGGGTACGTAGGAGTTGCCGTCTTCATAGGAAATCACGTCACCCGTGTGATTGACAACTACGTCAAGGAAAACTTTTAACCCTGACTTGTGGGCAAGTGCAACGAAGTCCTTCATATCCGCCATGGTTCCAAAGTGAGGATCAACTTCATCGAATCCCGCACCCCAATAACCATGGTAAGCAGCGCTTTCAGCAGTTGGGGAGACTGTCACTTGTCGGGCGACAGGAGTGATCCAAATCGCCGTGAATCCAAGCGAGGCTATATAGCTAATACGTGAAGTCAGACCCTTGAGGTCGCCCCCGTGAAAGAAACCGATATCACTCGGGTCATACCCAGTAACGGTTCTATCCCCGGTTAGAAATCCCCGATCATTAGCGCTTTCACCATTTTCAAAGCGGTCAATCATCACGAAGTAAATTCGTTCGCCTCTCTCCTTTTCATCAGCAATGACCGGTTGAATCGAAATTAATGCACCAATAAGCAGTGCCAAGAACCACTTCATTTCAACCTGATGATTGAAAATCCGGGGGAATTCAATTTGAGAGTGATCTTGCCATCGCGACTTATAGGGGTTGAGCCAAGAACTAGTTCAAATCCGTTGTTTTCAAGTTGGCTCTCATGAAGATGAACCTCAGCGGCAGAACGCATCAAAATCGAGATAATCCGCTCCTTACCATCATCGCGAAGATAGACAAGATGATTCTCTCCTTGCGATAGCCATTCAAGCCCACCGAAGGCTAGAGCTGAAGATGCTTTTCTGATAGCTATGAAGTCTTTATAAGTCTGCCTGGTCGCATGATCCCACTCTTTCTCACTCTCCCAAGGGAATGGCGAACGAGAATCCTCGCCCCAGAGACCTTCTTCACCAATTTCATCTCCAGCGAAGATCATCGGAGTTCCTGGCATAGTCATGGCGAATGCGATAGCGATCTGATGCAACTCACGCGAGCCGACAATACTTCGTACTCGAGCCGAATCATGACTGCTCAATAGATTCCAACTTGAAGCATATGTCTGAAAGGGTTGCCTAGTGGAGAACTCTTTGATCACCTCAACTGTCTCTATCCCACCAAGTTTCACAAAATTCCCATGCTTGGCAGGACGAAAAGTGGACATCGAATCTGAGATAAGCCAATTCCATGCTGGATTTCGAAAACTCGTGTAGTTCATATTTCCGTGCCAACCATCCCCATCCAAATCGGCGGCAGCATCATGGTTATGTTCGGCGATAAGGATCTTCTCTGGGCCTTCCGACTCCACCGCAATTCGCGCTAACCGTGCAATCTCGTGGGTCAGATCAAGTTCTCGCAATCGCCCTGACATATTAGCGACGTCGACTCGCCATCCATCTAAACTAAATGGAGGCCGTAACCAGCGACGCAAAACGCTGTTATCCCCGCTGATGAGCGCCGACTTAAGTTCCTCACTCCGATAATCAAATTTAGGCAGACTAGGAACTCCGAGCCAACACTCATAACCTGTCGGAAGATCCTTATCAAAGGTGTAGAAGTCTCTATAAGGAAATTCTCCTGCTAAAGCTTTGATGAACCACTCGTGTGTTGCGCCAGAGTGATTAAGTGTTATGTCCCCAACGACACGCATACCGCGCCGATGTGCTTCTTCTGTGAGAGCAATAAGTGCTTCATTTCCGCCAAGTAATGGGTCGACTTCATCAAAAGTTGCGGCGTCATATCTATGAATGGATCCAGCCCTAAAGAACGGGGTGAAGTACAAGACATTCACTCCAAGGTCGCAGAGATAATCCAATCTCTCAATCACTCCCCAGAAATCACCCCCGAAGTATTCGAAAGATGTGTTGGGTGATGAGCCTTCAGGCCATTGATCCCAACTTCGGGGAACAGCCCAATCAGGAATCGGATACTTCCTATCTGATTTTGCAAAACGATCTGGGAATATCTGATAGATGACGCTTCTTCTGGCCCATTCGGGAATCAGCTCATTCGTTGTGATCACGAAGTCGTGGATATCGCTCACATCAAAGGTATGCAATCCTCTCTGATTCAACCAACCGTAGTTGACCTTCCCACCGCCGATAAACCAGCGATAGTTGGTTCTTGGATTGTGCACCTTGAGATGGGCGCTGTACCAGTGATAGTACGGACTCGTTTGCTCTTTGGTTGCTTCAATGAATACTGGTTCGCCGTCCTTTACACTTCGAATGGCGATGCGCTCGACCTCCAAAATTCGCGGCACTTTGACACGAAGTTGGAATTCATCCTGATTTTTTCGAACCGAAAAGCTATTTGATCCATCATGATGGATCAACTTCAGTTCATCCATCATCCCTTGACAGATCCAGCGGTAAGTCCATTGACGATATAACGCTGGAGCGAAAGGAAAATGATCACTATCGGAATCGAAGCGAGTATGGAGCCTGCAGCGAATGCTCCCCAGTTAGTCGCATACTGTCCACCAATGAACTGCTGTAAGCCAACAGCTACCGTACGACCTTCCATTTCGACCAAAAATAATCTTGCGAGAATGAACTCATTGAAAGTGCCGATGAAACTCAGTAAGCAAACGACTGCTAGAACCGGAGCTGCTAGAGGAATGAAAATCAACCAGTAAGTCTGCATCGGGCTAGCTCCATCGATCTTGGCAGCTTCATCAAGTTCGGCAGGGATTGAGTCCACAAAACCCTTGAGTAGCCAGATATTCACACCCATTGAGCCACCCAAATAGACCAGGATCAATCCAGCCTGGCTTCCCAAACCTATGCTTGGCGCAAAGGAATAGACCCGTTCCATAATCACATAGACTGCTGAAAGCGCCAAGATTGCGGGAAACATTTGTACGAGAAGCAAGAACTGAATTCCCAGCTTCTTTCCTTTGAACTTTAGACGACTAAACGCAAAAGCCGAAGCAGCGCCAATCACTACCGAGCTTATCGCCACAGTTGACGAGATAATCAACGAATTCTTCACCCAGGATAAGAATGGAATCTTCGGTGACGAAAACAGCATCTTGTAATTGTCCCAAGATATCTCTCTGGGAATGAATGAAGTTAGTTGAAGGCTACCGCTTGGATTCAGTGACGAGAGGACCACCAAATAGAGCGGAAACAAGGCAAAAATGCACATGAATATCGCAGTCGAGTGACGCCACAGATTCTCCCTCATCCACTTTGTCATCCGAAAGTCTCCATGACTTTGGATTTGCGAATACCATAGAAAGAGATTGAAGCAACAAGGAAGAAGATCAAGACCGAGATTGCACTTGCCAAACCGAAATCAAGAATATTGGTACCGAAAGCAATCTGATAGGTATAGCTGATCAAGATATCGGTGGCACCAGCAAGTTCACCGTCAAGAGTATCCCTAGGACCACCACCAGTTAGGAGATAAATTAGATTGAAGTTATTGAAGTTGAATGCAAAAGACGCAATTAGGAGCGGGGACAAAATCTGCAAGAGCAAGGGCAGAGTTATCTGTCGGAAAACTTGGCGGGGATTTGCACCATCGATTGCTGCGGCCTCTAAGAGTTCCGATGGAATCGCCTGTAATGATCCAGAACAGATTAAGTAGAAATAGGGGAAACCTAACCAGAGGTTCACCAGAAGAACGGCAGCACGGGCATAGGTCGGATTCGAAAACCAGGCTATATCTGTGTTTAAAAGGTTGTTGATCGCGCCGAATTGTGAATCGAACATTCCACCCCAAATGAGAATGCTCATGATGCTTGGCATGGCGTACGGCAGGATGAGAATCGAGCGATAGACGCGCCGTCCCCTCATTCGCCTATTGAGTGCAATAGCCAATAAGAGCCCAAATGCAAAGGTGCTTAGCACCGTTAACGATGCAAAGATCACTGTCCAGATAAACACTTTGATCAAAGGCGTACGTACACGTGAGTCTGTTACTAACTTCGTATAGTTTTCAAACCAGATAGGTGCGCGCCATCCAGGAGTCAAAACACTGTCCGGTGAACCCTCTAATGCAAAGTTGCCTCTTCCATTATCGACGTAGACCTCTCCGGATTGGATATTCCTCATTGTGTCCGTTTTTTCGTCGTAAGTTAAGGCCTGTCTGAAGACTGCTCCGACTCCCTGTGCTTCGATGACAATGTAATAGCCATCGGAAAATTTGTATCGAATTTTTGCGTAGGAATCATCTAGAGCCAGATCCTCGAGTGAAGTCGCGACAAAGTTAGGAGCTGTGGTTGCAACGCCATACTCATTGACTACGACTTCATTGGCATCAAGAGTGGACAAATTGTCCTGAGTAGAGAGAAAGAACTTTTGATTTGCGACATCTGAGACCAAGATTGCGTCTTTGCCATCTGAAGCTTTACCGGCAACCACGTCAAAAGTTGTTTGATTGGCGTCGGGTTCAACTCCGCGGATCAAGACTTGCTCAATGGCAGCTTCTTTCGAAATATAGTTTCCAGTTTTGTAGTTGAAAGTTGACATCACCACTGTGAAGATGATCGGTCCGATTACGAATGCGATGAATAGAAGGACTCCGGGGACGAAGAATTTGAGAGGAATCGAGACTTTGGTGAGATAAGTGAAATTCAATGCAACGATAGAGATAACTAAGAAGGAACCAATCGCAATTTCACCTCTTGCAAAAGCACTCTGAGCCAATAAGCTCAAAATTGCAGTCACGCCTGCAAGGATCACGATTTTGACGACTAGAGCGAAATTTCCCCGAAAAATGCCACTCACTCTGTTACCGCTTCCTTCATCTTCATTATTAAGAATCTTGAAAGTAGCAGCGTGGGCGTGAATGAATCACGCCCACGCTGTTGAACTTTTAGGCTATGAAAGTCCTAAACGCTAACTTTCATCCCCAAGAGCGAACTCTTAGAGATCAGCCTTGCCTGCTGCGACGTTAGCTTTCCAAATAGCAGCAAGCTTCTTAGCTTCTGCAAGTGGATTCTTTCCGTCGACCAAGACTGCAGTCCAATATGCTGGAGCTGAATCCCAGTAGTTCGCTCCACCAGCATTGGTGTTCAAGAAGGCACCAATTTGCGGGATTGAAGACATACCTGCTGCAACGCCCATAGCCTTTTGGCCTGGGAGAACGAGCTGGCTCTTCTGGGCACCCTTGTCGGCTGGAGGACGTCCCTCTTCTGCCTGATACAAGACCTGTCCAGCTGTTGATGCGAAGAAGGTAGTTAGAAGTGACTTAGCACCAACTGCAACTCCGTGCGCTTCTGCGTAAGAGGTAAGGAATGCACCGCTGACGCTACCGAACATCTTTCCGTAGGTTCCTGCCTTGACACCTGGGACGGGCATGATGTTCATCTGGAAGCCAGCCTCAGCGAATTTACGCCAGTGCCAGTTACCAACGACAGCAAATGGAACCTTTCCAGCAAGGTAGTTGTCCATGCAACCTGTATCAGTCGCTGGATAGAAACCATTGCTCTTACCATTCTTGTCGAGAAGATATGTACTCACATTCTTCGCGAATACAGCTGGATCAAAGCTCTTGTTGTAATTGACAGTTCCGTCTGCATTCATCAGATATGGATCTGCACCAAGCGCTGAGAACCCTGAGAGACCGCCCCATGACATTCCGCCACCAGCGATGCAAAGTCCGGCTTTCAAGCCAAGCTTCTTCTTGTTATCCAGGTAGAACTTCACCATTTCACCGTAAGACTTTGGTGCAGTCTTCACCATCTTGGTGTTGTAGATCATTCCGACGTTGTTTACATCGACAGGTACTCCGTAGAGCTTTCCGCCGTATGAAAGATCAAACAACTGGCCTGGGGTGAACTGACCTTTCTGCTGCGCGGTCAAAACTACTGGGGCAAGCTTTCCGCTCTTAGCAAGAGCTGGAACCCAGTCATTTCCGGCAACGAAAACGTCTGGACCTGTTGTACCTGATGCCTTATCTAAAGCATCCTTGAGTGCGTCGTAGCTAGAAAAAGAGACAACTTTAATTGTGTGTCCTGGAACCCAGTCACTCTTCTTTGCAAGAGTTTTTACCAGGTTTGGTCCGCGGGTCTCATCCGCCCAGACCAGGATTTCCTTATCTGCCGCTTGAGATGGTGCTATGAAAATTCCTGCACCAAATGCAGCCGCGACTGCGACGGCTATTGCTTTCTTTCGAAACATGTTTCTCCTTTAAATTACTGCCCGAGACGTCTCTTGGGCCAGGGTTCGTTGCCGGCGGCAACGAATGCCATATTTCACTCCAGGTCTCAGGCTTTTTCCAGACAGAAGGCGAGAGTCGCTCAGGGTTGTTTGGCTATTTACCCAATTGTTATAAACGAAACTCTTTCAGAAAATCAGCGGTGTAGCTGGCTGACCGTTTCATCCCATCCAGTGACACCTTCAGGCTTACGTGGACCTTTACCGATGTAGCGTGCGGATGGACGAACCAATCGACCGGTTCGCTTCTGTTCCAAGATATGTGCGCTCCAACCCGCAGTTCGAGCGGACGTGAACATCGAAGTGAAGAGGTGCGCGGGTACTTCTGCGAAATCAAGGACGATTGCGGCCCAGAACTCGACATTGGTCTCAAGGACGCGATCGGGATAACGCTCCTGCAGTTCGGCGAGCGCTGCCTTCTCCAACTCGAGTGCAACTTCATAACGTGGTGCACCGAGTTCCTTGGCTGTTCGACGAAGAGTCCGAGCACGTGGGTCTTCGGCGCGATAAACGCGATGCCCAAATCCCATTAGCCGCTCTTTGCGATCGAGAATTCCTTTGACATATCCACGTGCATCGCCATTCTTTTCCACTTCTTCGATCATATGAAGAACGCGAGATGGCGCACCACCATGAAGTGGGCCAGACATCGCACCAATAGCACCTGACATTGCTGCTGCAACATCCGCTCCCGTTGAAGCAATGACTCGTGCTGTGAAAGTTGATGCGTTCATTCCATGTTCTGCAGCAGAGACGAAGTAAGCATCAATCGCGCGAACATGCTTTGGATCAGGTTCGCCGCGCCAACGAATCATCATTCGCTCAACAACAGTATGTGCCTTATCGACCTCGCTCTGAGGAATCATCGGCTGCCATGTACCACGAGCAGATTGCGCTACATATGAAAGGACCATCACTGAGACTCGAGCCAGGTTGTTTCGCGCTTCTTCATCAGAGATATCAAGAAGTGGCTTCAAGCCCCAAGCTGGTGCAAGCATCGCAATCGCAGATTGCACATCGACTCGAACATCACCGGAGTGAACTGGAAGTGGGAATGGTTCTGCTGGTGGCAAGCCAGGATTGAATTCATCATCAACGAGAAGTCCCCAAGCATTTCCAAAGGTGACACGTCCGACCAAGTCCTCGATATCAACACCTCGATAACGAAGGGCACTGCCTTCTTTATCTGGCTCTGCGATCTCTGATTCGAATGCAATGACGCCTTCTAGGCCGGGCTTGAAATCGCTCATGAGATAGTCCTTATCGAGTGGTCGCCTGGGGCTATTCTCTCGGCCAAGGGCCCCTGAGACAAACTCAAAAGTGCCCCTGATTGAATCTCGAAGTGACTCATTGACGAAAGTGACCTTAGATACAGCCATGACCAACGATGAACAACTACGTCGTCAGTTAGGCGAGATGCGCAGAAGTTACGGCGACATCGGCCTGGTCGAAGAGAATCTTCCAGATAACCCCTTCGCTCTTTTTCGCCAATGGCTCACTGAGGCAAGCGCCAATGCCCACATAGTCGAACCCAATGCCATGGTCCTTTCGACCGGCGATCTCACTTCTCGAACCGTCCTGCTTAAAGACCTGACCGAAGCTGGCTTCTCTTTCTTCACTAATTACAACTCGCGCAAAGCCCACGCCATCAAAATGGATGCCAGGGTCTCACTCCTCTTCCCTTGGTATGTGATGGAGCGACAAGTGTCGATAACCGGAAAAGCGATGAGACTTTCTGAAAATGTCTCTGATCAGTACTTCGCTTCGAGACCCTCTGGGAGCCCGATTGGTGCATGGGCAAGTGCCCAATCAGAAGTGCTCGCATCTCGCACTGAGCTCGAGACTCAAGTCGAGGAGTACAAGAAGCGCTTCCCCGAAGGAGGCGCAGTCCCCCGTCCGCCGCATTGGGGTGGCTTCGTCGTTTCGCCAGAGAGCGTCGAGTTCTGGCAAGGTCGCTACAGCCGGCTTCATGATCGAATCCGTTACATCAAAGATGAGAATTCGCAGAACAAGCAAGATGTATCACGCTGGAATCGAATAAGGCTTAATCCGTAATGGCTTAGCCTTAGCCGTCATGAGCGAAATAAGAATCCCCGAATCAATCAAGCCGAAGGACGGTCGCTTCGGTTGTGGACCTTCGAAAGTTCGAAGTGATGCCCTTGAGTCACTACTCACCCGGGCTGCCCCAGTTATTGGTACATCACATCGTCAAAAAGGCGTTAAAGATGTCGTCCACCGGGTTCGCGAAGGGCTCAACTCGCTCTTTTCTTTGCCTGCCGGTTACGAAGTAGTTCTTGGGAATGGCGGCTCTACCGCGTTCTGGGATGTCGCAACATTTGGATTGATAGAGAAGAAGTCGCAACATTTGAGTTTCGGTGAATTCTCCTCGAAATTTGCAACCGCCGCGAAGGAAGCACCTTTCTTGGATTCACCTTCGATCATCTCATCCGAGCCAGGCTCACATCCTGTTGCAAAGGCTGAGGCTGGGATT
>SYAN01000035.1 GCA_005787575.1 Actinomycetota bacterium | reverse complement strand
TTTAGTTCACTCCACGCGAGTGACATCAGCGCCGAGTGAGCGCAATTGCTCGGCGAAATTTGGATAGCCGCGGTCAATATGAAACCCACCCTCGACCATCGTGATTCCATCAGCCACTAGCGCGGCGATGATGAGGCCGGCCCCCGCTCGGATATCTGTGGCTACGACTGGTGCCGAGGAGAGATGATCTATTCCTCGAGTTGCGGCGTGATGGCCGTCGACTCGTACATTCGCACCAAGTCGAAGAAGTTCGTTAACGAAGATGAATCGACTCTCGAAGACATTCTCAGTCACTATCGCATCTCCATCTGCGATGGAGTTCATGGTGATGATGAATGGTTGCAGATCTGTCGGGAAGCCTGGATAAGGCAGGGTGGAGACATCTATCGCTTTGGGTCGATGTTCCATTCGAACCCTTACGCCATCGTTAGTCGTTGTCACTACTGCTCCAGCCGAGACCAATTTCTCAAGTGGGACCTCAAGGTCACTCGCCCGACAACCATGGATTCTGATGTCACCTTGAGTAATCGCAGCAGCAAATGCCCAAGTGCCCGTGACGATGCGATCTGGGATTGTTGCGTGAATCGTCGGCTTTAACGAGGCAACGCCACGAATCGTGATCGTCGGTGTACCGAGACCTTCGATATCTGCTCCCATCGAGATCAGGAATTCACCGAGATCGACGACATCAGGTTCGCGCGCTGCGTTATCGAGGATTGTGATTCCTTGAGCTAGGACTGCCGCTGTCATGATGTTCTCGGTAGCGCCAACACTTGGGAAATCTAGCGAAATCTCAGCGCCATGAAGTCCATTCTCTGCTTTTGCAATTACGTAACCGTGTTCATTGCGCACCTTGGCGCCCATCTCCATCAGTCCTTTGATGTGATAGTCGAGCCCACGAGATCCGATCGCATCGCCACCAGGGAGTGCCACTTCGGCTTCTCCGCACCGCGCTACTAACGGACCAAGGACATTTATTGATGCGCGCATCTTGCGTACTAAGTCATACTCGGCGCGATGAGATGGCTTCTCTGGAACATTGATTGAAACTTCACTCTTTTTGATGTCGAGTTCGACTTTGCATCCGAGGCGAGTCAATAGCTCAGCCATTATCTTGACATCGGCGATATCGGGAACATTGGTAAGTCGAGTAAGGCCAGGAGCAAGGAGCGCTGCTGCCATTAGTTTCAAAACAGAATTCTTGGCACCGCAGACTCGTACATCACCTTGAAGATGTGCGCCACCGACAACACGGAAACGATCGCCCTCGTGGGCAGGCTGCGCCATAACACCTCCTAGTGGCCGTGGACTTGCGACCGTGATGTGGTTGAACGGAGTCTACTCGTCGCACCCTAATCGATTAATAGTTATGAAATAGTTAGGAACCGTTTAGGAGCTGAAGGGGTAGAGGCGGATTGGCTGATAAAGACCGGCTCCAATAGGCTCATCTCATGGTCAATCTGACACGGATTTACACCAAGACCGGTGATGATGGAACAACTTCTCTAGGGGATGGTTCCCGCACTTCCAAGAATGATCCGCGACTTGAGGCATACGCGACAGTGGACGAAGCGAATTCCACAATCGGCGTCGTCCTTGCATCAGAGAAACTTCCTGATGAGATTAGAAAGTTGCTAGTGCGGATACAAAATGACCTCTTCGATGTCGGCGCAGATCTCTGTACTCCCGTTATAGACAATCCACCACACGAACCACTTCGAGTAATCGAGTCTCAAGTAGAACATCTTGAGAAGCAGATTGATCTTTATAACGCTGAGCTGGCCCCGCTTCGCTCCTTTGTCCTGCCATCGGGGACAGTAGAAGCCGCGCATATGCACGTGGCCCGCACCGTCGTGCGCCGCGCTGAGCGCTGTACCTGGAGTGCGATTCACGCATTTGGCACGGGAGTAAATCCACTCACCGCGAAGTATCTGAATCGACTCTCTGACCTTCTCTTCGTCCTGGCACGATTCGTCAATAAAGGAATCGGCGATCAACTCTGGGTGCCTGGGGCTAACCGAGAATAGATCACTAAAGCTCGGGGTTTGCCAAAATAGAGCGAGCTATTGCGACTTGGTCCTTGAAGACCATCAACCGAGGTCCTGAAGTTGTCTGAACTAAGTTGGATCGTATCCCTGACTTAGTTAGCTTCTCTTTGAGTATCTGGCCTTCGATGTAATTCAGCGGCTGGGCCACCGATTCCAACATGCCATACTCACTTTCATCTCCGATTTTGCTAGGTCGTTCTACAACCGACTTTCCTCGAGCGAATGCCCACTTGAGCATGAACATGAGAAAGAGGAGCGCGAAGAAACCGCCAAATGATGTGAGAAACAGCTGATTATCAATCCCGCCTAACATCAGTCTCGGTCAGGAAATGGCAGGTAACTATTTCCCGACTTTCCTTTCGCGCCGCTTCGGTGACAGGTGACATTGATGTTAGTAATCCGAACCCGTTCTCCTACGGGCTCTTTACTGATCAGAAGAATGACTTTCTGCGCCTTAGAGTCCGTGCCACTGCTCTTTGTGGTGAGAGATCCATAAGAGGTTGTGGTTGCGGTGTCACTGGTTTTGGGTCCAGTGACAGTCGAGAGGACCTCCCACCAGAGGCATTTCGATTCTGAGGCAACAATCACCGAACCACAGGCGAATTCAGCGCAAGGTTTGATGGCTTCGAAGAGTGAGGTCTTTGCTGATACCAGGCCAGCAAGTTCTTTCTTTGAAGGAATCTTCGCGTAGATACCGTTGGTCTCTTTGAAACCTTTAGGTGGCCATGATGGTGGCGGTGAGACTTGAGGATTGAGCCGTTGCCTCTTCTCTTTCTTCGTCTCCTTCTTCTTTGCAGATTCGCCTATCTCATCTTCTGCAGTGAGCGCCATTGAGGAAGTGATGTCGAAAGAGATGAAGTTTGGTGAAATGGAGAGAGCAATCACCAAGGCAATCAATAGCGAAAGAGGTGATCTCTGACTTTTCATTTTCGCATCCACTTGAAAGTCTTGATAGCGATAAAGCTTCCGATAATGGTCCAGACTGCCAGAATCAGGGCGATCTTTCCTAGTTCGAACCCACCGGCAACTTCTTGGGTTGCAAAGCTATCTGGCAAGAATACGTAACGCATGCCTTGCGTCAGCCATTTCAACGGGAAGATCGCGGCGAATTGTTGCATCCATCCAGGTAATTGACTGAAGACAAAGAAGACGCCACTGAAGAATTGCAAGATGATAACGATGGGGGAAACAACGGCAGAAGCAGCTCGTCCACTTTTTGGCACCGATGAGAATGCGATACCAAGGACTGTGGCGGAGAGAGAGCCAAGTAAGACAATCCATGCGAATGCAATCCATTTTGCTCCGGCACTTGGAATCTCCAAGCCGAAGAAGAGTGAGCCAAAGAGGAGAAGAAGAACAATCTGCAGTGACATGGAATAGGCGACTTGGATGCTTTTGCCGATGAAATATGAGGAAATTGGCATCGGTGTCCCACGTAATCTCTTGAGCGCTCCTGAATCTCGCTCCATTGGGATAGTGATGGCAAGATTTTGAAATCCGGAGTTGACCAGACCTGAAGCGATCATTCCGGCGACGAAGTACTGGCTGAAAGTGACTGATGGCGCGATCTCGTCATCAAAGATCGAGCCGAAGATGAAAAGGAGGATGACTGGGAATGCGATTGTGAAGACAACTGCTTCGCGAGCCCGGTTGAATTGCTTGATCTCAAGGATGCCACGATTTGCTCCGATGCGAAGCGCTTGAAGGAGACGACTCACTTTGCCTCTCCAATCATTCGGAGATAGATCTCTTCTAGGGTAGGACGCTTGACGGTGAGTGCGGGAACCTCACCCTGGAAGTCATTGAGCAGGCGCCGAAGGATTGAAGTCGGATCCAACGCAGACTCTTCTCGCAAAAGACCTGATTGATCACGCCAACTCACTGTCGCGAGGGCTTCTTCTCGGCCGCCAAGTGTTGCCGGCGTTGCAACTTCGATCAACTTACCCTGCGCAATCACGCCAACCCGATCTGCTAATGCCTCAGCTTCATCGAGATAGTGGGTGGTCAAGAGGATTGTTGTGCCATCCTCCTTCAATGTTCTTATCAGATCCCAGAAAGCCCGCCGAGCTTCGGGATCAAATCCTGTGGTTGGTTCGTCGAGAAATAGAAGTTCTGGTGTACCTACCAGGCCGAGCGCCACATCAAGTCGCCTTCGTTGACCACCGCTGAGATTGTGGACGCGAGATTTGCGTTTCTCCTCCAAGCCAACTGCGTTTATCAACTGATCGAGGTCGCGTCTCTTTGAGTAGTACTTGCTGAAGTGAGAGATGCTCTCCTCAACGGTGAGGTCAGCTCCATCTGCGCTATCTTGCAAGACGATTCCGATGCGATCTCGCCAAGCATTCGCTACATCACCGCGATTGGCTGGATCGAAACCAAGGACAGAGACTTCGCCCTCATCGCGTGAGCGGTAACCTTCAAGAATTTCAACGGTGGTCGTTTTACCAGCACCATTTGGCCCCAGCAGGGCGAAGATTTCCCCTTGCTCGATCGTTAGATCTAGTGAGTCAACGGCGGTCAAGGATCCATAACTCTTTCGCAAGCCCTTAATCTGAATCACGCTCGTCGCCGGTGGCACCGCCAAAGGATAGTCGGGAGAATAGGACCATGCCTCGTCGCAAGAAGAACGCAGTAGGGCGCGGGAAACGTAACCAAGAGCGCGGTAACCAGGATGAACGCGGCGAGTTCTCAGGTAGTGATCAAATCGAAGAGCATGATGATGGAATCTTTCACGTCAGGCGATTGACCGGTTCTTCTTCTGTGAAAAGTTATAGATGTCCAGGTTGTGATCAATTGATTCCCAAGGCAACACCTCATGTTGTCGCTTGGCTTGAGCATGATGCTGAGACGAGAAGACATTGGCATACACCATGCTGGAGCGCTCGAAGAAGACGTGCACCAAAAGTGGAGAGAAGCAGGAACGCTCCTAAGTTTTAATCAGCCGATACTTCGGCCATGAAGTAATTTGATCAATCGGATGATGAGTCGGTCCGCGAATCGAGAACGGCGAAATGTGGTGAAGCCCATCGGCATCTGGAATCGAGCGCGGACGATAGAACGCGGGTAGGTGAATTCCAGAAGTCCTTCTGGTCCATGGATTCGACCATAACCGCTCTCTTTGACACCGCCAAAGGGAACCGATGCGACCGCAGCAAATGAGATGACGCTGTTTATCGAGACCATCCCAGATCGAAGTTGCGAAGCGATGTTCTCGCCGTTTCGCCTCGACCAGACTGCTGCGCCTAAGCCGTAGTTGGTGCCATTGGCCAGATTGATTGCTTCTTTCATATCTCGGACTCTATTGATGACGAGAGTTGGCCCGAAGGTCTCTTCTTGGATCGCGCGAGATGATTCATCGAGGTTAGTGATGATCACTGGTTGTACGTACTTCTCACCGACTGATTCGGGACCACCGAGTTTGAAGGTACCCCCTTTCGCTTTCGCATCGGCGATATGTTCGGCGATGACTTTGAGTTGCGAGGGCATCGTTGCTGGTCCGTAATGAACTCCGACCTTGACCTGCTTTGCAAGAGCTGTGATCTCCTCAATGAATCGATCCGCTACTTTCTCATGCACATAGACTCGCTCAGCACCTATACATGTCTGACCTGCGTTGGAGAGTCCAGACCAGAGTATGTTCTCGGCAGCTCGTTTGATATCTGCATCGTGATCAACGAGCGCAGCATCCTTCCCGCCACATTCCAGCACGACCGGAGTCATTCGTTCAGCACAACTTGCTGCTACTTTCTTTGCGGTTCGAGTTGAACCAGTGAATGAGATCTTGTCGACAGCGCTCTCAGTCAGAAATCTTCCCGTATCTCGCTGTCCGGTCACCACAGTGAAGATATTGGGCAAGGGCGAGACTTTTGCGAACGATTCTGTAAGCCAAACCCCCACTCCTGGTGTGAACTCACTTGGCTTGAAGACAACGGTATTTCCTGCTGCGAGTGAGTAAGCGATGGAACCCATTGGTGTGAAAACCGGGTAGTTCCATGGACCAATCACTCCGACAACTCCATAAGGAAGACGTTCAACAGTTGCACTCATATTTGCCATAAGGAGCCCTGGACTTCGTCGCTGTTCACTCAAGATCAAAGACGCATTCTTCGCTGCCCACCCAAGGTGTCCGATCGCGAGAGTGAACTCAAGCTTCGCGTCACTCTCTGGTTTCCCAGTCTCTTCGTAGATCCACCAAGCGCCTTCATCGATATGGTCTGTCAGATACTTCGCCCACTTCAATAGCACTTTCCTGCGCGCTCGAAACCCAAGCGCCTGCCAGGAATGAGATGCAATTTTCGCTTTAGCGACTGCCAGATCGACATCAGCTTTTGTGGAGTCGGGATAGCGAGCCACTTCAACTCCAGTCGCAGGATTATGTGAGAAGAATGACGGGTCTAGTGAGCTCTTGGATGCAGTGAGGTCGGTGCTCATGATGTGAGCAAGCCTACGCGTAGAAACTAGACTCGACCATGTGAGCGAGGTGATTCGTCCCAGCACTGTTCTTCCAGCACAGCGTTCCGCGCATACTTTTCACAGTGCCGATGGGCTTCGCCTCATTGGTGAGGTGGCCACACCAATCGGCCCCGTCGCGGGAAATCTTGTGATGCTTCATCCCTTACCCACACACGGTGGCATGATGGATAGTCATCTCTATAAGAAGGCAGCGAATCGACTTCCTGCGATGGCAGGGCTTCGCATCATTCGTTTCAATACTCGTGGCACCGAAAGTGAAGCGGGAAGAAGCGAGGGACAATTCGATGAAGGAAACTCCGAACGGTTAGATGTCGAGGCCGTGGTTGCTGAAGTTGCATCTAGTTACAGCGAGCCGTTATGGGTTGTTGGCTGGTCTTTCGGCACAGATCTTGCACTTCGATATGCACGCGACTCTCGTGTGAAAGGGTTGATACTCCTTAGTCCACCACTTCGTACCTCGACGGAAGAAGATTTGAGATTCTGGGGCGAAGATGGAAGACCGGTGATCGCACTGATCCCTGAACTTGATGATTATCTACGACCAGATGAGGCGCGTAAGAGATTTTCACTAATCCCGCAGGCAAAGGTAATTTCTGGCGAAGGAATCAAACATCTCTGGGTTGGTGAACCAGCTGTCTATCAGGCATTGACCGAGATAACTCGGGCCATTAACCCCAGCGCTCTGCCACTTCCAATTGAGCTCTAACTGCGATCACTTTTCGGGAAGACGACTTCTTCAAGGATGAGCAGAAATGCTGCAGCCATAGGTACTGCCAAGATCGCACCGATCAATCCAAAGAGCGCTGAACCAAGGAGCGCCGCGACGATAGTCACGACTCCAGGAATTGATAGAGATCGTTTCATGATGCGAGGCATCACAACGTAGTTCTCGATCTGTTGGTAGATCGCGTAACCAATGAGCGCCGCAATGGCCGTACCAAGTGACTGCGTCAGTGCAACGAGAGTAAAGATTGTGGCACCAAAGAAGTGGCCGACTAATGGGATCAGTCCAGCGAAGAAGACCACCATGCCAAGAGCTGCGGCATAGGGAATGCCTAAGATCAATCCATAGAGGGTGATAAAGAGTGCTGCGGTTGCAGCGATGACGATTTGGCTTCCGACGAATATCCCGATTCGGTTAGTGATTGCATCCCCGATTGCTGATACTCGGGGGCGTCGTGATGCGGGGGCAAGTCGATAGATCACTGTGAGGAATTTTGGAAGCGCGGCCATGAAGTAAAGCGTCAAGATGAAGACGGTGAGTATCGCAAAAGTGCCGGACAAAACAGTCTTTCCAACTCCGATGACTCCGCCATAGAGAGTTGCAAATAGCTGGCCACCTGCGATCCATTCCCTCGCCTGAGTGACTAGATTGTCAATCACTTGATATTGGTCGTTGAGTTTGGCAATTTGTTTGTTGTTTGTGAGACTTTGAATCGTCTCAGGCAGTCCTTGAACGAAGAGGTCGACTTGTCGGATCACTGGCGGAATTACCAGAACGATGAAAAGGGCAGCAGTTGCTATTACAGAGAAGGTGACGATAGATATCGAAAGCCCTCTTCGCACCCCTCGTCTAACGAAGAACTCAATCGCTGGATTAAGACCAGCCGCAAGGTAGATGGAGATGATCAAGAGGATGAAGACATCACTTGCTGAGGCGAGTGCTCGCAGTAGCGTGATTGCGATTATCGCACCCGAGGCTGCTAGGAAGCCGAAGTAGAACGGATGCGCTGTGTTTATCGGGCTTCCGGGAACACCAAAATTATCTGGGCTCTTGATACTTGGTGAATGATCGCTTTGAGCAATCAACGGCCTTTTCAACCGAGCAATCGGACTATTGATTTGTTTCTTAGACTTCGTAACCTTAGCCACATTGCAGATTGTAGTTTGACTTAATCTTCTTCCCATCAAATCTCATAGAATCTCCGAGTGTCTCGCTCCCCACAACTACCCAGTAGAGACTCTCACAGTGAGGCGCTGCGAATAACTGCCCTTGGCGATGAGATCTCTTCACTCTCACACCTTCCTTGGGGAAAAAGTCTCGAAGAGTGGCCGGAGGATCCAACCCTTGCGCGGCAGCGCGGAATCTCTCGTCACGTCGTTCGTTTAGTCCGTGCGCAGACTCATGGCAACGGTGATGAAGGCGAGATCTATGCAATAAAGGAGACTAACGATGAGTTTGCCAATCGCGAATATCAGATCCTTCGTGAATTAAATCAACGTGGCGCTCCCTCGGTTGATCCCATTGCAGTCGTGACCGGACGTCGTGATAGCAATGGTGGCGAGCTCGCCTCTGCACTCGTCACTCGATTTCTTCCCTTCTCGTTGCCGTATCGAGTTGTGCTTAGTGGTGTGTTGGGAGGCAAAGTCACCGGAAGTGAGATCGAGAGTATGGCCAATGCCCTTGCACTCTTGCTCGTACGCCTTCATCTATTGGGATTTTGGTGGGGTGATTGCTCGCTCTCGAACACACTATTTCGACGTGATGCCGATGGCTATGCGGCATATCTTGTCGATGCCGAGACGGGGGAATTCCAGAAGCGTTTGAGTAACGGACAGCGCGAGCACGACCTGCAGATCGCGCACTTCAATGTGGCAGCAGAACTCGAGGACATCACCCTCTCAGAGACCATATTTCCCGGACTGAATCCAGTGCGAGCAAGTGATGGGCTCCTTCGAAGATATCGAAGACTTTGGAGCGCGTTAACCGAGCCACAGAGTTTTGATGCCTCTGATCGCCACGCGGTCGAGCGAGCGATGCGATCGGTGCAAGATCTAGGTTTCGCAGTCGAAGAGGTCGAAGTTACATTCGACGGGGAAGGTCATCGTCTCAACTTCCGTCCGAAAGTCGTTGCACCTGATTACCACAAAGTCAGGTTGGAAGAATTGATGGGTCTGACTGCAGAAGAGCTACAAGCTAAAAGAATCCTCGCATCATTCGATCGCTACTATCAGAGAATCAATGAACCCAGGCCCCCAAGGTCAGAAGTTGCTCTGGTTTGGCTCAATGAAGTTTTCAATCGAGTGATTAATCAAGTTCCGACTTCACTACGTGGTCGCGTCGAAGATGCACAGATTTTCCATGAGGTGCTGGAACATCGCTGGTACCTAGGTGAGAAGGCTGGGGGAGATGTAGGACTTGAGGTTGCTACATCTGACTACATCGAATCGATTCTGCCTTATCGGATGGATGCTGGTTCAACCAACTCAACGAGTACGCCACCACAATCCTTGGGGTGAATAAAGTTGATTCGTGAGTTAGCGGTTCCGCGCTGGGAAGTCGGATAAAGCAAGCGCATCCCAAGTTCTTCAACCGCATTCATCGCTTTATCAATGTCTTTCACGCGATACGCCAGTTGTTGGATTCCTGCTCCGCGCTGATCTAGAAAGCGGGAGATCGCGGAAGTGGAATCTGTTGGTGCAAGAAGTTGAATGGTCGATTCGCCAACCTTCACCATCGCTTCTTCGACCTTCTGCGCCTCATTGATTTCTCGGTGTACCACCGTGGCTCCGAAACTCAGGCGATAAAAGGTGATTGCTTCCTCAAGATTTGAAACTGCGATACCCACATGGTCGATTCCGAGGATTCCAGGAATGGCACCCGCGAGAGCACCATCACCAGCGTTATCTGGCGCGTTACTGTGGAGAGCATCGCTCATATGTCGTATGGTGTCAGGTATGTCGCCTGCAGACAAAGTACCCGCTCTGGCGCGCCTCACTTCTTTAATGGAGAAGATAGAGATCGGTGATCATCGCGCCCTCGCTAGAGCGCTCTCGATTGTCGAAGATGAAGAGGTCACCGCATCCTCGTTAGAAGGCGAGTTTGGTAATGCGCCTGATGTACCAATACTCGGCATCACCGGGTCTCCTGGTGTCGGTAAGTCCACAACAACAGCTGCTCTGATTACTTTTCTCCGCGCTCGAGGAGAGAAGATCGCTGTAATCGCTGTGGATCCTTCCTCAGTCCTCACAGGTGGCGCGCTACTTGGCGATCGAATCAGGTTGACCGAACATTTCACAGATAAAGAAGTTTTTATCAGATCGCTCGCTACTCGCGGCGCGCTTGGTGGGCTTTCTCGAGCAACAGATAGCGTCGCTTATTTGATGCGTAAAGCAGGCTTCACCGTCATAATCTTGGAGACTGTTGGTGTAGGTCAGAGTGAAGTTGATGTGATGCGTCATGCCGACACAGTTTTAATACTTCTTGCACCTGGAATGGGGGATGGAATCCAGATAGCAAAAGCGGGTGTGATGGAGATCGGAGACATCTACCTCGTCAATAAAGCAGATCGCGGTGGCGCAGAGGAGCTCGCTCGAGAAGTTGAGCGCTCGCTCGCCCTTTCCCCAGGAAAGAAGATCTCAGGCTCTCAAGATGAGTGGAATCGCGCTGTCCTTGTAGGAACTATGGAACGGGGCGAGGGTGTGGATCGACTCTGGGAAGTGATCACCTCACATCACGTTCTACTTAGCAAGAGCAAGAAGAGTTGAATTGATTGAGAGAATAGTCCGGTGAGCATTCCTGGTGGTAGCGGTTTCTCTTCCAGTAAGTTAGGCAAACTCCCAAGCAACTTCTCCCGCGCCTATGATCTTTCAAGTCTTGCTCGTCCACAAAGTTCTACAGCAAGACCCGGCGATAGCGCGGGGGCAACTCCTTCTCTCCACGAAGTAACTGAAGCAAATATCGTCACGGACTTCATTGAGTACTCAAATCGCCACCCTGTCGTCATCTTTGTCTGGAGCGAGCGAGCGAAGGGTTCTCAAGAGATGCTTGCGATTCTCGCCAAACTTGCAGGTGAAGATAGGGGTAAGTGGCGACTGGGTGCTTTCTCATTCGACAAGGCGCCAGAACTCGCCCAGGCTCTTCGAGTAACTGCCATCCCCGCAGCGCTCGCCTTCATCCAAGAAAAAGCTCTGCCGATTCCTCAGTTACCTCCAGAGGAGGCTTCACTTCGCCTAGTCGTCAATAAGATCATGGAGCTTGCAACACAGCAAGGAATGACCATTGCAGAAGCAACTCCTAACCAAGAGAGCGTTCAAAATACCGCGGAGCCTGAAGAGGAAGAGGCATACCAAGCAATTGAACGAGGAGATTTCAAGAGCGCTGCTCAAGCCTTTCGTCGATTGATTGATCGCAAACCACATGACGCTATGGCAATACAAGGCCTTGCTCAATGTGAATTGATGATCCGAACCGAAGGTGTAAATCCAACTGAAGTGCTAAAGCGCGCAGATGAGAATCCGAATGCTTTCGAGGCGATAAAGCTGGCATCTGATGTTGAGGTTGCATCCGGGAGATTTGTCGAGGGTTTCGCGAGATTGGTCGCTTTCATCAAGGCCAACCCTGGTGATGTTCGAAAGGCCGCAAAGGATCACCTTTTCACTCTTTTCTCGGTTGTACCTGGCGATGACCCGGCGCTCATCAAAGCGCGTCGCGATCTTGCGAGTGCCCTCTTTTGAGGAGTTTTCCCCGCGGTGAGCGAATAGCGCTCACTACCCTCTTCTTCACCTTTGGCTTCTTTGTCATGGCTCTTGCGCCACGCTTTCCTGATCTCAAAGCAAATCTTGATGTCACCTATGGGACTTTCGGGACCCTGGTTGGCTTCGGCACTTTTGGCGCGTTTCTCTCTTTGATGACCATGGGGCATTTCATTCACAAAATCGGGACTTTCCCCGTTCTTTTTTCAAGCGTTATGGTGATGATTGCCTGTCTTCTCACAATCTCCAATACGCATAGCCCAATCGTTTTCTTTCTCGCGAACTTCATTTTTGGCATGTCGTGGTCTTCGTATCACATATCAGTCAATACCCAGACAATGCACCGACAGAAAGAATTCGGAACCAATGTCATCCCATTCCTTCATGGAATGTGGACGCTTGGTGCTGTGCTTTCAGCGCTTGTGGCGACCTTGATCGCAAATGATGTCTCACTCGCCTGGCATATGAACACTATGGGAGTCATCGTTGGTTTCATCATGCTGGCAACGATTGTGAAGATCAGAGCCCTTTGTATCCCAGCACGCGATGTTAGAGATGAAGATGGAGCAATCGGATTTGTGGAGATGATCAAGTCTTTTCGAATCGACTGGACTCTCTCAAGTGCTTATCTATCGGTCCTCATGGTTGAGATAACTGTGGGGGATTGGTCAACCCTCTTCACTCGCGACATCCTGGGTCAGGAAAAGGGCATATCTATCGTGCCGTATCTAGTTTTTATGACGGCGATGATCATTGGTCGTTTGGGTTATCACCAAGTCATGAAAGATCGTGATGAGGTTTTAGTAGTCAGGTCTTTCATTGTCATCGGCGGGATCGCATTCACGAGTCTTGTTGGGGTTGCAGCACTTCTTGCCAGCGTCAATCCAACCCTTGCCTTAATCGCACTTCTTGCCGCTTTCTTCTCGGGTGGCCTTGGATCGTCCTTTCTCGGCCCTTACCTCTTTTCATTCGCGGCAAAGCGAAGTCCACGCCCAGATAGCGTTGCTCTCGCCGAGCTCAGCGCTACTAATACGGCGCTCACATTTTTCACGAAACTTATCTTGGCCTGGGTAGCTCAGGTAGCCGGACTTGCCTTTGCACTTTTGATCCCGGGGCTTGCATTCTTCCTAGTTTCTTTTTACATCAAAGCAGTGATGAAAAGCCCTAGCAAATCCTGATTCCAGCCGAAGCGCTCAAGGAGAGTTAGTGCTTTGGTGTAAACCAGTGCGTTGCTAAAGGAGCCAGCTTGATCGAGAGTGAACTCCTTCTTCCATGACTTTCAACTCGCTCTGATGCATGAAGATCATTGAGAAGATTTGACCCACCATATTTAAGGTCATCAGTATTGAGGACCTCGCGCCACTGGGTGCTCTTTCCCTCCATTCCGACGACTTCCGGTAGAGGTAGCCGATAGTGATGATGCGGAACTGGCGAAAAGTTAGTTACTGATACCACCACGCTCCCATCTTCTGAGAAGCGTGAGAAGGCGATCACATTTGCGGCTGCATCATCACCCACGAGCCAGTCAAAGCCTTGCGGGGTCGAATCCTGTTCCCAGAGTGGGGCTCTCTCTCGGTATTGGGAATTGAGATCTGTGATGAGTCGAGAGATTCCTTGGTGCTCCTGGTATTGAAGGAGGTGCCAATCAAGTGATCTCGACTCATTCCACTCGTCATTCTGGGCGAATTCATCCCCCATGAAGAGCAGTTGCTTTCCTGGGTGCGCCCACATATAACCGTAGAGAGCGCGAAGCGTTGCCATCTTCTGCCAGCGATCTCCAGGCATCTTTGCGATGAGAGATCCTTTTCCGTGGACTACCTCATCGTGCGAAAGTGGGAGGATGAAGTTCTCACTGAAGGCGTAGAGAATCGAGAAAGTTATTTCATTGTGGTGGTACTGACGGTGAATCGATTCAAAGGATAGGTACGACAGTGTGTCGTGCATCCATCCCATATTCCATTTGAAGCCGAACCCAAGTCCACCGCTTTCGGTTGGCTTTGTGACACCGGTCCAAGCGGTAGATTCCTCAGCAATCATCATCACTCCAGGAAAAAGTCGATAGGCAGTGGCATTGGTCTCTTGAAGAAGCTTTACTGCGTCCCAGTTCTCACGCCCGCCTTGAGAATTCGCTATCCATTCCCCGTCTTTTCTGGAGTAGTCGAGGTAAAGCATCGATGCAACAGCATCAACTCGTAGGCCATCTATATGGAATTCCTCAAGCCAATAAAGCGCGCTCGCTACGAGAAAATTCCGCACCTCGTTCCTGCCGTAGTTGAAAATCAAAGTTCCCCAGTCGGGATGTTCGCCGAGCCTTGGATCGGCATGTTCATAAAGTGCCGTTCCATCAAAGCGAGCAAGTGCCCATTCATCTTTTGGAAAGTGGGCAGGAACCCAGTCCAAGATGACTCCGATACCAAGGCTGTGAAGATGATCAATCAGGTATTTGAGTTGGTCTGGATCGCCAAACCGTGATGTGGGTGCAAAGTACGAGGTGACTTGATATCCCCATGAAGGAGAGTACGGATGTTCGGTCAAAGGCAAGAATTCGACATGAGTAAATCCATGGTGAATGAGGTGATCACCCAGCTCCTTTGCCACCTGCAGGTAGGTCAGTCCTGGTCGCCATGATCCGAGGTGTACCTCGTAGATAGAGATCGGTGATGCCCATGGCTTGAAAACTTTTCGTGCATCCATCCACTCACCGTCTCGCCATTGGTACTTCGACTCGTGAACAATGGACGCAGTCAGTGGCGGAACCTCTGTAGCGCGAGCCAATGGATCGGCATGATCGACCCATCGACCATCGATACCGCAGATTGCAAATTTGTAACGAGTTCCTGGGCCAATGTTCTCCAGAAAACACTCCCATATCCCAGAATCTCCAAGCGAGTGCATCTGGTTTCTTTCTCGATCCCAATAGTTGTGATCGCCAATGAGTGAGACTGCTCGTGCATTTGGCGCCCAGACTGAAAAGTGTGTTCCAAGTAGTTCGCCATCATTTCTGCGAACTACATGCGCGCCAAGTGCTTCCCAGAGGCGCTCATGTCGACCCTGGCTAATGAGATGAAGATCGAACTCACCGAGGCTTCGCATAGCGCGAAGATTACTTTTTATTTCGAGTGAGGATAGATGAGTCTTTCAAAGTCAGTATTCGCCCAACACTGTAGCCAGAGCTCTTGGGGTGAATCAGATTAGGGTCAAGTCGCATCCTTGTATGCGGCGAGAATGTATGACTACTTTGATCGAGTAGATCAAGGACTTCGAAACTTTCTGCTTCAAAACCAAGTACCCACATCTCCCAATGAACTGTGGCCTCTACGGGATTCTTTGGATCGAGATTGACTATGACAAAGACAAGGTCATCTTTCTCGCGCTTGGAATAAGCAATGACAGAATCTGAATCGGTTGGATGGAAGTGCAAATTTCGAAGTCGCATGAGAGCAGGGTGTTTTCGTCGGATCTCATTGAGACGAGTTATGAAAGGTGAGAGGGTTGCACTTTTCTTCTCTGCTTCGCTCCAATCACGAATCTTGATCTCATATTTCTCAGAGTTGAGGTACTCCTCCTTGCCCTCACCGAGGCTTTCGTGTTCGAAGAGTTCAAATCCGGCGTACATTCCCCATGAAGGAGTCATCGTCGACGCGAGAAGTGCACGGATAGCGAAGATGTTCCTTTCTCCACTTTGCAGATGAAAAGGGAGGATATCGGGGGTATTGACCCAGAAATTCGGGCGGAAGAAATGTGAAGTCTGGTGTGCTACCTCTCGGCCATAGTCAATCAGTTCGCTCTTAGTCACTCGCCAGGTGAAATATGTATATGACTGCTGAAATCCTGCCTTACTTAAGGCATGCATCATCGCAGGCTTGGTGAAAGCTTCAGAGAGAAATATGACTTCGGGGAACTCGCGATTGATTTCTGCGATCAACTCTTGCCAGAAGTGAACTGGTTTAGTGTGGGGATTATCCACGCGAAAGATCGAGATGCCATGTGAAATCCAAAACTTGACGATGCGCTTTACTTCAGCGAAGAGCGCGGGATAGTTGTTGTCGAAGTTGATGGGATAGATATCTTGGTATTTCTTCGGAGGGTTCTCTGCGTAGGCAATCGTTCCATCTGGACGCTTAGTGAAAAAGTCTTCATTGCTCTTAACCCAAGGGTGATCTGGCGATGCCTGGAGCGCGAGATCTAATGCTACTTCTATCCCAAGATCCCTAGCTTTACCGACGAAATCTTTGAAATCTTCAATGGTCCCAAGCTCTGGATTGATCGCATCGTGGCCACCATCGGAATTACCGATTCCCCACGGCACACCAGGATCGCTCGCCGTCGCTGTCAGGGAATTGTTCTTGCCTTTTCGATGAGAGTGGCCGATCGGATGAATGGGCGGGATGTAGAGAACGTCGAATCCCATGTTCGCAACAGCGCGAAGTCGTTGTGAAGCTGTTTTGAATGTGCCAGAAGTGACACTCCCATCTTTATTTCGAAGCGCACCTTCACTTCGTGGGAAGAATTCATACCAAGCTCCGACAAGTGCCCGTTCACGTTCGACCAAGATTGGATATTTCTCGGAGGTAGAACGAAGCCCTCCGCTCTTTGCCTCTATCGCAAAGTGCCAAAGTCCAGTTGTCTTTGCTTCAACCTCGATTTCGAATCTATCGGGAGCGCCCCAGACTCCTCGCATAGGAAAACGGCCAAATTCCTTTCCCGAAGTTTCAAAGAGAATAGCCTCCGCAGTGAGCGCTTCATGCCCCTCACGAATTATTGTGGCAGATACGGTTATTGACTCATTCGCAATCGCCTTCACTCCTACGAACTCGCCACCAAAGAAAACTGTGGGAGCGATATCCAAGATGGGAAGACGACCAATCATCCGGTGCCTTCGGTATTTCCAGGGTCGGCAGCACTCACATCATCAAGACGGTACTTATGAAGGGCCTCTGAGACTTTTTTCGACTTGATTTCACCCGTTCGAGCCAACTGCGCCAAAGTGGCAACGACGATTGACTCGGCATCAACTTTGAAATGTCGGCGGAGTGCACCACGAGTATCCGAGAGTCCAAACCCATCTGTACCTAGTGAGAGGAATGGCTTTCCAGACCATTGAGCAATCTGATCCTGAACTGCACGCATGTAGTCACTGACGGCGACTACCGGCCCATCATGTTTAGCGAGAGTTGTGGTTAGGAATGCTCGTTTCTTATCATGAGGATGCAAGAAGTTGTGGCGATCTACCGCAAGGCCGTCTCTCCTGAGCTCGTTCCACGAAGTGACCGAGAAGACGTTGGCAGCAACTTTCCACTCATCTTTCAAGATTTGTTGCGCTTTGAGCGCTGCATTAACTGCCACTCCAGAAGCGAGAATATTTGCTTTCTTCCCACGCTTCGCTCGTGGTGAGTAGAGATAAATGCCCTTCAATAATCCCTCAACATCGAGATTTGCTGGTTCCTCAGGCTGTAGGTAAGGCTCGTTGTAGACCGTGAGGTAATACATGATGTTCTCGGAATTCTCACCATACATTCTCTTGAGGCCATCTTTAACGATGTGTCCGAGTTCAAAAGCCCATGCTGGGTCGTATGCGACGATGGCAGGATTTGTTGACGCGAGAAGATGTGAGTGCCCGTCTTCGTGTTGCAGACCCTCGCCATTAAGGGTGGTTCGACCTGCGGTCGCGCCAAGAATAAAGCCACGAGTCATCTGATCTGCAGCCGCCCAGAATGCATCACCAGTTCTTTGGAAACCGAACATGGAGTAGAAGATGTAGATCGGGATCATTGGTTCATCATGAGTCGAATACGAAGTCCCTACAGCAGTAAATGAGGCGGTCGATCCAGCTTCATTGATGCCCTCGTGCAAGATGACACCTTGTGGTGACTCTTTATAGGAGAGCATCAGTTCACGATCAACAGCGGTGTATTTCTGCCCGTGAGGCGAGTAGATCTTCATTGTTGGGAAGAGTGAATCCATACCGAAAGTTCGAGCTTCATCAGGAATGATCGGCACAAAGCGAGATCCGATTGCTTCATCCTTGGTGAGGTCCTTGAGTAATCGAACGAAAGCCATCGTCGTAGCAACCGCCTGGTTTCCACTACCCCGACGAACTACTTCAAAATGTGAGTCAGCAGGAGTAGGAAGTGGCCGCGAGTGATTTCGTCGCTTGGGCACAGAACCACCAAGTGCTAGGCGTCGCTCCATCATGTATTGATATTCCTCAGAGTCCTTACCGGGGTGGAAGTAAGGCGGGAGATAGGGATCGAGTTTCTCATCCGAGATGGGGATAAATAATCTGTCTCTGAATTCCTTAATGTCATCAAGTGTCATCTTCTTCATCTGATGGGTGGAGTTACGAGACTCGAAGTGCGAACCAAGGGTCCAACCTTTGATGGTCTTCGCAAGAATCACGGTCGGACGACCGGTATGGGCTACTGCTGATGCGTAAGCCGAATAAAGCTTTTGGTAATCGTGTCCGCCACGCTTGAGATTCCAGACCTGATCATCGCTCCAGTTAGCCACCATTGCAGCAGTCCGTGCATCTCGCCCAAAGAAGTTAGCGCGTACATATGCGCCATCTTCTGCCTTATAGGTTTGGAAATCGCCATCAGGAGTTCGATTCATCAAATCAACGAGCGCACCTTCGCGATCCATCGCAAAGAGCGGATCCCACTCTCGTCCCCAAACGACTTTAAGAACATTCCATCCTGCTCCGCCAAAGAGTGCCTCTAACTCTTGGATGATCTTGCCGTTGCCACGGACTGGTCCATCAAGCCGCTGCAAGTTGCAGTTGACGACGAAGACAAGATTGTCGAGACCTTCTCGGGCAGCAAGTGAAAGGGCACTTACAGATTCTGTTTCGTCCATCTCACCGTCACCGAGGAATGCCCAGACTCTCTGATCACTTGTGTCCTTGATGCCCCGATTATGCAAATATCGATTGAAGCGTGCTTGGTAGATGGCATTGATTGGACCAAGGCCCATTGAGACTGTCGGAAACTCCCAGAACTCTGGCATCAATCTCGGATGCGGATAAGAGGAGAGACCACCTGCAGGGTGAGAGAGTTCCTGTCTAAAACCATCTAGCTGGTCTTCAGTCAGTCGCCCTTCAAGAAATGCTCGCGCATACATTCCGGGACTTGCATGACCTTGGAAATAGATTTGATCGCCACCGCCCGGATGATCCTTACCGCGGAAGAAGTGGTTGAAGCCAACTTCATACATCGCAGCAGATGATGCGAATGTCGAGATATGACCACCGACTCCGACGCCGGGACGTTGGGCGCGGTGAACCAAGAGAGCGGCGTTCCAGCGAATGAAAGCGCGGATTCTTCGCTCGACCATCTCGTTGCCAGGGAACTTAGGTTCGCGCTCTGGCGGAATTGTGTTGATGTAGTCCGTGACTCGTAGCGCTGGGACTTTGACGCCACGTTCGTGTGCGCGTTTGAGAAGTGCAAGAGCGATATAGCGCGCTCGGTGGGCACCTGCATGTTGTACGAGTGCATCGAATGAGGCTTGCCATTCGGCAGTTTCTGTCGGGTCGGTATCGACGAGTTGATCGATTGCGTGATCTGGGACCTCGTTGATTTCCGATGCGCTCACACCCCCATCTTCCCAATTCATGCCCGAAATGCCGAAATCCAAGGACGACGAGGCTTTATCGAGCCGATGTGAGCCTTCGCTCGTCTTGCCTTCTCGGGTGAAAGGGGGTGGACTTCTCCTCGTGAATACGCCCGCCGGCGCCGGGTCAGCAGCCACTCGTCTAGGTATCCAGCGGGACTGGATGATCTTGGAAGTTGGCTTCGCCAATGACTGTGACCAAGGACTCAGGGATGAGATTGCATCACTCTCCGGACAACAATTACTTGAAAACGATACGAGTGAAGTGGTCGATGCAGTCATTCTTTGGTGGCGTGACGGTGATGGCGATCTAGTAGACCAACTCGTTGATTCTCAAACTTATCTCACCGAGAATGGACCGATATGGTTACTCACTCCGAAGGTCGGACGCGATGGACACGTCGAGGCAAGTGACATCCAAGATGCAGCCCCAACGGCAGGATTGAGTGTCACTTCAACGATTCCGATTGCGAAAGATTGGATAGCAACTCGAATAGCGCCACGACATGCAGGGAAGCCAGCAAAGAAGAAGTAATAGGTTTTTAATAACAACCACTAGATGCCAACAACGAAAGAAGGAATGTCCATGCAGATCGGCGATGTAGCACCAGATTTCGAACTTCCAAGTCAGAACAATGAGAAGATCAAACTCTCAGATTTTCGGGGCAAGAAGAATGTCGTCGTCGTCTTCTATCCAGCCGCTTTCACTGGGACATGCACCGGCGAACTCTGTGCTCTCCGTGACGACCTCTCTGCTTTTAAGAATGATGATGTGGAACTACTAGCGGTCTCTTGTGATACGCCATTCACATTAAAGGTCTTTGCTGACCAAGAAAAATACGATTTCACTATGCTCTCGGACTTTTGGCCACATGGGGAGACTGCTATGAAATATGGAGTCTTCATACCGGAACGAGGATTTGCTACACGAGGCACCTTCATCATCAACAAAGATGGCAAGCTCCATTGGTCTGTCGTGATTTCTCCATCAGATTCACGAAACATCGCCGATTACAAGGCCGCGCTCGCCTCGTTGTAGTATTCGCAGTCTCACCGGGTGGTTAGCTCAGCGGTAGAGCGCCTCGTTTACACCGAGGATGTCGGGGGTTCCATACATGCGGATATCATCCTGCGTGTCATTCCATGGACAGGGGTATATACTGCTTCGTTAACCATGTTACTGTAAACGAAGAAATGCAAGGAATCGAAAACTGTCCAATGAAAGTGCCCCAACAATAGCATGTAGATCACGTACGCGTTCACGTACGCAGTATTTTGGTTCCTCCGCATGAGTTCATATAGCATCAGTGCTCTTAAACAGTTAGCTAAGCATGTACCT
>SYAN01000001.1 GCA_005787575.1 Actinomycetota bacterium | reverse complement strand
TGAGAGTGATACCGCTCTTGTGATTCTTGCTGCAGTCCTTGGATTTACAGGACCTCCAATAAATCTTTCGGTGAGGCCACTCTGGAAAGTAACTGTGCCGGAGGAGAAGCTTCGAACCGCCTTTGCGCTAGATACCGCAGCAATGAATGCGACAAGCGTCATCTCTCCCGTCCTGTCGACATGGCTTTCGGTCTCTTATGGCGCTGAAGTTGCCCTAACTACCTGTGCATCTTTGATGTTGCTTGGCGGAATGCTCTTGTTGCTCACACCTCAGGTGAAGATATGGCATCCAGAGGTGAAGGAGAAAGGAACTCTCTCACTCTGGCAAGTTCGAGGTATCCAAATACTTGCCATCGAAGGCGTGATGATGGGTATTGGTTGGGGAATGTTCGATATCGCCATCCCAGCCCTAGGAACCCTTGAAGGTATGCAAGGAAGAGTCGGAACAATCTTCGCCATCATGGCTGCATTCAATGTTCTTGGTGGACTAGTTGCCGGAACTATTTCAAGAGCTGTCTCGCCACTTAGAGCCTTTCGCATCAACTATTTAGTCTGGGCCGTCTTCTCGATACCGCTGGCATTCACTCATTTCGATTGGTCCCTGTCGATAACTGTCATCTTCCTCGCTTTCCTTGGGGGCGCGCAACAAGTCTTCTATTGGGAAATCGTCGAAGCGGTCCGTCCGAAAGGGACTGCAGTTCAAGCGATGGCTTGGCTCTGGACTATTGAAGGAGCTGCTGCTGCAATGGGGATTGCAGCGGGTGGATTTATTTCAGAGCATCTTGCTCCGCGTTATTGCCTGATGATCACAACAGTTGCACTATTCATCGGTTTCATGATCATTACTGCTGGAAAGAAAGCATTGGCAAACGCTGATCGAATTCCGACGCCAGAAGAAGACCTTCGCGCTATTGAGGACACTTCGGATACCACGCGATGAAATTTTCTGTAACGAAGTTAGATACAAGCAAATGGCATATTCTCAGAGAGTTACGTCTTGCGGCGCTTGAAGATAGTCCTGAATGGTTTGCTGGCGATTTAGAAGAGGAAAGTGCTCGAGGCGAAAAAGAGTGGCTCAAAGTTCTCGAGCGAGATCGTTGGTTTGCGCTGATGGATGATTCACGAGCAATCGGATTGATGGCCATAAGCGATCGGGACTCGGATCGAGGGACTGATTGTTGGCTTTTTAGTTGTTGGATCGACCCCTCCTACCGAAGGCAAGGCTTGCTTCACCTGCTGATGGATCGTTTTGACGATGAATGCCGAACCAACGGCTGGAAGGTCCAAGGTCTTGGCGTTTGGCCGAATAATTTGATTGCAATTGAGGCGTATCAGCAGTTGGGCTTTGAGAAAGTGGGCGAACCCAAACCGAGTCGGATTCGCCCCGGTCAGTTCTATCAGATGATGCGAAAGTCGTTGCCGGAAATCTAATCCGGGTTTCTGAATCTCATCCGGGGTTTGGATGGTGTATGCCTCATGTTCACGTTTCATTCACTCTTTCCAAAGATGGTTAGCGAGTGCTTCCATTTCCATACACCGACCGAGAGCTAAGTTGGCTTGATTTCAATGAGCGAGTGCTGGAGTTAGCCGAAGATACAACCTTACCTCTCCTGGAGCGATTGAGATTTCTTGCAATTTTTGCTTCAAACCTCGATGAGTTCTATATGGTTCGAGTAGCAACTTTGAAGGAGCTCATTGCTGCAGGAGTTTCAAGTGCGAACTCTTCAGGACTGACCCCAGCGCAGCTGATGCGCATGATTGCCGAACGTGCAAAAAAGTTAGCCAAAAGACATTCTGATCTCTTTGAGAGAGAACTTAACCCACGTTTAGAAAATCTCGGAATTGAACTAGTCAAATGGAGTGATCTAGAACCGGATGAAGTTCTTGAGATCAACGGGATTTTTGAACGTCTCATTTTTCCGGTACTAACACCGCTCGCCGTCGATCCGTCGCGCCCATTCCCCTATATCTCGGGTCTCTCACTCAATTTAGCTGTTGTGGTTCGTCATCCAGGTAGCGACGACGAGTCATTTGCCAGAATAAAGGTTCCGACCAATTTGCCGAGATTTGTCCAAACGCGAAGGGGTGTCAATACTCGTTACCTACCACTCGAACAAGTGATTGCTGCTCAGTTGCATCAGCTGTTTCCGGGTATGGAGGTGGTCGATCACTATGCATTCCGTTTGACTCGAAATGCTGATCTTGACCTTGAGGAAGATGAGACTGAAAATCTCATTTCGACCTTAGAACAAGAACTCCAACGCCGCAGGTTTGGTCCACCAGTTCGCTTGGAAGTGGATGAGAACATACAACCAGAGGTTCTGGCAACTCTGGCGGAAGAGATGGATATAGACCTGAATGAAGTCATCCGGGTCTCAGAACCATTGGATCTTACTTCACTCCATTTCTTTGCCGATTTTGATATCCCAAGTCAGCGATTTGGCAAGTTTTCATCGGTAAGTCATCCCTCATTCTCTGAAATCGATTTTGATGATCCTGAAGCGATTTTCCAAACTATTCGTGCAGGAGAGGTCCTCTTGCATCATCCTTACGAATCATTCTCCAACTCGGTAGTTCGATTTGTTCAGCAAGCAGCGCGTGATCCTCAAGTGCTGGCAATTAAGCAAACGCTCTACCGAACCTCCGGTGACTCACCTTTGATGAGTGCTCTCATTGAAGCTGCAGAGAGTGGAAAACAAGTACTTGCAGTCGTGGAACTTCGCGCTCGGTTTGATGAACTAGCAAATGTACGGTGGGCTAGAAAGCTGGAAGAAGCGGGAGTACATGTGGTCTATGGTCTCTTGGGTTTCAAAACGCACGCCAAGCTCTCCCTTGTCATTAGAGAGGAGGCAAATGGAATCCGAAGGTATTGCCATGTAGGAACAGGAAATTACAATCCGAAAACTGCTCGAATATATGACGACCTTGGCATCTTGAGTGCGGATCCTGAACTAGGAGAAGACCTCACAAATCTTTTCAACCAACTTTCTGGATACGCACCCGACGCACATTATTCCCGACTTCTTGTGGCTCCAAAAACTGTTCGAAGTGGGTTGCTGGATCTGATCGACCAAGAAGTCGAGAACCATCAAGCAGGGCGACCAGCTCGAATTAGGATGAAGTTGAATTCTCTCTTGGACGAGCAATTCTGTGATCACCTCTACCAAGCTTCGCAAGCTGGTGTACCAATTGACCTGTGGATTCGTGGAATATGCGCAATTCGTCCTGGGATTCCTGGACTGTCCGATCAGATTCGAGTTCGATCAATTTTGGGAAGGTTTCTAGAACATTCTCGGATTTTCCATTTCTCAAATGGGGGAACTGACGAGTACTTCATAGGTAGCGCGGACCTGATGGAGCGAAATCTTGATCGTCGCGTTGAAGCGCTTGTTCGAATCAAACGTCCAGAGCACAAAATCGAACTCGACAGGCAATTCGATGCGGCGTTCAGTGATGAAGTATCTAGATGGGAACTCTCCAGAGGAACGCAATGGATTCGAAAGCATATGGATGGTGATGGTTTGCCGCTTGCTGACCTGCAAGAAATAGAAATCGCTCGTAGAAAGGCAAGATAGTGGACAGAGATGAAGAAGATGTCATCATGGCGGCGGGTGCTGTTGTGTGGCGAATTCATCCCGATGGGAGCATCAAGGTAGTTGTAATCCATCGACCAGCTTATGACGATTGGACTCTGCCCAAAGGCAAAGTTGAAGACGATGAGTCGCTTATCGCGTGCGCTTACAGGGAGATACAAGAGGAGACTGGTGTAAGAACGCAATTCGGCCCTTACATCGGCGACACTTTCTACAAGGTCGGCGGAGTACCAAAAGTCGTAAGGTACTGGTCGGCAAAAATGATAGATGGCGATGATCAAGGCTTTGATCGAAGTGAAGTAGACAAACTCCTCTGGCTTTCACCGAAGGAAGCGAGTAAGAAGTTGACTATTAAGGATGATCGACATATTTTGAAGAAGTTCATGAAAATTAAGCGAGATTCAAAGCCCTTGATCCTGCTCCGACACGCGAAGGCCCTTGACCGAAAGGAATGGAGTGGCGACGATGAAGACAGACCTCTGACTGAGGATGGTCGTCGACAAGTTCAAAAATTGATAAAGACAATGCATGTTTATGGACTCACATCAATTCATACTTCAGATGCGATTAGGTGCCTAGATACTGCCAAGCCCATTGCTGATGCTCTCGGTGTTGAATTAGTAGTAAATTCCAAGCTCAGCGAGTACGAATATCATCGTGATGGAAAGAGCGCTGCGAAATACATCAAGGGATTATTTGAACAAGATGAGCGAGTTCTTGTCTGTGGGCACAATCCCATCCTCACCAAAATCATTAAGAAGATGGCAAGACGACTTGATATGTATCAGGAAGATTTTTCGTTAGGTAAGGGTGACGCATTCATTCTGCATAGGAG
>SYAN01000007.1 GCA_005787575.1 Actinomycetota bacterium | reverse complement strand
TTGAGAGTTGAGAATCCACTTCTTGCATCAAGAATGTTCGGTAGGCGCTCTGCGCCAATATCCCGGATACGAGAAATCCCAAAGCGGCTAAAAGGGAAACACCGAGAACAAGCCGGTTCTTGAGAGTCCACTCACGTGTGTCGAGTGAAACTTTTGGAAAGCGCATCTCGGGGATTCTACGCTCTCGGCGAGCGCATCACTTCTTCGCAGGAAGACGCATCCGATAACCGACGCCACGCACCGTATGAATTAGCGCAGGTTCGTAGATATCAATCTTCTTTCGAAGGTAGGAGATATAGGTTTCAACGATTCCAGCATCGCCTCGAAAATCGTATTGCCAGACATGATCGAGAATTTGCGACTTGCTGACAACTCGATCTGCATTGATCATCAGATATCTCAAGAGGATGAATTCGGTGGGAGATAGTTCGATGAGATTTCCTGCACGCCTTACCTCATGCGTTGCCTCGTTGAGTTCGAGGTCTGCGAACCTAACGACTTCCTCATCTTCTGCGATTGGAGTTGCACTAGTTCGTCGTAGAAGCGCGCGGAGTCTCAAAACCAATTCTTCGAGACTGAATGGTTTTGTAACGTAATCATCGCCGCCGAGAGTAAGTCCCTTAATCTTGTCCTCGGTAGCGTCCTTTGCGGTGAGAAAGAGAACGCCAACATCTTGTCCTTCGGCGCGAAGTCGTTTACAGACTTCGAAACCATCCAGGTCAGGGAGCATCACATCAAGGATCAAAGCGTGGGGCTTGAAAGCCTCTGCTTGCTTGAGAGCTTCTGCACCGGTTGCTGCAGTCCTGACATCGAAGCCAACAAATTTGAGGCCGGTAGAAATAAGGTCACTGATGCTCTTCTCGTCATCTACAACGAGCACTCTTTGATCCAAAGTCGCTGCAGGTGTCGTACTCACTTGTGCCACGCTCCCTTTAATTCCGATGGGCTTTTGCTGGGTGTTGTGTTGGGCTTTCCCCTACAAAGGCGAGCATCTCCTGTGAATCTGAGGGTTTACTGAGAAGGGAGTGAATCCTAGGCGAGAGCCTTTAGACCTTCTTCACTGAGTTAAGTAGCGCCTGAGCGACATCTAAGACTTCAACCTCGGCCCCTCGCCCAGTGACGCCATCAGAGACCATAACGCGGCAGAACGGACACCCAACGGCAACCTGTGCAGCCCCTGTCTCAATTGCTTCATCGACGCGGTTGAGATTTATCCGAGACCCAAGTTTCTCCTCCATCCACATCCTGCCACCGCCTGCGCCACAACAGAAAGATCGGTCTTTGTTGCGGGGCATCTCCACAAACTCCGCACCTGTTGAGGCGAGGAGTTCACGTGGTGGTTCATAGATCTGGTTGTGGCGACCTAAGTAACACGGATCGTGATAGGTGAGCTTCTTCGAGTCATTCTTTGCGACTGGTTTCAACTTTCCTTCACGAACGAGTTGATTGAGCAGTTGCGTGTGATGCACCATCTCAAACGAGAATCCACTCTGACGATAGTCCCGGCCGATGGTAGTGAAGCAGTGCGGACAGGTGACTACGACCTTCTTAACACCACGATTGCCAAAGACCTCATTCAAAGTCTCGATATTTTCTTTGGCAAGGATTTGATAGAGGAATTCATTCCCGGCACGTCGAGCAGGATCACCGGTACAAGTTTCACGTTTTCCAAGGACACCGAATGAGACTCCAGCCATATAAAGAAGTTCTGCTACTGCTTTTGTTGTCTTCTTTGCGCGTTCCTCAAAAGCACCAGCGCAACCCACCCAAAAGAGATATTCAACATCATCAGGAATAGTCCCTTCGATTTTCCTGACGGGGAATTCGCATTCACTTATCCATGCATCACGGTCAGCACGATTGGCGCCCCAGGGGTTGCCGGCTTTCTCAAGATTTCGAAACGTCCCACCAAGTTCACTGGGGAATTCAGATTCGACGAGAACTTGAAAGCGCCTCATATTGACGATGTGATCGACATGTTCGATATCAACCGGACACTCGTTGACGCATGCACCACAGGTGGTGCAGGACCAGAGGACATCGTGGCTGATCGCAGCCCCACCTTCTTCGGCGATGGCACCAACTATGCCGCGATCAGTCGAAGGTGTTGTGGAGACCTTGGTAAGCGCGTGGTCTCGCATCGCCATGATCAAGAGTTTCGGGCTCAGCGGTTTCTCGGTATGCCATGCCGGGCATTGTGATTGGCATCGGCCACACTCGGTGCAGCTAGCCATATCGAGAAGGCCTTTCCATGAAATATCAGAGGCTTTCCCGATTCCGAAGATGTCATCCTCTTTTGGGTCTTCAAAATCTATTGGTTTTCCATGTGAGAGCATTTCGGGAAGTGCGCCAAGGGTTGGCGCATAGCCTGGATCTCGTTTGAAATAAATATTGAACGGCGCAAGAAAGCGGTGCCAGGCGACACCCATAGTTAGATTTGCTGCGACAACAATGAACCAGAGCATCGAGACAAATATCTTGATTGAGGCAACAAGTATTATCAAAGCCTCGAGGGTGAGTTGGTCTGTGCCGGAGAAGGCAAGAACCGCGGGCATTGTCAGTGCATAGTCCCAATCGAAACTATCCACCCCAGCGAGCGCACCCTCTAACCCACGAAGAGTTATGACGCAGAAAACAATCGCAAGGATTATTGCTTCGACGAAGTAGGCCTTCCATTGACCAGAACCGTAGAAGCGAGATTTTCGATCTGGGCGAAAAATTCGAGTTACCTGTCTGATCCCGATAAGTGCGACGATTCCAATACCGGTCAACCAAGCGATTGCATCAACGAATAATTCGTATCCGACGAAAGTTCCGATCACGGGGAGATGAAATGTGGGTGAGATGGTTTGTCCGTAGGCCGTGATCAAAGTTCCAAGTAAGGCAACGAAACCGATCATGACAAACCAGTGGGCGATGCCACTCACGGTGAAATTGAGCATCTTGCTGTGACCAAAAACCTCGCTCAGCGTCCTTCGAAGTCGAAGT
>SYAN01000034.1 GCA_005787575.1 Actinomycetota bacterium | reverse complement strand
GCCATTCATTCCCTGCCAAACCCTGCCAAGGGCATGAGGGGAATGAGAGGAACCTAACGGGATTAGAGCCCAAATGCCTCGCCTTCGGCTGGAAAGGAGTTGCGATTTAGGCAACAATAATGTTGTGAAAAACCTCGTCGCCGATGAAACCAGAACTCGCGAACTGGTGGCACGAGCAATTCTTGAGAACGGGCCAGCGACTGCCGGAGATTTAGCGTCGAGGCTGGAGATCACCCCAGCGGGGGTTCGAAGGCACCTTGATGCACTCGTCGGAGAGGGCGTCCTTCAGGCTAGAGACCCTCACGTTCGTAGCCTCTCGGGGCGGGGGCGTGGCCGACCAGCAAAAGTATTTGTCATGACAGACACTGGAAGAGAACAGTTCGAACATTCCTATGACGATCTAGCATTAATGGCCATCCGGTTTATGTCGGCAAAAGTCGAACCAACAATGGTTGAGAACTTTGCGAGCTATCGATCAGCAGATCTTGAGCGTCGGGCAAGAACCGCCATCACCGGCAAAGGCGATCGAACAACTGCTCTTGCGAAATTCCTCACTAATGATGGGTATGCAGCGAGTGTTCATAAACAGGGAATCGGTCATGAACTATGTCAGCACCACTGTCCTATTGCCCATGTGGCGGCAGAGTTTCCTCAGATGTGTGAAGCGGAGACAGAAGCATTCGCTCGAGTTTTAGGAACCCATGTCCAACGATTAGCGACAATCGCTGGTGGCGATGGAGTATGCACGACATTCATACCGAATCCTCACCTGATTCAAGAGAAGAAGAGCAAAGCAAATCTAAAGAACTCAAAGAGAGATCTAGCCAAGAACACAAAGAGGAAAGTGAGAACGAGATGACACAGATGGCTCACCCGGAGTTAGAGGGACTTGGTAAGTACGAGTACGGCTGGTCAGACAAAGATGACAAAGGAGCAACCGCCGAGCGAGGACTCAATGAGCGGGTGGTTCGTGATATCTCATCGAAGAAGAATGAGCCTGCTTGGATGCTCGATCTTCGCCTCAAAGGTCTTTCGCTCTTCGGCAAGAAGCCAATGCCCGATTGGGGCTCAGATCTTTCAGGGATCGATTTCGACAATATCAAGTATTTCGTTCGCTCAACAGAGAAGCAGGCGCAATCTTGGGAAGACCTGCCTGATGACATCAAGAACACCTACGACAGACTCGGAATCCCAGAGGCGGAGAAGAATCGACTCATTGCTGGCGTTGCTGCGCAATATGAGTCAGAGGTTGTCTACCACTCGATTCGCGAAGATCTTGAGAAACAGGGCGTGCTCTTTCTCGATACCGATACTGGTCTGAAAGAACACGAAGAGATCTTCAAGGAGTACTTCGGTTCAGTGATCCCAGTTGGCGACAATAAATTCGCAGCGCTCAATACCTCAGTCTGGTCCGGCGGTTCCTTTGTCTATGTGCCAAAGGGCGTACAAGTAGATATTCCGCTTCAGGCTTATTTTCGAATCAACACGGAGAATATGGGTCAGTTCGAACGAACCCTGATTATCGCTGACGAGGGTAGTTATGTTCACTATGTCGAAGGTTGTACTGCCCCCATCTATTCCTCTGATTCGCTCCACTCCGCTGTGGTTGAGATTATCGTTAAGAAAAATGCTCGAGTCCGTTATACGACAATCCAAAATTGGTCGAATAACGTTTATAACCTCGTGACAAAGCGCGCAATATGTCAAGAAGGCGCAACGATGGAGTGGATCGACGGGAACATCGGTTCGAAGGTCACGATGAAATATCCGGCGGTCTTTCTGATGGGCCCGCATTCAAAAGGGGAGACCCTCTCGATTGCATTCGCTGGCGAAGGTCAACATCAAGATGCCGGTGCAAAGATGGTTCACGCAGCTCCGCACACGTCATCGAGCATCATCTCAAAGTCTGTCGCCCGTGGAGGTGGAAGAACTTCCTACCGCGGTCTTCTCCAAGTACAAGAGGGAGCCCACCACTCCAAGAGCACCGTTAAATGTGATGCTCTGCTCGTAGACACCATCAGTCGCTCCGATACCTATCCGTATGTAGATGTTCGTGAAGATGATGTGACTTTGGGCCATGAAGCTACTGTCTCCAAGGTAAGTGATGATCAACTCTTCTACCTCATGTCTCGTGGTCTTGAGGAAGATGAGGCGATGGCGATGATTGTCCGCGGGTTCATCGAACCTATTGCTCGTGAGCTGCCGATGGAGTACGCCCTTGAGCTCAATCGCCTCATTGAGCTCCAGATGGAAGGTGCAGTCGGTTAATGACGATCAATAGCAATATTTTGGAACGTCATGATTTCCTTGAACCTACTGGGCGTGAGGAGAAGTGGCGATTCACACCGCTCAAACGGCTAGGCGGACTTCATCTGAAAGCCACAGAGGTCCGATCGAATACTTCAACCGTTTTTGAAGGCGTGGGGCAAGGCTTCGCCGTCAAAGTGGTACCAGCGGATTCAGCACCACCACGTTCTTACAGTGATGATGTGATCGTCACTCGGGTTCGTGAAAGCGTCAAAGAGTGCACAGTTGTTGAAATCGATCGTGATTTCGAGGTCAAAGAGCCGATCATGCTCTCGCGCAAAAACCTTGGGAGTGCTGAGCTTTCAAGAACGATGATCATTGCCGGGTCCCATTCAAAATCCACGATTATCGTCGAGAGTTTTGGAAGTGCGATCCTTGGCGAAGAGATCGAGATAGTTCTTGAGCCAGGTGCAAAACTCGATTTCATCTCACTTCAAGAGTGGGAAAACGATGCGATACATCTCGGCCGTCATCACGCAATGCTCGGCAAAGATAGTGAGTTCAACTCCACAACCATTACGGTGGGAGGATCTCTGGTCAGGCTGCTCCCTTCTGTCGAATACACCGGTCCTGGCGGATCCGCCAATCTTTTGGGTATTTACTTCGCCACGAGTGGGCAACACCTGGAACATCGTGTTTTCGTTGACCATAACGTCGGCCACGCTAAATCTCGGGTCAACTACAAGGGTGCCTTAGCAGGAGAAGATGCTCGAACTGTCTGGTTTGGCGACGTCTACATTCGAAAAGAAGCAGAGGGCACCGATACATACGAAATGAATCGGAATTTGCTTCTTACGGATGGCGCTAGAGCTGATTCGGTGCCAAACCTTGAAATCGAAACCGGGGAGATTGTCGGTGCTGGACATGCTTCTACAACGGGTCGCTTCGATGAAGAGCATCTTTTCTATCTCATGTCCCGTGGCATCGCTGAGAGTGATGCTCGTAGATTGGTAATCCGTGGATTCTTCGCTGAAGTAATCAATGAGATTCCGGTCGAATTGATCAGGGATCGCTTGATGAAGCGGATCGATGACGAACTGGTGAGGGTTGGACGATGATTGAGCTAAAGCTAAGTGAGCTCAACGAGAACAAGGCGATAAAAGTCGATCTTGATGGCACCGATATCTGTGTTGTCAGACAAGGTAGCGAGGTATTTGCTATCGCCGATTTATGTTCGCATGCGGAAGCCTCTCTCTCGGAGGGAGATGTCACCACGGGCAGGATCGAATGTTGGCTCCATGGCGCTGAATTTGACTTGCGCACAGGTGAAGCGGTGACACCCCCTGCTTCGGCTCCAGTTGAAACATATCCAGTTTCGATCGAGGGTGACACGGTTCGAGTCGGTTAGATCAAGGTTTATAACTAGAGAAGAAAAATTGAAAAAGGATTTTGAGAAGAATATTTAAGAACGAGATGTCAGAGAAGTACTGAGGCAGAAAGAGATAGAGAGGTAAGCGATGACAAAGCTAGTAATCAAGGACCTAAAGGTAGGCGTTCAAACCGATGCGGGGATGACTGAGATCCTCAAAGGGGTCGACCTGACGGTCAATTCTGGTGAAACGCATGCAATCATGGGGCCGAATGGTTCCGGAAAATCAACTCTCGCTTACTCAATCGCGGGCCATCCCAAGTACACCATTCTTGGCGGGAGCGTCACGCTCGATGGAGCAGACATTCTCGAAATGTCAGTGGATGAAAGAGCAAGGGCTGGCCTCTTTCTTGCGATGCAGTACCCGGTCGAAGTACCTGGAGTTTCAGTCGCGAACTTCTTACGTACTGCCGCAACGGCAATACGCGGTGAGGCACCGAAGCTTCGCGAGTGGGTCGGGGAGATGAAGAGCGCGATGTCATCACTCAATATCGATCCCGTCTTTGGCGAACGAAGCGTCAATGAAGGTTTCTCTGGTGGCGAAAAGAAACGTCATGAAATTCTGCAGCTCGAACTGCTCCGGCCTAAGGTCGCAATCCTTGATGAGACTGATTCCGGTCTAGATATCGACGCTCTACGGATAGTCTCTGAAGGAGTCAACCGTGTTCGTCAGAGTAGTGATGTTGGAGTTCTTCTCATCACCCATTACACAAGAATCCTCAAATACATCAAACCTGACTTCGTCCATGTTTTCGCTAAAGGCAGGATTGTCGAAGAGGGTGGGTCCGAACTTGCGGAGAAACTCGAAGAGAAAGGTTATGCGGATTACGTAAACGCGTGATCTCTGATTCGATGGCACTTGATGTAGCGAAGATCAAACGAGATTTTCCGCTACTTTCGCGTACGGTGCGCCACGAACTTCCTTTGGTTTACCTTGATAGCGGGGCGACGAGTCAGAAGCCGTTGGCGGTGATTGACGCGGAATCCAATTTTTATAGAAATCACAATTCTGCGGTACATCGTGGCGCGCATCTAATCGCAGAAGAAGCGACGGACATCTATGAAGGTGCAAGAGCCAAGATCGCTCACTTCATCGGCGCCGATGATGTGGATGAAGTTATTTTCACGAAGAGTGCAACCGAATCGCTAAACCTCCTTGCCTATTCATTCGGTCAGAGTGAAAGCAGCTCGGCGATCTCGCTCAAACTAGGTGACTCGATAGTGGTGAGCGAATTAGAACATCACGCGAATCTGATTCCTTGGCAGGAGTTAGCCAAAAGAACAGGCGCCTCACTTCGTTGGTTCCCAAGCACCGAAGATGGCCGACTTGACCTTTCAGGGCTCGAGCAGATTATTGATGTGAGCACCAAAGTAGTTGCTATCACCCATCAATCAAATGTCACCGGGGCAATATCCCCAGTCTCAAAGATCCTAGAGCGAGCAAGAAATGTCGGGGCAATCACCGTGCTTGATGCTTGTCAATCGGTGCCACATTTTCCGACTGACGTGAAGACACTCGGGGTCGATTTCATTGCATTCTCTGGGCACAAGATGGTCGGCCCGACCGGAATCGGTCTCCTTTGGGGGCGAAAGGAACTTTTCGAACGTTTATCACCATTCCTTTTTGGCGGATCTATGGTCACATCAGTCTCGATGACTGAAGCAACCTATGCCACAGCGCCGAGGAGATTCGAGGCCGGAGTTCCCAATATGGCGGGAGCAGCGGGACTTAGCGCGGCTGTTGATTATCTTGAATCAATTGGGATGGAATCGATCCATAACCATGAACTTGCGCTCACTGAGTATGCACTGACGCAACTGCAGGCAATATCGGGGCTTACCTTGATTGGTCCAAAAAATAGCGTGGATCGAGGCGCCGTTTTCTCCTTCACCCTTGATGGGATCCACCCACATGATGTCGGTCAAGCCCTTGATGATCGTGGCATTGCAGTGAGAACTGGGCACCATTGCGCTTGGCCTTTGATGAAGAAGTTCGGAATAACTGGAACGACCCGAGCGACTTTCTATCTCTACAACTCACTCGAAGATGTCGATCGATTGGTCGAAGGAATACACCATACTCAAGATTTCTTCGGAGCTCGAGGAATCTCGTGATCAACTTGGAGTCGTTGTATCAGGAGCTCATCCTTGACCATTACAAGAACCCATTGAACAAGGGTCTTTCAAAAAATCCCATCGCAAGCGTTCATCACGTCAATCCTTCCTGTGGCGACGAAGTGGATCTGAACCTTGAACTTGATGGTGAAATGAAACTCGGTGTCACGTGGGATGGAATTGGCTGTTCTATCTCGCAAGCGTCAACATCGGTACTGAGTGATCTAGTCAAGGGAAAAAGTTCCTCTGAGGCCCTTGGGATTATTGAGGCATTCTCTGAAGTGATGTCGAGTAAGGGAAGTATCAGCGGAGACCCGGAACTTTTGGGCGATGCGGTCGCTTTTGCGGGAGTCTCAAAATATCCGGCTCGGATCAAGTGCGCGCTTCTCGGGTGGATGGCGCTGAAAGATGCGATGCTGCAAGCGAAGCTAATCGATTAGTAAATGAATAAGAGTTGGCAAGATATGATGAGCAAGTAATGGCAGAGGGGTGCTAAGAATGAGCGAAAAGAGAGCTGTTTCGG
>SYAN01000033.1 GCA_005787575.1 Actinomycetota bacterium | reverse complement strand
TAAGACCCCACTCTGAATCAATCTCATAACCAATGGCAGTCACAACTAAGTCCGCTTCAACCACAATTTCACCTTGGCCAGAGTCGAAAAGCACGCTCTCGACTTTTCCATTTCCTCTTATTTCCTTGGGGACCACTCCGAAATGGAACTCAAGAGTCTTGTTCTTCTCCCTGTGACTCAGACAAGCAATCGCATGCATGGCTTCAAGATTCGCCCTTACATGCCGTCCTGCGTCCGAATGCAACCGATCCATAGCTCCTTCAATTTCTTTAGATGAAATTATTACGCTGGTATCTTCTAGTTCTGGAAGTTCCCGAAGTTCGGGGGCAGTAAATGAGGCAAACTCGGCGGTCCTGCGAGCGCATAACCAAACATTCTTGATTTGGGATTTTTTGAGTTCATCAAGTGCATAATCTGAAATATCAGTATTTTCAAGATTGCTTGAATTCATCGCAAGTAATCGAGCAACGTCCATCGCCACATTTCCTGCACCAATGACAACTGCGCGCTTACCAGAAAGGTCGATGTTAAGTTTGCTGTATTCCGGATGTCCGTTATACCAAGAAACAAACTCTGCAGAGGACCAACAATTAGCAAGATTTTCACCCGGAATGCCGAGTTTTTTTCCGCTTGGCGTACCTACCGCCAAGACAACTGCATCGTAGTTAGATTTGAGCTCTTCGAGTGATAGGTCTTGACCCACTTCTACATTGGCAAATAATCTAAAGTTTGGATCATCTGAGATTTTCTCAAAAACTTTCGATACGGACTTTATTTTTGGATGATCGGGGGCCACTCCACTTCGTACCAAGCCCCATGGTGTCGGGAGTTTCTCAAAGAGATCGACTTTGAAAGTAGTTTTTTCACTGGAAAAACTTTGGAGCGCCTGTGCTGAGAAGTACCCTGCGGGCCCAGCGCCGACGATTGCCACTCTGTAAATTGACACGCTTCTCCTTGAAAGAATTTGTCGATGGCGGAGACGAGAGGATTTGAACCTCCGAGGGTATTTCTACCCAACCTCATTAGCAGTGAGGCGCACTAGACCGGGCTATGCGACGTCTCCAGAACGTGCTGATTTTACCTCATACACTTATCAACATGAATCGCGATGAAGTGCTAGAGACAGACAATCAAGACCAACTTCGGTCATTTCGTGAAAGATTTGTTGTTGAGGACGAAGATGTCTGTTATCTCGACGGTAACTCACTCGGCAGGATGCCAAAACGTACCGTCGAAGAGATTAACTCCTTGCTAGTTAATGAGTGGGGCAAGAAGATGGTCGGAGGCTGGGCTGATTGGATTGATGAGGCTGAGCAAGTTGGAAATCTAATTGGTGAAGCAGCGCTTGGTGCCTCGGCGGGGCAAACTCTCGCTATCGACACCAACACAATCAATATATATCAGTTAGCAGTTGCTGCGATCAAAGCTCGCCCTGGACGGAAGAAGATTCTTATAGATCGTGCGAACTTTCCAAGCGATCGATATGCCATAGAAGCGATTGCTGAAAGTCATGGCATGGAGCTTGTCTACATCGAAAACGAGGACCCAACCATCTCCCCTCAAGAAGAGTTAACTCTTGATCTATTGGGCCGTTATCTCGACGACGATGTTGCTCTCGTGACGCTTCAAATCGTCCAATATCGCTCTGGAGTCCTTAACGATTATGCAGCCATTGAAAAGATGGTTCGAGCGCGAGGAGCTTTGATGCTCTGGGATTGCTCCCACGCCGTCGGATCGGTGGATCTCCAGTTTGATAAGAATGAAATTGGCCTAGCAGCAGGGTGTACCTATAAGTATGGCAACTCCGGCCCTGGAGCACCTGGATGGCTCTATGTCTCACACAAGCTACAGAGTGAACTCGATGTCCCTATTCGAGGTTGGTTCGCCACAAAGAACCAATTCGCGATGGAGAGAATATTCGAGCGGGAAGATGGTATTCGTGGATTTCAAATCTCCACACCTCCCATCATCGGACTTCGTGCTGTGAAAGTCGGATTCGAAATGATCAAAGAGGCAGGAATGAAGGCCATCAATGAGAAATGTCTGAAGGGGACAGATTTGATGATTGAACTTTTCGATCAATGGCTTGAGCCACTGGGGTTTTCTCTCGCGACACCAAGGGAGCGAAGCCGAAGATGTGGACATATCATCATCACGCATCCAGATGGGGCAAAGATCGCGCGGGCACTTCGAGAGCTTAAGAACGTTTACCCCGACTATCGTGAGCCAAATGGAATTCGCTTTTCTTTCTCTCCACTCCCAACTTCATTCACAGAGCTTTACGAAGGATTTTCACGCCTTCGAGATCTTGTAGCGAGCGGGGATTATAAGAATATGAAAGTCGTAGAAAGCAAAGTAACTTAGGCAATTTCCCCTGAAGATCATCTGCCGTACTCTTTGCTCATGAGCACATTCGACTCGAAACCACTTCAGCAAAAGTCTTCTGGCGTTCGAAGCCACGATATTCCCACCCCCGAAGCCCTACAAGAATTCATGAAGGGTGGATGGGCGCCGACACCTTTAGATGGAATTCTCGCTCACGAAGTCATACCATTTTCAAAACTACGCCGGGAACGACTCTCCAGCGCTTTTCCTGGTGTGCGTCTGATTCTCCCCGCTGGTTCGCTTAAGGCTCGGAGCAATGACACTGACTATCGATTCCGAGCACATTCTGCATTTTCATATTACTCCGGCATAACAGCGGAGGATTCGGTACCTGATTCCGTATTGATTCTCGAGCCAAAAGATAAAGGTCACGAAGCGCTTCTCTTCATTCACCCAAGATCACCACGAGACAACGACGAGTTCTATCGAAATTCTAAGTACGGTGAATTTTGGATCGGTCGAAGAATGACCCTTGATGAGACTGAAACCAAGTATGGAATCAAAGTCGCGCTCTTAGATTCGCTTGAATCATTCCTCGCAGTGAACGTTGATTCCACCGTGATCCGAGGTGAAGACTCTCAAATAGACGCTCTCGTAAAGTCAGGTGAGCATGATGATGCATTTTTGAATCTCACTTCAGTAATGCGAATGACTAAAGACGAATATGAAATTAAGGAGATGCAGAAGGCTATTGATGCTACAAGTCGCGGCTTTGCCGACATGGTAAAAGTCTTTCCAGTTGCAACTTCGCATAGGCGTGGCGAGAGAATCATCGAAGCCGCATTCTTCGGCCGAGCACGAGTTGAAGGCAATGACCTTGGCTACGACAGCATCGTCGCCTCAGGTTCACATGCCTGCGTCCTGCATTGGATCAAGAACGATGGCGAGGTAAAGTCAGGGGATCTAGTTCTCATTGACGCGGGTGTTGAAATGGAATCCTTCTACACTGCCGACATAACTAGGACTCTTCCGGTAAACGGAAAGTTCAATGATGCCCAGCGCAAGATCTATAACTTAGTCCTTCAAGCACAGCAGGCAGGAATCGCCGCTGTAAAGCCGGGTAACAAGTTCTCAGATATCAACGCAGCGTGTATGGCAGTTATCGCTAAAGGAGCCTACGAACTTGGGGTTTTGCCCATTACTCCCGAGGAGTCACTGAAGCCTGAGAATGGTTTACACCGAAGGTGGATGTTCCATGGCTCAGGACATCACTTAGGTATCGATGTTCATGACTGCGCAAAGGCGCGTAAAGACCAGTATGCCAATGCCATTCTCGAGCCCGGGATGATTCTTACAGTCGAGCCGGGTTTTTACATCCAACCTGATGATGAACTCTTTCCGCCTGAATACCGCGGTATTGGGGTGCGTATTGAAGATGATGTGCTCGTAACGGAAAGTGGATGTCGGGTCATGAGCTCAGCACTCCCGAAGCATCCTGATGAGATCGAAGTATGGATGGCACAACTTCTTAACTCTTAGATCTCTTTTATTTTACCTTTGAGTCAAGGGATGTGACTGGAATCGGACAAGGCGCACCATCACAACAATTCGTCTTCATATGGCAATGGGGACAGAGCCATCGAGTCGAGACTGGATCGTAGAGATGACCACAGAAATCACAGGGCATCTGATTATTCGCGCTCATTGAAAGGAGATTACCCCGCGATGGTGCGGGCAAGGAGTAAGGCGCCTACTCCAAGAATGAAATTTGCGGCGATATTTATAAATAGTTGAAGTAATTTGCGCTCACGTCGCGCCTTATCAAGGTCTAGGGCGAAAGCGGACCATGTAGTCAAAGCTCCACAGAACCCAAATCCCGCAAATGCCATATCTGAGTCATTCCCGAGAATCAATCCGAGAAGGAAGGATCCCGAGACATTGACAATCAGAATTCCCCAAGGGAAAAGATAGTTGTTACGGAAATATCTATCGATGAGATACCGAGTCACCGCGCCAAGCCCTGAGCCAAGGGCAAAATAGAGAATCCTCATGTCGACCAGTTCTTCTTCTCTGTATCTAACGAAGGTTTTATCACCATCAGTACCACCATCGACAAGAAGAGGTTCAATCCTGCAAATATGACCGCGCTAAACGGGGATAAGTCAGTGACAAAGAAGGAGAACGAAGAAAAGGTGGTTAATCCTCCAGCAAAGCCAGTGATCCAGAACGAGTTCCTTTTTGAAGTGACTAATGGATCGTTGCTACTGCCTCGATATGCGAAAAATCCAGCGACTGCCGTTCCCGTTACATTGACGAGTAAGACGACAAAAGCTCCATTAGAGATGAACTCACTCGTCATCCAGCGGAGTAATGAACCTATTGTCCCACCGAGAAAGACGAGGATTATTGAAGTCAGGAAGTTGCCCGCTTAAATATATTGGTTGAAAGCCAGTTTATGAGGGAAATAATAAGGGCAGCGAAAATGGCGGACCAGAAATCTTCGACGATAAGTAGATCGCTCCATCTTGCGGTGAGTGAAATAATTGCCGCGTTAACGACAATAAGAAATAGTCCGAGGGTGAGAATAACCGCAGGAAAAGTGAATACTCGCACTAACGAACCAATCGTCACATTAATCGCCCCGAAAAGGAGGGCAATCCAGAAATAACTCCAAGTACTGCCCTCCACCTTAATGCCCGGCACAAGTTGCGTGGCCACCCAGAAGGCAAGTGCCATAGAGGCCCAACGCAACAATAATCGCATCTTTTAGATGCCTTCCTTCTTTCGAATCTTCGAACCAAGCCAACGTAGCGGGTCATACTTCACATCAACAACACGTTCTTTCATTGGAATGATCGCGTTATCGGTGATCTTGATGTGTTCAGGGCAAACTTCAGTGCAGCACTTCGTGATGTTGCACATCCCAAGACCATGTTCCTCTTGAGCCATCTGCTTTCGATTCTTTATGGTGTCGAGTGGATGCATATCGAGCTCGGCCATGCGGATGAAAAATCGAGGACCCGAGAAGGACTCTTTGTTCTCTTCGTGATCGCGAATAACATGGCAAGTATTCTGACAGAGGAAACATTCGATGCACTTTCGGAATTCTTGACTTCTTTCGACATCGACTTGGGCCATGCGGTACTCACCGGGCTGTAAATCTGCTGGAGGCTCGAATGCCGGGACTTCCATTGCTTTCTTGTAGTTGTACGAGACATCTGTGACTAAATCCCTGATGACTGGGAAGGCGCGAAGTGGCGTGACCGTTACGGTCTCACCCTCTTCGAAGGAATTCATCCGAGTCATGCAGGCAAGGCGCGGTTTTCCATTGATTTCCATCGAACAGGATCCGCACTTACCTGCTTTGCAGTTCCAACGGACTGCAAGATCTGACATCTGTGTCGCCTGAACGCGATGAATCACATCAAGCACCACTTCACCCTCATTGACCTCTACTTGAACGTCCTTGAAGTCGCCGCTCTTGGAATCGCCTCGCCAAATCCGGAAGTTGAATTTCTTACTCATTCTCACATACCGCCCTTCGCGAGTTCACCTTGGGTGAAGTACTTCTTCAACTCATCCAGCTCGAATAGTTCAAGAAGTTCTTTCGGGAGCATAAGGGCCTCCTCAGGAGCGACCTCCACTTTCGAGCCATTCCAGCGAGAGAGGTGGTTATATTGACGCCATTCTGAGTCCATCTTCGGATAGTCATCACGGGTATGTCCGCCACGCGACTCTTTTCTGGCGAGCGCCGACTTCGCTATCGATTCGGAGACTAAGAGCATATTCTCTAAATCTAAGGCAAGGTGGAAGCCTGGGTTGAATGCTCTACCACCATCGGCACGGACTCTTGTTGAGCGATCTCGAATCGAATCAAGTTTCACAATCGCATCAGTGAGTTCACTCTCCGTTCTGATGATGCCTACAAGATCTTGCGTCAGGTTTTGAAGTTCTTGATGAAGTGTGTACGGATTCTCTCCACCAGTTCCCGAGAAAGGCGCGTTCAATCTATTTTTCGCTCTCGAGATTTCTCCATCGGAGACTTTTGGTTTTTGCGCTAGTGATTTCACATAAGCCGCTGCTCCAGCACCTGCTCGTCTGCCGAATACAAGAAGATCAGAGAGTGAGTTCCCGCCGAGTCGATTCGAGCCGTGCATGCCACCTGCTACTTCACCGGCCGCGAACAAGCCCTCAACTCCAACTGCAGCAGCAGTATCTGGATCTACTTTGACGCCACCCATCACGTAATGACAGGTTGGGCCAACTTCCATAGGTTCTTCCGTGATATCAACATCGGCCAATTCTTTGAATTGATGCCACATCGATGGCAAGCGGCGCTTGATCTCCTCCGCTGGGAGTCGGGAAGAGACATCCAAGAAGACGCCGCCGTGAGGTGAGCCGCGACCTGCCTTCACCTCGGAATTGATCGCACGGGCAACTTCATCTCGAGGCAAGAGCTCTGGAGGTCTTCGATTGTTGTTCTGATCCTTGTACCAACGATCAGCCTCTGCCTCATTATCCGCGTACTTATCCTTGAAAACTTCAGGGATGTAATCAAACATGAAGCGCCGTCCCTCGGAGTTGGTGAGAACGCCACCATCACCTCGAACTGACTCCGTGACCAAGATTCCTCGAACCGAAGGTGGCCAGACCATCCCGGTCGGATGGAACTGAACGAATTCCATATCAACAAGTGCGCTTCCTGCCTTAAGGGCGAGCGCATGACCATCACCCGTTCCCTCCCAGGAATTCGAGGTGATCTTGAATGATTTACCGACGCCGCCAGTTGCTAGAACTACGGCTGAGGATTCGAAGAGGACTTCATCTCCACTTTCGCGCCAATATCCATAAGCGCCAGAGACTCGATCGCCTTCTTTCAAAATCTCAGTGATGGTCAACTCGGAGAAGACTTTGATGAACTTCTCGGCGTCACCAAACTCCTTCTTATCCTTCTGTTGCAACGCGACGATTCTCTGTTGCATTGTGCGAATCAACTCAAGTCCAGTCCGATCACCAACATGTGCAAGCCGTGGGTACTCATGGCCACCAAAGTTTCGCTGTGAAATCTTTCCTTCTTTGGTGCGGTCAAAGAGCGCTCCCCATGACTCAAGTTCCCAGATTCGATCTGGAGACTCTTTGGCATGAAGCTCTGCCATTCGCCAGTTGTTCAAGAACTTTCCACCGCGCATCGTGTCGCGGAAGTGAACTTTCCAACCATCATTGTCATTCACATTACCCATGGCGGCAGCAGCGCCACCTTCAGCCATGACGGTGTGGGCCTTGCCAAAAAGGGATTTGCAGATAATCGCGACCGAAAGACCTGCTTGGCGTGCTTCGACTGCTGCGCGAAGACCGGCGCCACCGGCGCCAATCACCACAACATCGTAGGAATATCGCTCCATCGCCTGGCTCATTTACTTCTCCTCAGAAGGTAAAAATAGGTAGGTTCTCGAGACTTCCTGAAGCCACTTGCCTGACATAGAAATCGGTTAGCGCTACCCCAAAGAGTGAAATCCACGCGAAGAGTGGATGTCGGCTATTGAGCTTGGAAACTATGGTCCAGGCTTTATATCGAGTTGGGTGCTTTGAGAAATTCTTCAATCGGCCACCAATAGTGTGGCGGCAGGTATGGCACGAGAGTGAATAAAGCCAGAGCAGAGTCGCATTCGCAGTGAGCACTAGCGATCCGACTGTCACATGTCCCCATTCACCTTCTGGGGATTTGAATGCAATAACCGCGTCATAAGTGAGGATGATGTTGAGAATCAGACCAAGATAGAAGAACCAGCGATGGCCATTTTGCAGAATTAGTGGTGCACGAGTTTCGCCAGTGTATTTCTTATGTGGCTCGGCAACAGCACATGCTGGTGGAGACATCCAGAAGGAACGGTAATAGGCCTTGCGGTAGTAATAGCAAGTAAGCCGGAAACCTAGCGGAATGACCAGAATGTAAAACGCTGGCGATAACAACATTCCACCAAGAAGGATGCTTCCGATTGGTTGTCCAAAGTGAGAAGCTCCTTCGACACAAGCTGTTGAAAGACAAGGTGAATAGAAAGGGGAGATGAGTGGATCAGCCCAGTAATAATTGTTCTCAAATGCGCGGAAGGTTGAGTAGATGACGAAAGTGAAGAGCACTCCGAAAGTGAAAGCTGGTTGTAGCCACCACTTATCTGTGCGAAGGGTTCTTTCTTTGATTGAAGCGCGCCTTGATGAGAAGACACCTGTCGCCACTGTCAGCCCTCCCCTAAGGAATCAGGGCACTAGTCTCCTAGCCCCTCGAAAGTAACGCTAGGTGAGGGCTTATGAAATCAACCACAGCGGAGGGCGTGGGATTTGAACCCACGAGACTTTCGTCTGCCGGTTTTCAAGACCGGTGCACTCGGCCGCTATGCGAGCCCTCCGTGAGCGAATTTAGCCCTTCTCCTTATGGTCATCAAAATCCAGTGAGTCGAGTGCCGGTTTAAGGTGAAGTCGAAATCGAATCGAGAGCATATGAATCGTGAAGATGGTTGAGACCGTCAAGGCCACTGCAAGATCACGATTGAGGTCGATCCGATCAAGAATCGCAAAGAGAAGTGAGCCGAGCGCCGTTGCTGTCGCATAAAGGGGCCCGCCGGTGAAAATAGCTGGGGTTCGTCTTGCGACGATATCGCGCAAAATTCCACCGCCCACGGCAGTTATGACACCAAGCAGCACTGCAACGAGAATTGATGCATTGAAAAGTAAAGCTTTGTAGGTGCCAGCAACAGCAAAGAATCCCATAGCAAGAGAATCCAAGATCGCCATGGTCCTTTCTCCCAGCGAACGAAGAGCCAAATACCAACGGCCAAGAAAAAGGGCGAGCGCTACTGCCACTAAAACCGTGATGATGTATTTATCCTGCATTCCCGAAGGTCGTCCACTCGCTAAGAGAAGATCGCGAATCAACCCACCGCCAAGTCCAGTAAGGATTGCTATCGCAATCACACCAATAAGATCAAACCTCTTGTTGAAGATTGCAAAGAGCGCCCCCGCAAAAGCGCCAACGCCAACGGCAGCAAGGTCTATCCAGACTGGTAATAATGAATTCATTCCGGCAACTCCAGTAATCTCTCAATCTCAATCGCAACTCCATCCTCTTGATGAGGACTTGCGACTGCCTTCGCAAAACGTTTTGCATCGGGATGACCATCTTGCATCGCCCAAGATCGACCAGCCCAAGCCAACATAGAGAAATCATTGGGATTATCGCCAAAAGAGACAGATTCATCGCTAGTTATTCCGAGTCGCGATGCAAGGAGGGAGAGTGTGCTCCCTTTACTGACACCATGGGCCGAAATCTCAAGGAGTGAATCCCAGGCATTCGAGTGGGTCACTGTCACCACTCCATCTAAAGCTTCAGAAGCAATCTCAAGCATCTCATCTGAAGTGTAGGACTGGGCCGAGCATCTAGCGAGGATCTTCGCCGCGGGTTCGACCATTGCATCCTCGATAACTTCAAATGGGGCATCATCTACCCCAACATCCCATTTCGGCTCGTACTTCTTCTCACGATGAAATTTGAAACTTGTATCGAGTGCGAAAGCAACGGTCGGAATAGCTTCGCGCAATCTGGATGCAACTTCTATCTGCTTCTCAACTGGGATAAACCAGCGCTCCAAGACCTTCTCATTGAAGATGTCGTAGTGCATCGCGCCATTGGCAAGGATTCCTTCACCGAATGTGAAATTCTCTCGAACTTCACTCATCCACCGCGGTGGCCTTCCAGTGACGAAGAAGATCTCCACTCCTAACTCATGAGCGCGGTGAAACGCTTCGACCGTTCGAGTAGAGATAGATCCATAGTGAGCGATGATGGTCCCGTCGAGATCTGTAGCGATCAACTTCGGGCGCTTAAGCAATGGGTTCAAACTTCTCCATACCCAGAAATGGCTGAAGCGCCTTCGGTACCGTCACTGAACCATCTGAGTTCTGATGATTCTCAAGGATGGAAACGATCATTCTTGGGATGGCAACGAGGGTGCCATTCAGTGTGGCAACAGGTTTGCTGCCCTTATCGTCTTTGGTTCGAATGTTGAGGCGCCTTGCCTGAAATTCAGTGCAGTTAGAGGTGCTTGTTACCTCTCGATATGCACCTTGGGTTGGAATCCACGCTTCGCAATCAAACTTTCGAATAGCCGATGAACCAAGATCTCCGGTGGCGACATCAATGACTCGATAGGGAATTTCCATAGCGGTTAGGAAATCTTTCTCCCATTGGAGCAATCTCAGATGTTCTGCTTCGGCATCTTCGCTCAGGCAGAAAGAGAACATCTCGACTTTGTCGAACTGGTGAACGCGGATTATGCCTCGAGTATCTTTTCCGTAACTTCCCGCCTCACGGCGAAAACAGGAGGAGTAGCCCGCGTATCGTAGAGGGAGCTTTGAACTCTCGAGAATCTCATCCATATGGAAAGCAGCAAGAGGAACTTCACTTGTTCCAACCAAATAGAAATCATCTTCTTGAAGGTGAAAGACATTTTCAGCTGCTTGACCTAAGAATCCAGTTCCCTCCATCGCCTCCGGCTTAACTAGAACCGGCGGTATGACTGGAGTGAAACCGTTCTTGAGCGCAGATGTGATCGCGTAGTTAACAAGTGCGAATTCAAGAAGCGCCCCTACTCCCGTGAGGTAATAGAAGCGTGCGCCAGAGACTTTTGCGCCACGGTCGGTATCAATCGCACCCAAGATCTTGCCAAGTTCGACATGATCCTTCGCTTCAAAACCCTCTGCTTTGAAATCCCGTGGGTTGCCGTGGTGCTCTAAAACTTTGAAGTCAGATTCACCACCAATTGGTGCCTCAGGACTTACTAGGTTTGATAGCGCTTTTGCCTGCAAAACGAAACTCGCCTCGAGTTCTGCACGAATTGCATCTGCCGCTTTCACCGCTTGCGCTAGAGACTTTGCCTTCTCTAAGAGCGAGCTCTTTTCATCACCTTGTGCTGCGCCGACAGCCTTTGAGAGTTGATTCTGTTCAGCGCGTACCCGCTCGAAATCATTTATGGCTGCCCTGCGCGCTTCATCCGCGCTACGCACTGCATCAACAAGGCCAGGATCCTCACCCCGCGCCTCTTGCGATGAGCGCAGGAGCTCCGGGGTTTCGCGAAGAACTTTGATATCAATCATCAGCTACGCATTCTATCTTTCACGGTAATCAAATCTTCTTCCCTGATCTGATTGCATCGAGCCAACCTTCGGCTTCTTTGAATACATCATCATGACCACTTCGAGTCGTTGTGGGGGCGACTTTGTCAGCTCTCGGATAAGAACCAAGAAAACGGATATCGGCACAGATGCGATGTAACCCCATCAACGCTTCACCGACTCGCTCGTCATGGATATGTCCTTCAGCGTCGATAATAAAGTGATAGTCACCAAGGCCCGCACCTGTTGGCCTGGATTGGATGAAAGTGAGGTTGACACCTCGCACTGAAAATTCCGTCAAGACCTCGAGGAGGGCGCCCGCGTGATCTGCGCCAATGAAGGCAACAAGGGAAGTTCGGTCATATCCGGTGCGAGCTGGAATCTTTCCTGGTTTAGAGACGAGTACGAATCTCGTTTCGGCATCTTTGATGTCGCCGATTCCATCTTCCACCACTTCTAGATCATTTCTTCCAGCCACGGTCGCTGCCGCAATGGCTGCCGAATATTGCCCGCGAGCGACTGCCTCTGCTGCTGCGGCCGTAGATGACATAGGAATGATCTCGGCATGAGGGAATTGTTTTGCGATATAAGAACGGCACTGAGATTCTGCGTGGGGATGAGTCGCTATCTGCTTAATTTCATCTCGATTGAATCCAGCTCTCGTGATTAGGGCAAAAGAAACTTTGATCGTCGTCTCAGCGACAATCACGAGCGGATCCCCGATTGCTAACTCATCAAGAGTTCTCGCGACGACACCCTCGACTGAATTTTCGATTGGAACGAGTGCAAAATCTGTCTCACTACGCCTTACTGCATCTAGTGTGGCGGTGACGTTGGCGTATGCGGTTCGTTGGTCTGAGACGACCGTGATCTTCTTCAGCGCGCTCTCGGTGAAAGTGCCTTCTGGACCAAGATAGGCATAACGAGGCATTGGCTAAGGGTAGCCGAGCACCTTCTTCGCGTGTGCCGGTTTATCAGTGATGATGCCATCAGCGCCAAGTTCGCTGATCCAGCGAATACCTTCATCGCTATTGACGGTCCAGATGAATACCTTCTTCTTCTTAAGCTGAAGTGATTCGACAATGGTGTGATCTCGTTGAATAAGTTCGAGATCAAGGCCAACTATCGGCGTCGTCGCCACCGGAATCAACTGACTATGTTGCAGGAGTTGGACATGCTCGAACTCGGGCATCAACCGTTCAGCTCGCCTGACTGCAGTGAATGAGAAGGAGAGTAGATGCACTTCTACTTGATATCTCTTGACTATCTGAGCGATTGATTCTTCTATCGCAGCACCAGTTCTAACTGGATGTTTGGTCTCCACCAATAGTGGGAGACCTGATTCTTTCGCGAGTTGTACTAGCTGTTCAAAGAAGATTGGTGAGCCTTCAAGAACCTTGTTACGTCCAGATTCGAGTCCATCATCAATGATGCGAAGTGAGGCGAAATCCGCTGAATCGATCTGTGAGACTAATTCACTTCTATCGGTTAGCCGTTTTAGATCGCGATCGTGCCAACAGACTGGGACACGATCGGCAGTTAGTCTCACATCGCATTCGATACCGTCTACACCAGCCCTGATTGCGCCCTCAAATGATTCTCGAGATTGTTCGGCGAAATCAAAACTAGAACCGCGGTGAGCAAAGACCCTAGTTCGCATGTGCGCGAGAGGGGAGTTGAACCCCTACACCCTTTCTTATTTTCAGCACCTTACGTGCTACGGGTGATAGCCTTTTCTTGTGTAGATGCCAAACCTCTGAAACTTTTTCTCGGGAATAGCCAGCCCGCCTACGAAGGACAGACAGGACAC
>SYAN01000032.1 GCA_005787575.1 Actinomycetota bacterium | reverse complement strand
TGGCGCGATCGTGATGATGTCACTGGTTTGGTTTCGAAGCGAGAGCACCCATTGAGTCGGGCACTGGCTTGATCCGCACCTTTCCCATGTGACCTTCAACCCTTGTGCGGTGAGTCCACCTAAGGTGTCACCAATACCCGCAGCCTTACTAATTGCGGCGTAGTCGCCGACGCTCTGTTCCCATGTGATCGGATAGTCAGAGATCAACCCAAGTAGCGCTTCGGTGTCAATCGCATCTTTGTCAGTAGAGCCGGTCGCTCCCGTATCAATTGCAATCTCTTGTGGTGCGCTTTCACGAGAGATCAGCGCATATCCAGCGACCGAGATTCCAAGAAGCGAAGAAACTGTGAGAAGCGAAATAAGCACACGGCGAATTCTTCTACGTCGAACTCGTGCAAAAACCATTGTGGTGAGGTCCCGGTTTTCCAGAACACCAAGAGCCATCCACTGCAACTCTCTCTTGATTAATGGATCGACATCGCTCATTTACTCCACCACCTCTCCCAAGACAACTCCGCCAATATCGTCATTACTCTGCTTATTCAGCGATGGTGTCGCTGGAAGAGATTTCTTCAAAGATTTCTCAAGCTCGGGAACAAGGTCGATGTAAGCAGCAACGGCCGCCTTTCCGCGAGCCAGGTGCGAGGCTGCGGTTCCAAGCGGAATCTGCAATATCTCAGCAACCTCTCGAAGCACTAAGCCATGCTCATAAATTAAGACGAGCACGGCACGTTGTTGTGCCGAGAGTGACTTGAGAGCCGCTTGTACAAGAAGCCGCTGCGTAACATCATCTGATTGATCGGCAATAGCTCTGATGTTCTCCGCCAACTCCCAAGACGTTTCATTCTCCTCACGTTTTCGAAGCCACTTTCTTCGCATATCTGCATGTTTGCTCACCATCACGCGCATGAGATAGGCCTCCGGGTTGGAGTGTTTTTTGATTTTTGCCCATCGCATACATACATCAGCAAGCGCCTCTTGAAGTACATCTTCAGCGTTCTGGGTGTCGAAGCAGATGACTTTTGCGGCACGAAGCAAGGCGCCCTGGCGCTCTTGAAGCCAGGTTGCAAACTCAACCTGGTCACTTCGCTTCACAGATCACCCCGCGCTCATCGACGAAATGCCACTTCGGGCCCTCGATAGAGGGCCAAAACATTGAGGTGAGAAGGTTAGCCCGACTCGGGTTAGTTGAGGTAGTCCTCGCGTCTTGACCACATAATCAAGACCCAAAGTGAGCAAACCAAGGTCATCAAGAGAGCGGGGAAATAGATTATTTTGTCTATCAAAATTCCAATCGGTGGCGAACCTGGGTAAATACCTCTCAACGAGATGAGCGAGAAGGTGAGAGCAGCGCTCCATGTCAGCGAAGAGAGTGTGGGTGGCCGCTTATGCATCGCCACCATATAGGTCATAGTTCCCACAGAGATAAGACCCGAGAGCATAAGAATCATGATGATGAAAGAGAGCACCTTCGTGGAGTCAGATCTCTGCACTGTGAAGATAGAGGAAGAGAGACCCTGCTCCAGCTCATCTGTAATTGCATTTATATCATTCTTTGATGATCCAATAACTCGTTCTGAATTCGTCCAGAGCACATGATCCATCTTCACGTCATAGGTATCAATCTGCTTTGTGTAATCCTGAGGGAATATCGCAAGGTCAATCTGATTTCCATCTTCCTCGTATGAAGCGCTGATTGGTACCTCGTAGATGTACCGATCAAAGGGATAAAGATTGATTCCTCGCGCAGCACTTAGCGGCGACTCGTCCAGAGATACATCAAATCCACCAGTCGGAACCCCTGCTTCATAGATATTGAGATTGTCACCATTCTTGCTATTGCCAACAACAGAATCGACATGAACAGAGATCTTCTTGTTCGGCGACCATCCACTACGGAAGGTATATCCCACCGCCTCATCATTTGGCCACGGCAATACTCGAGCTGTTGCCTCGCCACGAAGCGGATCCACTTCCGTCAATTGAACAAAGACTCGAAGGTGCTCTGGAGTGAGATTCTCCGCAATGACCTCATCTAACTCATAAGTCTTTTCGCTTCCTCGAGAAGAAATCGTCACCATTGTTGTGGTGTAAACGAAAAGAATCACCAGGAATGAGAGAAAGATTCTGGCTCCCGCATGATTGAGTAGTTTCACGAAACGGACTCTACCTCCCGATATCGCCAAATTTAAATAGGTTCAAGTGGATAAAGAAGGTCTTGCCATTTCAGAGTTGAGATCAGTGACACTGATAACTTGAGCCTGTGAGGGCGTTTCTCAAGCGGCATTTCGATTGGAGCATGCTCCGGTGGGCAGTGGTTGGCATCACCACCTTCCTCATTGACTACATAATCTTCCTGCTTCTCTTTGGGCCTATCTCCTCAGTCTTTGTTGCTAACTTCATCTCGGGATCTGTTTCCACAGCTTTCAATTATCTGACTCACCATAAGTGGACCTTCAAGAGCGAAGAGAATCACTCGCGGTCAGGAGTCAAGTACTTGCTGACCTTGATTTTCTGGTGGTTTATCGGGACCTCAATATTGAAATTCTTGATTGTGGCAGGCCTTGACCCACGGCTCGCTAAATTCATCCCACCTTTGGTGGTGACGCCATTTAATTACTTCGTCCTGAATTATCTTGTTTTCAAACGAAAAACTATTCGTCCGCGCTAGCGAAAAAGAAGACGAAAAGGCCAGCCCAAAGCACTCCAGCACCGTAGATCATAAATCTTTCATTACTTCCTTCTCCTCCATTACTTTGAGAGATTAGAAGTGCAATAAGAGCGAATAAGGCTGAAAGTCCCCACAGGATGAATGCTGCCGATCGACGTGAAATTCCTTTTCTGATTAGGCGGTGCGAGAGGTGATCGCGGCCTCCTTGAAAGGGAGAGATTCTCCTTCGCAATCTCGATAGCACAGCTACCGTCGTATCGAGAATAGGAACTGCAAGAAGCAGCAAGGGCGTCGCAAAAGAACCTAGAAGCGTCTCAGCGCTTGGTTCAAAACGAATTGTCAGGGTGGCTATCAAAACTCCCAAGAAAAGTGCGCCCGCATCTCCCATATAAATGCGCGCAGGGCTCTTGTTCCAGATCAAGAATGCCAAGGTAGCGCCCGCGGTAACAGTGGCAAGCGCTGCAATCACATTTTGATTGCCGATCAGAGCCAGCATGGCAAGGGCTACTGAGGAGATAGCGATAGTTCCTGCTGCACCTCCATCGAGATTGTCAAAGAAGTTGATTGAATTACAAATACCAACAATCCAAACGATGGTTATGACCACATCCAAAGTCATGGATCCTGTTGGATTTGCAACCGTGTCATTTCTAATCAGAAGGATTGCCGTGAAAACGCCTGCGCTGGTTTGTGCGATGAAACGTGGCAGAGGTGAGAGATTCTTAATGTCATCCCATAGACCAATTAACCCAAGTAGAAGCGCTGGACCTAGAACTGATGAAGCAAGTGAGAATGTGTTGACTGTGAAATCTGAGAGCACTAGAGCCAAAATCGCAATGGCGATGATGCCAACCATTATTGCGACACCACCGAGATATGGCACTGGCTCTCGATGTGTCTTATGACCTTGATTCGGGTTGTCGACTATCTTCTTTGAAATCGCGATTCTCCGGGCCAAAGGCGTTAATGCTCCTACGAGCACAAATGTGGCGAGGAAAAGGGTGAAGAACTCGACATGTGAGACTTTCATAGCATCTCTAAGCGTAGGGCTTTCAGGAAATAAGTCGTAGAATTCGCCAAGAACCAGCAAAAAAGTGAGCGTATTCGCCTGCGCTCTACCAATTTGCTCAAGGCCGATGCTTTGGATTGAGGAGTGCGGTGAAGTCTTGGACAGATGACGCGCCGAAGCCAGAAGCGCTTCAAGAATCACCTCATATGCGAGATTCGCTCAGTTATCGATTGAAGAAGATGCTCCTCGGCAAACCCCTCAATCGCCACTCTCTTGCCCACCAAAGATTGAAGAAGCGTTACGCCCTCGGAGTTCTCTCATCTGACCCGATCTCATCTTCTGCTTATGGGACCGAACAGATTCTTGTCGTCCTGGTTCCCGCCTTTGGAATCTTGGCATTTTCGATGTTAATGCCGATGACCGCAGTAGTCCTTGCAGTCTTGATCATCATCACACTTTCATATCGGAATGTGATCTCAACCTATACACAATTCGGTGGCGCATACATAGTCGCGAGGGATAATTTCCGACCAGTAGTCGCACAGATCGCCGCCGTCGCTCTCATCCTTGATTATGTCGTGACTCTCGCGATTCAATCAGCAGCAGGTGTCGCGGCAATAATTTCCGCATTTCCTCACCTTTATGCCTACAAAATCCCAATGGCAGTCTCGATAATCCTATTCCTAGCTTATGGAAATCTTCGGGGTGTTAAAGAAGCTGGGAAGATGTTTGCCCTCCCTACCTATCTATTCATCGTCTCCATGTTCATTGTCTTCATCATCGGAATCATCCGAGAAGTGACTGGAACTCTTCCAACTCTCGATCCTCAAGCCGAAGGCGCGTTAGTCCTTGGCGATGAGAAGGCACTTCTTACCGCCGCGACAATCTTCATTTTGTTGCGTGCATTTGCCAATGGTGGTTCATCGTTAACTGGGTTAGAAGCGATATCGGATGGAGTTGGCCTCTTCAAGACGCCAGAGTATGTAAATGCACGGCGCACCCTGATCATCATGTCAACCATTCTCGGAACCCTGGTATTTGGCATCTCTTATTTCGCTCACAAGATTTATGCGATGCCCTATCAGGATGAGGCTCCGACTGTCATCTCCCAAGTCGCACAGGCAATTCTTGGCGACGGGACTTTCGGCACAATCTTCTTCTATGTCGTCCAAGCGGGAACGATGTTGATTCTTTTCGCTGGGGCGAACACGACTTTCAATGCTTTTCCAATAGTGGTCAACTATGCAGCATCAGATGGATACCTCCCCCGATGGCTCACAAAACGGGGACACAGACTCAACTTCTCCAATGGGATTCTCGTTCTGATGATCTCAGCGTTGATTCTCGTCTTTGCAACAGGCGCATCAGTCTCATTCCTAGTCGCCTTCTACGCCCTTGGCGTCTTCACCGCTTTCACAATTTCAGGACTTGGAATGGCCAAACACAACTACAAGAATCGTAAAGCGCGATGGAGGCTTAACTTCGTCATCAACGGTCTCGCTGGAACAATCGCTTTCATTGTCGTCATCGTGTTTTCGGTTGTTAAGTTCAACCAGGGTGCTTGGGTCATCCTCTTCATCGCGCCGATATTGATCATCGCTTTGACTAGACTTCGACGGCGATATGAAATTGAGCAAGACGCACTTGAGCTCTCCACTGCCACGAGTAGAGCGACCTCAATTTCGCATCACCATGTTGCGGTATTAATTGACAAGATCGATATCGCGACCGTAGCGACGGTTCGATATGCGCGAAGTCTTAAACCACAGTCCATCGTCGCTCTTCATTTCGTCGTGGATGACGAAAAAGGCAAGGAGCTCGCAGAGCAGTGGGCTAAGAACCCTGCTTTTGATGATATTTCTCTGGAGCTTATTGATTGTCCGGATCGACGCCTAGCCAGGGCAGCAGTGGACTATGCAATCCGAGCAACGATGAAAACTGATGTCGAGTTGACGCTTCTATTGCCTAGGCGAGCCTATTCGAGGTTCTTAGGGCGAATCTTGCATGATCAAACTGCAGAAGCTATTGCTCGGCCGATCTCTCAATTGCCGCGAGTTGTCGCAACCATCGTTCCCTATGATGTGGATCGAATTCTTAGTGGTCGTAGTACAACTACTAACGAGCGATCGGATATAGAACCAAGTGAAATTGTCTCTACACCAGAGCGTCCCTTGCGAGCTCAATCAGAATTCTTAAGTGATAAGACGCGAGCATCACATTTCTCTGCAGAGATCATGCCTATCGGGAAGATCTCATGGCGCAATCGCGCACATATCCAAGGTCGCGTCTCAGCGCTAAAGTCTTCACCATCAAGCAACGCACCCCGCATTGATGTAGAGGTGTGGGATGAAAGTGGCGGAGTGACTCTTCAGTTCCTTGGAAGGCGAGAGATTGCCGGACTCGAAGTCGGTTCAGTCCTTCGAGCTGAAGGAATGGTCGGCGAGCGCGAAGGTGCACTGACGATTCTCAATCCTTCGTACGAAATCTTGGATTAACCTCCACCAGATTTCCTACGGAACATCTTCGGCGCATTTGCACCTTGTTCGCCTTTTCCAATTTTTGTTCCGGATCCGCCGGAAGTTCCAGGCGTTGCACCACCCTTGCTCTTCTTTTTCTCAAGAGCTTCGAGAAACTTCGCTTTAGGATCGTTAGGTTTGCTGGAATCTCTTGCTGATGAATCCTCATTCATAATTTCTAGAACTCCCTAACAGGTGATACTTGCGCCGGCATAGTTGGTGAAGTAGTGGACTGTGGCGAAGGTGTTGATTGAATCGCACCAGGAACAGTCTTCAGGAGTGCTTGAACTTCAGATTGGCGGTAACGGCGGTGACCGCCGAGGGTGCGAATCGCAGTTAATTTTCCGGCTTTCGCCCAGCGCGTCACAGTCTTGGGGTCGACTCGAAAGAGCGCTGCCACTTCGGCGGGAGTTAGTAGGACTTCATGATCGCGTGGTCGTAACACTCGATGCCCCTCTAATCGGATGTCTGATTTATCCGATATGGCCGAAGTATTCCCACCGAGTTCCACCTATGGCAAGAGGATTGCGCGTCGAATTCCCGCTTGATCTCCGCCTAAATCTCATTACATAGCTTGTTCGAAGGCTCCCACGCGCCGCCACCTTGATACCAAGCGCTCATACCCGCGACCAGCCATCGCACCATCACCTGCCGCCAAACCTTGGAGTGAGAGCGTCACATCCTCGATTGATGAGTCTGATTCAAGCCCTGCTTCACCATTGGCGATAAGGCTCTGTTCTAAATAGAGCGCCAGTCCGCCGTAATCACATTCGACTTTAGAGTCAGCATGAAAGAGATTGAGCCAAGCAAGAAGTGTCGCGATCTCACCTTCAATTGGTCCATTTCCAAAAGCACTGACCACGGCACGATGGGCCGTTTCGCATCGCCGTTTTGCGGTGGCGATATCGGTTCGCATCACAGTAAAAGGACCTTCGGGAGTGTGTCCGCGAAGGCGCTCGCCTGGTTCAAAAAGAGCAAACCAACGAGGTGGGATCACCCAGGTCTCGGTCAAGATATGAGGAATACGATCCTCAAGGTCTTCGGAATTTATTGAAAGCGCGTCTTCTAGAGGTGGTGGAACGAAGAAGGTCGTGATCGAGGTGGGAAAGGATTCTTTGAATGAGTCGAGTGCTGCCCAACATCGCATTGCCGTCGACCAAGGCGCGACGAAGCGCTCATCCCCGACATCAAGGATATGTGCGCCATCGGAGCGGAGTGCCGGTGGTTCTGGTCGGATGATTCGGCGCAAGGCGCGATTTTCTTCATCTCGTCGTGTTGCCGCATTCGCAGGAATCGCTTTCCAGCGAAGTTGATCGGCAGGTGAGAACGCCGACAATGGTTCGTAGATTCGGAGCGAGGCGACATATGGAGTTGGCCGCATAATGCTCCCTAGAACTTCGAGGTAGTACTGGTTATTCCTTGCTAGCGACGAGGGATGTAATTTCCTTCAGCATACGGATCGAAGTCGTCTCCACGATCATCTTTATCGGCTTCGCCATGTAATTCCTTGGTCAACTTCTCGATGTCGATATCTTGAGAGTTGTACTTCAAGTCTCGTGCGACTTTAGTCTGTTTGGCTTTCGCTCGGCCGCGCCCCATAGCGTGACCCCCCACTTCGTATTCTCAGGAGTTAAAGATTAGTCGTTCTAGTCAAACTCTTCCAAAGTAGCTTTTCTTCCCCAGTAATCGAGCGTCTTACGCGTTTACTGAAGGCCCAGGTAAGACCAATCCCCTGAAGGAAGAGGCTCAAACCAGCCACGGGAAGCCTGAATCGATGATCACCGATTGTGACCATAGAGACCAACATGTTGA
>SYAN01000031.1 GCA_005787575.1 Actinomycetota bacterium | reverse complement strand
GAATGAGCGAAGCAGATTTCGATATGGTGATCGAATCCAATCTCAAAGGATCATTCCTCCTCGCACAACGGGCAACGAAGTCCCTGCTTAAGGCGCGCAAAGGGTCCATCACCTTTATTGGGTCAGTGGTTGGAATGAGTGGCTCTGCCGGACAAGCGAACTATTCGGCGAGTAAGTCTGGCTTGATTGGCCTGGCTCGCTCGTTGGCCCGTGAACTTGGTAGCCGATCGATTCGAATCAACGTTATTGCGCCGGGATTCATCGAGACTGATATGACCTCTGAACTTAGTGAGGTACGAAAGCAAGAAATCCTTGCAGATATTCCACTCGGCCGATTTGCAACACCAGGTGAAGTTGCGGAGTTAGCCTCGTTCCTTGCCTCGGATTCAGCTCGATACATCACCGGAGCGGTGATTCCAATTGATGGCGGACTTGGAATGGGAAATTGATGAGCATTGTTGAGGGTAAAAGAATCGTAGTCACCGGTGTATTGACCGATTCCTCGATCGCCTTTCATGTAGCGAAGTTGCTTCAACTTAATGGGGCAAAGATCGTGCTCACATCATTTGGCCGGGCGCTCTCCCTAACAGAACGAATTGCAAAGCGATTACCGGATAACGTTGAAGTTATTGAACTAGATGTGCGTGACGAGGGTCATTTGGATGCTCTTGCCGAGAGAGTGAAGAAGACACTCGGTGACCGTATCGATGGTGTGGTGCATTCGATTGGATTTGCCCCTGAAGGCGCTCTCGGCGGGAATTTCCTCAATACGAGTTGGAGCGATGTTGCAATAGCTTTGGAAACTTCTGCTTTCTCATTGAAGTCATTGGCTATGTCTTTGGAATCATTATTTGACCCGCAACATGGCGCGAGCATTGTTGGCCTTGATTTTGACGCAACTGTCGCATGGCCAAAATACGATTGGATGGGTGTGGCGAAAGCTGCGCTGGAATCGACTGCTCGTTATCTCGCCAGAGATTTGGGTCCGAGAAATATTAGAGTCAATCTTGTAGCTGCTGGACCGTTGAAGACGATCGCCGCGAAATCAATTCCTGGCTTTAGCGAGTTCGAGTCCGTATGGAAGTCGCGTGCACCCCTCGGGTGGGATGTGAGCGATCCAGAACCTGCCGCTCGAGCGGTAGTGGCTTTACTCTCTGATTGGTTTCCTAAGACAACTGGCGAAATCATCCATGTCGATGGCGGGGTTCACGCAATAGGTGGTTGATGCTCCAATTTCCTTCTTTATGGATCCTCGGCTAACCTCTCCTCCGTTCGGGGCTTGGCCTCGGAACTCAAAGTGAGGCCCGCGCCTCCACCTCATTCGCCTCGGCGGTTTGGTCAAGATTAGCTTCTTGGTTGCGCGCTCATTGTGATTTCTGATCCTATCTTCGAATCAAACTGTTCCTCTTTTTCGTTATCGAAAGGAAGCACCTATCACTACTGAACCTCGTATCAACGACCGAATTCGAGTTCCTCAAGTTCGCGTTATCGATGCTGAAGGTCAACAACAGGGCGTTGTCACAATAGATACCGCTTTGGCGATGGCTGAAGAGTCGGGATTGGACTTGGTAGAAATTGCACCAGAGGCTAACCCTCCGGTCTGCAAGGTAATGGATTTCGGAAAGTACAAGTACGAGTTGGCTCAGAAGGCCAGAGAGGCCAGAGCCAATCAGACTCATATCGTGGTTAAGGAAATTCGGCTCGGGCTGAAGATCGAAACTCACGATTACGAGACGAAGAAGAATCAGGTGCTGAAATTTCTTGGTGGTGGCGACAAGGTGAAAGCAACGGTGCAGTTCAAAGGTCGAGAGCAATCTCGTCCGGAGATGGGCTTCAAGCTCTTGCAACGGCTCGCAGAAGATGTTGCTGAAGCAGGGTTTGTTGAATTCGCGCCAAAGCGTGAAGGCAGGAGCATGACCATGGTTCTTGCCCCCCTTCGAAAGAAGAGCGAAACGAAGAAGAAGAGTGTTCCCAGCAGTTAGCAGTTAGCGGTAAACGTGATCAACAAAGGTTGGTCATCGAGATAGAAGGAGGGCAGCGATGCCGAAGATGAAGACCCATAGTGGTGCCAAGAAGACCTTTAAGGTCACCGGCAAGGGCAAGATCAAGCATGAGCGCGCTGGAAAGCGCCACCTCCTCGAAGGAAAGTCATCGCGCAGGACGCGTCGCCTCAGCAATGAGCCAGCAGCCAAAGGCCATGCCACTGGACAAGCGCAACGCTTGCTTGGACTCAAATAGAAGATTCTCAAATACCCCAGAAATGGGGAAACCGTTCAGTTTTGTGATTGATAGAAGAAGGAGAAGATAGAGATGGCACGAGTAAAGCGCGGAGTACACGCAGCAAAGAAGCGTCGAACCATTCTGGAGCGAGCCGCTGGATATCGCGGTCAACGTTCTCGACTTTTCACCAAAGCAAAAGAGCAGGTAACTCACTCCTTGGTCTATGCGTTCAATGACCGCAAAGATAAAAAGGGTGATTTCAGACAGCTCTGGATTACTCGAATCAATGCAGCAAGTCGAGCCAATGGGTTGACCTACAACCGGTTCATCCAAGGCTTGAAGGCCGCTGGAATCGAAGTTGATCGTCGCGTGCTCTCAGAACTTGCAACCAATGATGAGAAGGCCTTCGCTCAACTCGTAGAGATTGCCAAGCAGAACATCAAGTGATCACAAGTCTTCGCTCACCCCAAATCGGGAGAGTGAGGGAGTTACTTGATACCCACTCACCAAAGCGGCGAGAGGAACTCGGCGAGTACATCATTGAGGGATTACGCGGTGTAGAGACAGCCCTCGCGCTGAGAGAGAGCTCGGTCATCGAACTCTTCGCAACTGCGGATGTAATCGATCGCTTCAGGGATCGGGACGCGACCTTGGTAAGCGATGATGTGATGAAGAAGATGAGTGGCACGGTAACGCCACAGGGCGCCCTTGCTGTTCTCTCGCTTGCGAAGCAGGAATTATCAGGACTTCTCGAGAAGCGAAGAATCGTTTTTCTCAGCGAGATCAATGATCCAGGAAATCTTGGAACGGTGATTCGAAATTCCCATGCCTTTGGTTTTGACGCAGTGGTCGTCTCGACAGGATCGGTTGATCCGTTCTCGGGCAAAGTTGTTCGTGCATCGGTGGGTTCAATTGTCGTTCCAGCCATATACAACGGATTCACAGTTCATCAAATCCTCGAATCGCTAAACCCCAGTCATACTCTTTTAGCGCTTGATATGCATGGTTCTGAAGGCACTGACTTCAAGGGAATCGAGAAATTGGTCTTAATGCTTGGAAGTGAGGCGCACGGTCTGCCAAAGGAAGTTTCATCCAACCCGGAGATAAGGAAGATATCTATTGCAATGCCGGGTGGAGCGGAGAGCCTCAATGTTGCAACAGCGGCATCAATCGCCATGTATGAAATCTCCCGCTCTTAAGCATCAAGGAAAGTAGAATCAGCGAGTGTCCGGTAAGGGTCCTGAATCGATGAAGGCGGAAATCGATGGCGCCCAAATCGAAGCTACGCAAGCTTTGACCTTGGCTGGTGATTTGGAGTCTCTCAAACTAGCTCGAATCTCTCACCTGGGGGATCGGTCAACAATTGCAAGGATCAGTCAGTCGCTTGGTTCTCTAGATCCATCGCTTAAAGCCCCGATAGGTAAAGCTCTCGGAGAGGCACGAAATCAACTCAACGAACTTTTCGAAAAGCGCTTGGCCGAACTAACCCTTAAACGTGATCAAGAAGTCATTGAGAGTGAACGAGTCGATGTGACGCTCCCGCTACGAAGAACTCCAAAGGGTGGTATCCATCCGTTAACTTTGATCGATCAAGAGATTGCAGATATTTTCATCGGGCTGGGATATCGCGTGATGGAAGGTCCGGAGTTAGAGGCTGCATGGCTTAACTTTGATGCCCTCAATATTCCTGCAGATCATCCCGCACGAACCATGCAAGATACTTTTTTTCTCGAGCCTCTTGAATCGAATTTGGTGTTGAGAACACATACTTCCCCAACACAAATCCGAACCATGTTGACCCAGGAACCCCCGATTTACGTTATCTGTCCCGGCAGAACCTTTCGTTCTGATGAGTTAGACGCGACTCACACCCCTGTATTCAGTCAGGTCGAAGGCCTTGTGGTTGACCAGGGGATTTCCATGGCAGATCTCAAGGGAACTCTTGACTATTTCGCAAAGAAGATTTTTGGCGATGAAGTTGTCTCACGCCTTCGCCCCTCGTATTTTCCTTTCACCGAACCTTCGGCCGAGGTAGATATTTTCTTCAATGGTCGTTGGATCGAGTGGGGTGGATGTGGCATGGTCAATCCCAATGTTCTTGAAACATGCGGGATAGATACCGAAAAGTATTCTGGTTTTGCCTTTGGCATGGGTTTAGAGCGGACGCTGATGGTCCGCCATCAGGTCGCAGATATCCGTGCAATTGTTGAGGGTGATGTTCGCTTCAGCCGGAAGTTCGGGATGGGCGGCCGCTGATGTTAGTCCCATTATCTTGGCTGGCCGAGCATGTGAAGATTCCTCACGGCACGACACCCGAATCGATTGCTGAGGCTTTCGTCCAAGTTGGTTTTGAGGTTGAAGCCGTACACATCACGGGCGCCGATATTGAAGGTTCATTGGTGGTTGGACGAGTGCTCGAGATAGAGGAGCTTGAAGGGCACAAGAAACCGATCCGTTTTGTGACGCTTGATTGTGGTGAGGGTAAAGAACGGGGCGTCATCTGTGGTGCGCGGAATTTTGAGAAAAATGACCTTGTCGTAGTGGCAATGCCGGGCTCAATCCTTCCCGGAGATTTCAAGATTGCTAGTCGAATGACATATGACCGGCTCTCTGACGGGATGATTTGTTCGATGCGTGAGCTTGGGCTGGGCGATGACCATTCGGGAATCGTGGTCTTGCCGGAAGGATCTGCGCAAGTGGGCGACGATGCCCGCGAAGCTTTACAAGCAAGTGACATTATTTTTGATATTGCAATCAATCCTGATCGTGGCTACGCGCTTTCAATCAGAGGTCTCGCACGAGAGCTTGCAGGATCTCTTCGGACCACTTTCTCCGACCCGGTAGAACGTATTCGTTCGCTTGAACTAGAAACAAAGCGCTCCGTACCGCCAACTCAGGTAAAGATCGACGATGGCGCAGAGAGGATTTACCTACGAAGCGTTGTTGATGTGAGAGCACACGCTCAAACCCCGCTATATATCCGACGTCGGATAGAGAAGTCGGGAATGCGTTCCATATCAGCAGCGGTGGATGTAACAAACTATGTGATGCTTGAACTCGGCCAACCAATACATGCTTTTGATCGCTCAAAAATCGCGGGAACATTGGTAGTGCGCAAAGCTAGTCCCTCCGAGACATTGAAAACCCTTGATGGCACTGAACGAAAACTTGTCGCGGAAAACCTTGTCATTGCTGACGATCAGAAGGTTCTTGCCCTGGCCGGGACCATGGGGGGTGAAAATTCCGAGGTGAGTGAGGCGACTGTCGAGATCGCCATAGAAGCTGCCCACTTCGAACCCATTGCAGTGGCAAAAAATGCCAGGTCGCAGAACTTGTCCACTGAAGCATCGAGGCGATTTGAACGTTATGTCGATCCAAACCTTGCTGAGATCGCCTCAAAGCGAGCAGTTGAGTTGTTACTTGAAATCACGGGAGGGTCTTACATCGGAAGCTCTGATGCGGGCGCAGGAGTTAACGATGTTGAGATTGAGGTGAAGGCAAGCGCGATCAACTCTTTAATCGGCTGTGACTATTCAATTAGTGAGATTGAAGAAGCGTTTCACCTCGTAGGGTGCAAAGTTGTGGGTAAAGGTGAGGAGAAAGGTGAGCTATTGAAAGTCACGCCACCAAGTTGGAGGCCTGACCTTAGACGGAATTCAGATTTCGCTGAAGAAGTGGCAAGGATTCATTCCTATGATCGGATTCCACTCACGCTTCCATTCGCTCGAGCTAGCGGGAAACCTTCCGATGTTTTAACGCTTCGTCAGAGACGCAGAAGATCGGTAACAGCCTTCCTTGCTTCCCGGGGATTTTCGGAGACTCAAAACTATCCATTCTCTAGCGATGAATTCATTAAGCAATTGGGTTTCACCGGAGATCGTGCGAAAACATTCCGTTTGGCGAACCCTTTGAGCGATGAGTTTCCTGTCCTTCGAACGCACATATTGCAAAGTCTCTTGCCTACAGCTGCTAGAAACATCAACCGAGGAAACAACGGTGTAGCAATTTTTGAAATCGGAAGCGTGTTTCGGGCGATTGATGGAGTAGCTTCGACAGAGATACTCACCACCGGAAAGAGACCAGACCAGAAATCGATTTCAGATCTCTTTGCCAGTGTCCCAACTCAGCCCATGATGATTGCGGGGGTGATTGCTGGGTCAGTTGAATTAGCGGGATGGTGGGGTAAAGGACGTCAGGGGGATTGGAGCGACGCGATTTCCTTTGCAATGGAGATAGTCGAACTTTGTGGCAGTAGCGGAGAAGTTCGCAGATCAGATTTCGCACCATGGCATCCGGGAAGATGTGCCGAAATCAGGGTTGGCGAGAGAGCTGTAGCCCACGCCGGGGAACTACATCCTCGTGTTGTTGAATTATTGGGTTTGCCAGAGCGAAGCGTTGCTTTCGCGGTCTTGCTTGATGCGCTTGCCCAATCACCTGTCATCCACCCTGGCGAGCTTTCGACTATGCCACCTGCGATTCAAGATGTGGCTTTGGTCGTGGATGGTGATGTATCAGCAGAATCTGTTCGGTTGGCTTTGATTGAGGGCGCTGGTGAATTACTTGAGAGCATTGAGCTCTTTGACCGTTATGACAAGGTCGGGGAAGGGAAGATATCGCTGGCCTTCACATTGACTTTTCGGGCACCGGATAGAACTTTGACCGTAGAAGAGGTCAATGAATTCCGGCTGAAGGCTACGGAGCTAGCCAAAGAACGAACTGGAGCGCAGCTTCGAAGTTAGCATGTATAAATATGCAGGCTTTTGCATATATATGCAAACCCAGGTAACCTGTACCCATGAAGTGCGGGATTCTTGGCGCGAGTGGTTATGCCGGTGGCGAGCTGCTTCGACTACTCATAGGACATCCAGAGTTTGAGGTCGAGTACGTTGCGGCGGGAACTAATGCAGGGGAGCGAGTGGGTCAGGTTCACCCGCACCTCTCGCCGATCTCTTCGATGGTTTTTGAAGCGATCAACTCGAATCGAATGAGAGATTGCGAACTACTCTTCTTCGCCCTACCGCACGGTCAATCTTCGCAATGGATTTCATCGATCCAAGGCGACCCTTTTATCGTAGATCTCGGAGCGGATTATCGTCTGAAGAACGAGCTTTCTTGGCAGAAATATTATGGAGGCGATCATGCAGGAAGTTGGACCTATGGACTTCCGGAGATAGATGGAGCAAGAGCAGAGATCGCATCTTCAAGAAGAGTAGCTAATCCCGGATGTTATGCAACTGCTATCGCCCTTGGAGCAGCTCCTTTGCTTGCACAAAACTTGATTGACGGATCAGATATCACGGTTGTTGCAGCGAGCGGCACGACTGGCGCCGGTAGAAGTGCCAAGGTAAACCTGCTGGCAAGTGAAGTTGCCGGAAATTTGATTTCGTACAAGTTCGGTGGGGTTCATCAACACACACCAGAGATCGAGCAGACGCTTTCCGCAGTATCGAAAAATGAGGTCAAGTGCTCCTTTACTCCAATACTCGCACCGATGCCTCGCGGAATTCTGGCAACCATTTCGTCAAAAACCAGAGTCAGCAGTGAAGTTGAACTTGTTCAAGCCATGAAGAATTACTTCGAAGCTGAAGCGTTCATCGAAGTCCTCGAGGATCTGATGCCATCAACCTCATCGGTTCTCGGCACAAACCGAGTTCAAGTCAGGGTCGCCTTAGATAGTCATACTGACCGAGCGATAGTTTCGGTAGCGATAGATAATCTGGGTAAAGGAGCGGCTGGACAGGCGCTCCAGAACGCGAATCTGATGGTTGGACTACCGGAGAATTCAGGGCTTTTGGGGCTAGGCGTTCGATGACACTTTTTCCAAAGGGTTTTCGCGGAAGCGCGGTTGCGGCGGGACTCAAGTCCAGTGGTGCACCAGATATGGCTTTGATCGTCAATGATGGGCCCACACATTACGCATCAGCAATTTTCACTAAAAATCGCATCGAAGCTGCACCTGTGACATGGTCCCGTGGCGCAGTCGCGGACCATCGTATTGATGCCATTCTGCTAAATAGTGGCGGAGCCAATGCTTGTACTGGGCCAGAAGGATTCGCGGTTACACACCGGAGTGCGGAAAATGTTGCTCGTGGTCTTGGTCTCGCCGCATCGGATGTGATGATTTGTTCTACAGGAATGATTGGAGTTCAACTTCCTGAAGCGAAGATCACCGAAGGTATAGCGAAGCTGATCGTGAAGCTTGCCGACGGTGATGTGGCTGATGTTGCTCGCGCAATAATGACGACTGACAGTGTTCCAAAAATCGCAGAGCGCCAGGACGATGGGTGGCGGATTGTCGGCATCGCTAAAGGCGCAGGGATGCTTGCTCCCTCCCTAGCGACGATGCTCGTGGTCATCATGACGGATGCCATCATCGATGATGATTCATTAGCTGAGGCAACAACACGAACATTCGAACGCATCGATTCTGATGGTTGCACCTCGACTAATGACACGGTGGCTCTGCTTGCCTCCGGCGCCTCTGGTGTGCAGGCAAACCCAGAGCGTTTTAGCCAGTTGCTGGGGGAGTTATGTGCAGAGTTGAGCCTCAAACTTATTGAGGATGCAGAAGGACATACAAAAGTGGTGGCGATTAGAACTTTTGGAGCAGCGAGTGAGGCGGATGCTGTTGCTGTAGGACGATCCGTTGCCCGAAATAATCTTCTTAAGTGCGCCATTTCTGGGGAGGATCCCAATTGGGGTCGAATCTTGGCTGCCATCGGAACCACCCATGCAGTCTTTGATCCCGAGCAAATAAGAGTCAACATCAACGGGGTAGAAGTGTGCCGAAATAGCGCGCCGTTCCTTCCTAGGGAAGATGTGGATATGACGGGGCGCTATGTAGCAATCGAGATTGATTTAGGAGCTGGCGCTAAGGAAGCAACCATTCACACCAATGATCTTTCGGTTCAATACGTTCACGAGAACTCGGCCTACTCAACATGATTGTCGTCAAGTTCGGTGGCAACGCTCTCGCCCAATCATCTGAGAATTCGTGGTTGGATCTAGTGGCGGCTTATCAGAAAAGTGGCAAGAATGTTGTGATCGTGCATGGGGGAGGGCCTCAGATAGATGAGGAACTTTCTTTACATGGTATTTCTAGGCACTTTGTTGAAGGTTTTCGCTTCACTGATGCAGAAACTATGAATGTTGTTGAAATGGTCCTTGTAAGTATCGCCCAAGGTTTAGTCAGGGATCTGCGAGCAAGGGGAGTAAAAGCGGTTTCGGTAAGTGGTAGCGACGGCGGTCTCTTTGAAGTGAGCAAAAGAAAATCGCCTTCCGGATTAGAACTCGGTCAAGTGGGCGAGGTTAGATCGGTAGATATCAAGCTACTTGAGGCGCTCCTTGCAGAAGGCTTCCTGCCGATAGTTTCTTCAGTGAGCTCGACTTCAGATGGCCTGGGAATCAATGTCAATGCCGATCTGGCTGCGGGAGCTCTGGCCGGCGCTCTCTCTGCCGAGAAAGTAATCTTCATGACTGACGTCAAAGGGATTTACCGAAAGTTTCCGGAAGAAAGCAGCTTGATAAACGTTTGCTCTAAAGAAGAAATTGCTCAACTCTTGCCAAATTTGAGTGAAGGAATGATCCCTAAAGTTGAGGCCGTTATACAAGCCTTGAATCTTGGAGCGAAAGGTGCCCAGGTTATTGATGGCAGAACAGCCGAGGCGCTCTCGCGTGCGCTGAATGACGAACCAGTAGGTACGTTGGTGCACAATGACTAAAGTTGAGAGTAAAGCAAATAAGGGTGCCGATTTCGCAAAAGAGCATGCACTTGTAATGGAGAGTAGTTATGCCACCCCAAGCATCACCATTGTGCGCGGAAAGGGGTGTTATCTCGAGGATGCAGACGGTAAACGCTATTTAGATTTTCTTAGCGGAATCGCTACGAATGCACTCGGTGCTGCCCACCCGGATCTCATTGACGCGGTTACGACACAGATGAGAAAGGTGAGTCATTTATCCAATTTTTATGGAAATCCAGAGTCGCTGAAATTGGCAAGAGAGTTGCAGCGAATGATTGGAGACGATGAAGCAAGAATTTTCTTCAGCAATTCAGGGGCTGAGGCGAACGAGGCAGCAATAAAAATTTCGAGACTTACTGGGCGGACGCGCTTGGTTGCAACGCTTGGGTCATTTCACGGAAGAACAATCGGCGCGCTCTCATTGACCGGTCAGGAGAAGAAGCAGAAGCCATTTCGTCCATTATTAAAAGATGTGAAGTTCGTGCCTTATGGCGACTTAGAGGCAATCACTCGAGCGATCACAAAGAGGACTGCGATGGTTTTGGTGGAACCGATACAGGGCGAGAATGGAGTAATAGTCCCACCCCCTGGTTATCTGAAGGGGATAGAAGAACGGTGCGCAGAAACAGGAACTCTTTTCGCACTTGATGCGATCCAGACTGGAATCGGTCGTTGTGGATCATGGTTTGGCTGGGAGGAAAAACTTGCTCCCGATTTGGTGATGGTTGCCAAAGGGATAGGCGGAGGACTCCCATTGGCGGCAACGATCATCCGCGGTCGTTCGCCTCACTTCGCGCCAGGGGAGCACGGAAGTACCTTCGGCGGAAATCCCGTCGCAGCGGCAGCTGCTAATCAAGTTCTAAAAACGATCAGAGAGAAAAAGCTTATGGAACGTGCCTTGATGATGGGATCTTTGATAAAGAGTTCCATAGGCAAGATTGATGGAGTCGTGGAAGTGAGAGGTCGTGGACTATTGCTCGGCATCGTCCTTGAGCGACCGATCGCAAAGGAAGTGGTTGCCGACTTATCCAAACTGGGAGTTCTTGCGAACTCTACTTCCGAACAAGTGATACGGATTGCTCCGCCGTTGATCCTTGGAAAAAGGGAAGTGGATAGTTTTACAAGAGCCTTCTCGAAGTCCATGAATGCGTTGAGGGATTCGAAATGACTAGGGAACGACTGCAAAGACAGAGGTTGATATCAATCGCTCTGGCCGAATCTGCCATCCATTCTCAAGCCGATGTGGTCAAAGTTCTCAAGGAACATGGGATACGAGTTACTCAGGCAACCGCGAGTCGCGACCTGGAAGAACTTGGAGCTGTCCGAGGGAAGGGAATTGATGGACGAATGATCTATCAGTTACCAAGCTCTCCACCTCCAACTTTTGGGGCGCGAACACTAGAGATCAAATCCAATGGACAGATCCTGGTGGTTAAGACAGCTCCTGGTGCTGCCCAACTAGTGGCTTCAAGAATCGACTCCGCAAAGATTTCCGGGATCATGGGAACTATCGCCGGGGATGACACGATTTTCATAGCCTTAGCAAAGCCTTCATTTACCGGGCGCGTGTCAAAATCCGTCATCGAGTTAGTCGATGAAACTATGGGTCGCGGTAAACGTAAGCTCTCTAAAAGGAAGGTGCGGAAATGAATCTCTGGGGAGGAAGGTTCGAGTCGCTCCCTGCGGAATCACTTTTTGCTCTTTCAAGGAGCATTCACTTTGACTGGCGTTTGGCCCGTTACGACATAGCTTCGTCGCTGGCCCACCTTGCATCATTAGTGGAAGAGAAGGTCGTTTCGGCTGACACTGCGAAGCTTCTTGATCAAGCTCTCAGAGAGATATCGCGCGAGATCACAGCAGGAGAGCTTCATCCCACAGTTGAGGATGAAGATGTTCACAGCGCTTTGGAAAGATTATTGAAAGAGCGAGTAGGGGAAGTGGGCGGCGCCCTGCGCGCGGGCAGAAGTAGGAACGATCAAATCGTCACAGATCTCAAACTTTTCCTACTTGTGCAGATGCGTGACGTAGCTTTGAAGGTGGCCTCACTCGCAAAAACGGTTCTTAAGCGTTCGGAAGAGAACGTTGATGTGATAGCTCCAGGCTTCACACACCTTCAACATGCTCAACCGGTTTCGTTTGGCCAGGAACTTGCAAAACATGCATTTGCCCTTGAGCGCGACCTGAGTCGAATAGCGAACTGGATTGATCGCACGGATCTCTCCCCTTTGGGATCGGGAGCTCTCGCGGGATCCTCCCTAGTGCCACTACCTGAGAAAGCAGCAAAGATCCTCGGATTCTCAGGAGTTGTGGGGAACTCCATTGATGCGGTGAGTGATCGAGACTTCGTCGCAGAGGCCCTGTTCATACTCTCTTTGATTTCAATTCATCTCTCGCGGATGGGAGAGGAATTCACTCTTTACACAAGTCAAGAGTTTGGCTGGGTTGTTTTAGCCGATGCGTATTCAACCGGTTCGTCAATCATGCCGCAGAAGAAGAATCCTGATATAGCTGAGTTAGCTCGCGGAAAAGCGGGTCGAACTATCGGAAATCTAACAACGCTACTGACTGTCCTGAAAGGTCTTCCATTCGCTTACAACAGGGATCTGCAGGAGGATAAAGAACCAATTTTTGATTCGCTCGAGACGCTTCAAATTCTCTTGCCGGCAATGGAAGGCATGATTTCCACCGCTACATTTTCAAGAGAAAAAATCGAATCTGGATCTGGTCGAGGTTTCGCTCTTGCTACAGAGATTGCCGATTTTCTTGCTGCAAGAAATGTTCCATTCTCCGAGGGGCATGATGTCGCCGGTAGGGTAGTGAGATATTGCGAGGAGAAGGGCATTGAACTATCAGATTTGAAGGAAGTGGATTTGCAATCGATTGATACTAGGTTGACTTCAGACTTGATTCCGCTTTTGGATGTTCGAGGCGCCGTTGAATCGCGTCGTTCATCACTAGGAACTTCAACTTCGAAGGTTAGGGCGGCAAATAATCTGCTGCTTCGAAAGATCGCCGATCATGAAGGAATGACGAAACAAGGATTGGGAGCTTTGAGTAAGGTTCTCGGACTATGAAACTCTGGGAGGACCTGGTCTGGCGAGGTTCCATCGCCCAATCCACTGACGAAGTCGCGCTGAGATCGGAGTTGGAGAAAGGTTCACTCTCTTTCTACGTCGGATTTGACCCAACTGCACCAAGTCTTCATATCGGAAATCTCGCCATCATGGTTGTGATGAGACGTCTACAGGAGGCAGGTCACCGACCGATTCCGTTAGTTGGTGGTGCTACAGGATTGGTTGGCGATCCCTCTGGCCGAAATCAGGAACGAAGCCTTAACGAAGAGAGCGTTGTCGCAGAGTGGGTAGAACGGATAAGAAAGCAGCTCTCCGGCTTCCTTGATTTTGAACACGGTAAGAATAGGGCGGTTCTTGCGAATAATCTCGATTGGACCGCGCCACTTTCGGCCTTGGATTTTCTTCGGGATATCGGTAAGCATTTCAGCGTCAATCAGATGTTGGCTAAGGACTCGGTTTCCGCAAGGCTTGAGTCGGGTGGTATTTCCTACACTGAATTTTCCTACCAGGTGCTCCAAGCACTCGACTTCCTTGAACTCTTTAGGAGAGAAAATTGCTTATTGCAGATGGGTGGAAGTGACCAGTGGGGAAATATAGTTGCAGGAGTTGATCTGATCAGGCGCATTGAGGGAAAGAGCGCTCACGCATTAACCATTCCACTGATAGTTAAATCTGATGGAACGAAATTCGGTAAGACTGCCTCTGGCTCTGTCTGGCTCGATCCGTCGATGACTTCTCCTTATTCTTTCTTCCAGTTCTTCCTTAACACTGACGATCGAGATCTCGTTCAACTACTCAAGTCATATTCCTTCAAGTCTCGCGAGGAGTTAGAAGGAATTTTCGCAGAACACGAAGCCAACCCTGGAGCTCGAAAAGCCCATCGCGCGCTTGCGTTAGAAGTTACTGGCTACATTCATGGCCAAGAGACAGCGCATCGAGTAGAGAAAGCCTCGCAAGCTCTCTTCGGTCAGGCGGAGTTGCGCGATTTGGATGAAGAAACTTTAGAAAGCGCAATCTCTGAGTTGCCGCAGGTTGATGTAGCTGTTTCAGAGTCGCCACTGTGGATTGATCTCATTGCGAGTTCAGGAGTGGTTGACTCGAAATCAGCAGCGCGTAGAGTTATTAAAGAGGGCGGTGCTTATCTCAACAACATGAAAGTTGGAGATGAAGGAACAATGTTGACTGAGGCAGATTTCCTCTTCGGTCGCATAGCTCTCCTTCGCAAAGGCAAACGAGATTTGGTGGCCGTTCTACGAAAAGCGTAGAAAACTGGATTTTCAGGGAGCAGGCTTGAGCCCTCGATCCCCAAGAACCCCCGAAAATGCCCTTTTTTGAGCGTCCAAGGTCCGATTTGACCCTTTTCCCCCTGAGGGCCTATCCTTCGGGCTCTTCGTTGTGCAACGGACAAATGCGGTTCTTCCGCACGGCCGGATAGCGAAGCTTCCTCCAGACCTCCAAGTCATTACTTACCGGGGAAAACTGCGCTCTGCGTAGTTTGCTTCGGTGATGCGCGATGGAATAGGTTTGGCAGTCGCCCTACAGAAAGACGAAAGTCTTGATGAAGTGTGCAACCGTAACTTGAGAACTCAACAGCGTGCCATAAAGTCAATGCCAATTACCTCAATGAGGTATGACAGCAATGTCGTACCCGTTGATCCTTTGTAAGAAATCTATTGGTCAAAGACAAATAAACGACAGTTGTTTATGTCTTTCGCCGGAGTCAACGTCTCGTTGAATCAAAATTCAATGGAGAGTTTGATCCTGGCTCAGG
>SYAN01000030.1 GCA_005787575.1 Actinomycetota bacterium | reverse complement strand
CGAGGTTATTCCGTGGCCTTGACGAAACAGGGTGATCTGATCCGAGACGTGAAACAAGTCAAAAGCGGTGATGATTTCCGACTTCGACTTGCTCTCGGGGAAATTGCTGCAACTGTGAGAAGCACGACAGAGATTTCGAGAAGTACAAGCGCTAGCGAGAAGTGAAGTTGGCGAAGGAGTAGATTGAGCGCGTGGCTGAGAAGCGAATCTCCTACGAAGAAGCTCGAGAAGAGTTGGCTGAAGTCGTAGCTGAGTTAGAGGGTGGCGAACTCGGCCTAGAAGAATCCCTCAAGCTCTGGGAACGTGGCGAAGAGCTCGTGAAAGTCTGTGAAGAGTGGCTCGAGGGAGCGAAAGCCAAGATCGCGAAGGCGAGTGCGTCGAAGCGAGCTTCGAAAGCTGGGTCTGGCCCCGAGTCAAAGTCTGGTTCTGCAGAGAAGGACGAAGATGCCTGAGTTCATCTACGAAGACCTTCTTCCGTTAGGGGAAGATGCCACTCGCTATCGAAAACTAGATATTGACGGGATTTCCACTTTCACAGCAGATGGAAGGACTTTCCTCAAAGTCTCTCCTGAGGCAATCGAAAGACTCACGGAAATCGCGATACATGACATCAATCATTTCCTTCGCCGGGAACATTTAGAGCAACTTGCTTCGATTCTTCTTGATGATGAAAGTTCCCCTAATGACCGCTTTGTTGCGCTCGACTTATTGAAGAATGCAAATATCTCTGCCGGAGGCGTTTTGCCCATGTGCCAAGACACTGGCACTGCGCTAGTCATGGCAAAGAAAGGCCAACAAGTCCTCACCACAGAAAAGGATGAGGTAACAATCTCGCGAGGCATTTACAACGCCTACACCTCACTCAATCTTCGCTATTCACAACTTGCACCAGTGACGATGTGGCAGGAGAAGAACACCGGAAACAATCTCCCCGCACAGATTGAGATCTACTCCTCCTCAGATCACGCCGATGAATACGAATTCCTTTTCATCGCAAAAGGTGGCGGGAGCGCGAATAAGTCATTCCTCTATCAAGAGACCAAAGCAGTTCTTAACCCGACAAGTTTGATGAACTGGCTTGATGAGAAGTTGCGATCGATCGGCACCGCAGCCTGTCCGCCCTATCACTTGGCGGTCGTGATCGGCGGCACGAGTGCCGAACACACACTCAAAGTCTCCAAACTCGCAAGCACCAAGTACCTCGACTCCCTCCCAACAACCGGAAATGAGCGGACGGGAAGAGCATTTAGGGACCTGGAATTAGAGCGTGAGATACATAAGCTGACACAAACTCTCGGTATCGGCGCACAATTCGGTGGAAAGTATTTTTGTCACGACGTGAGAGTCGTACGCCTGCCGCGACATGGTGCATCGCTACCTATCGCGATTGCGGTCTCCTGCTCCGCTGATCGACAAGCGAAGGCGAAGATCACCAAGGATGGCGTATTTATTGAGCAATTGGAGCGCGACCCAGCGCAGTTCATGCCTGAGACGAGTGATGCTCAGTTAGAAGGAGAGGTCGTAAAAATCGACCTCAATCAACCAATGGATGAAATCAGAGCAAGACTCTCCAAATATCCAATCAAGACTCGCCTTTCGCTGAGCGGGACCATGGTTGTTGCCCGAGATCTGGCTCATGCGAAGTTGAAAGAACTTCTTGATGCCGGAAAGCCACTACCTGACTATTTCAAGGATCATGCGGTCTATTACGCAGGACCGGCGAAAACTCCAGCTGGATATGCATCCGGTTCGTTCGGACCGACTACTGCTGGTCGTATGGACTCTTATGTTGATCTATTCCAAGAACATGGTGGCTCGATGGTGATGATTGCAAAAGGCAATCGCTCTAAGGCTGTCACTGATGCATGTAAAGCACATGGTGGTTTCTATCTTGGCTCAATAGGTGGACCTGCTGCGCGGCTAGCACAAGATTGCATCAAGAAAGTGGAAGTTATCGATTATGAAGAATTGGGAATGGAAGCAATCTGGTGCATCGAGGTCGAAGATTTCCCTGCCTTCATCGTGGTTGATGACAAGGGAAATGATTTCTTCGCCGAGACAAGCAAGCCCATGTCAATCGGTAAGAAACCGATTAGCTAAGACTTGAGAGTCGGTATCTGTCTCTGATCGGAATTAGTAGTAACGCGAGCGTTTGAACTTCTTCAGAGCTTTGCAAGGAGTCTCGTAACGCACGTCGATGTAGTGAAGACCCCAGGCAATCTGAGTCAATGGATTAGTCCGCCAGTCCTCACCCTTGATTTGCATTTTCATCGCTGGCAAAGCTTGAGGGATGCCGTAAGCGCCAGTCCGCGGATTTCGAGCTCTGAAGTTCCAATGGCTCTCTCTGGTCCAAAGCGTGTTGAGGCATTCGAACTGGTAACTACCCCATCCGTACTTAGCCTTGGCTAACTCCCTGCCAGCCGCGCGAGCCCCTTTTGGTTCTCGAGCTTGGAATATTCGCGTGGCCAGGATGCTCACCGCCTGGAGGTCCGCCGCCCTGACACCTGACTTCGAATCGACGAAGGCCATGAGTGCGGGGAGATCCATTTCGGCCGCCCGAAGCCATGAGTCCTTCCAAGGATTCTGAGCCAACTCTTCAATGGTTACGGCCGCCGAAAGTTCGATAGTCACCGAGGCGTGCGAAGAGTCAGTCACCTGGAGGAAGAGAAATGTGAAGGCGGCTACAGCCACAAAGCGCTTCATCCTCGCCATCTCCCACCTCCTTCTCACTTGGTCGGCCCGGTTCACTCTCTTCGCCATGACTCATCGACCCTCAGAAAGAGGGTCCAGAGTCAACGGGGAGGTCGATAGGGTGACAAAGGGGCTGAGGGGTCGCAAATCTAAGGTGGGGTATGGCGACACAATTTTTCCTCACTCAATTTTGGGGATGAAGAAAACCGCAGGTCAGACTGTGGAAAGTCCGAAATGCCTGATATGTCGTTGTGGGATTTGCTGGCGCCTTTAGCACACCTCAAAAAGCCTTATATGGCGCGTTGAATCGGATCCTCAAGCATCTCGGTAACCAAAGCTGCAATCGGTGAACGCTCACTTCGAGTCAAGGTGATGTGAGCAAAGAGTGGATGACCCTTGAGCGACTCCACAACCGCGACGACGCCATCGTGGCGCCCGACTCGAAGGTTGTCCCGCTGAGCAACATCATGTGTAAGCACGACCCTCGAACCCTGGCCAATTCGAGAGAGGACGGTAAGGAGCACGCCGCGCTCCAGGGATTGAGCTTCATCGACTATCACGAAGGAATCGTGGAGGGATCGCCCTCGGATATGTGTCAGTGGCAGAACTTCAATCAGGCCCCGATCAAGAATCTCTTCAATGACTTGCGGCGAGACTATGGCGCCGAGGGTGTCAAAGACTGCCTGGGCCCAAGGCGACATTTTCTCGCCTTCACTTCCCGGCAAATAGCCAAGCTCTTGGCCACCGACGGGATAGAGCGGGCGAAAGACAACAACCTTCTTATGAAGCCCCCGCTCCATGACTGCCTCAAGGCCCGCTGAAAGCGCAAGCGCTGACTTTCCAGTTCCGGCCCGACCACCGAGGGAGACGATGCCTACTTCATTATCGAGCAAGATATCGAGCGCGACTCTCTGCTCGGCGCTCCTACCGTGAAGGCCGAATGCAGATCGATCACCACGAACGAGTGCGAGTTTGTGATCGGCCGTGACCCGTGCAAGTGCCGAACCCTTTTCTGAGTGCAGGACCACCCCGGTATGGCAAGGAAGTTCTGAAACTTCTTCACACTCAACCACTTCGGACTTGTAGAGCGAATCGATGAGTGAGCCAGCGACTGCAATCTCTTCCATCCCGGTCCATCCAGAACTCGGCGCTAACTCCGCTCGATACTCCTCAGCCTCCACACCCACTGAAGATGCTTTGACTCGCAGTGGTAAGTCTTTGGTGACGAGGACGACTTTCCTGCCATCACTTGCCAGATTCTTTGCAACAGCCAAAATTCTTGAATCATTCGTTCCATCGCGGAGTAATCCACTCGGCAATGTATTGATATCAGCATGATTGAGCTCTACAGAGAGCTCGCCACCAAGATCATTGAGAGGCAGTGACTCATCAAGTCGACCGTGCTTGATTCGAAGGTCATCAAGAGCGCGCAAAGCGCTTCGTGCAAAATACCCAAGCTCAGGATGGTCTCGCTTGCTCTCAAGTTCTCCGATAACAGCAATCGGGATGATGACCAGATGCTCCGCGAATCTGTAAATGGCTCCCGGATCTGCGAGGAGGACGCTTGTATCTAAAACGTAAGTGATCCGAGATTGAGCGGTCAAAGTCTGCCTCTCGAGGCGGGAAATTCGAGCGAGGTAGTTATGAGGAGAAAGATAATTCCAGCACTGGGTCAAGGAATGGAGCCACGCCGATTTGACTTCGCAGAGCTAGAGCCAAGAGCCGTCAGTTGAGAGCAGTTGAATCGTGTGGCGCGCTACTACTTTGTCGCCATCGACTGCGCTAGACGTCGCTCGGCTATGAATGAAGCCACCGGAAGCGTCCCTGCAAGAATCAGGCCAATCATTCTTGGCACGCTCCACCGCTTCTTCGCAGCAAGGTGAATAGCTGTGAGGACATAGAAAGGATAGGTATAGCCGTGAACATAGGGAATCCACGAGACCTGATCCTTGAGTGAGGGATTATCGATGAGGTAAACGACCGGTAAATCGACGAACCAGAGCAGGAGCGACATCACTCCAGCGATCACCGCCATCACGCGAAATCGGATGAACACCCCATGCATCGATTTATCGTTTGCGCTCATTTCGTCCTCTCTATCTCATTTCGATCCGAGCTGGATGCAAGGAGTTTAGTTCGCTTGCGTTGATAGAACGGTAGGTAGAGCGTCACCGCCGCCATGAGAAACCAGATAACCACATAGGCGATGTGTTGCCAGTAATAGCCAGGAACCGTGGGTTTTGCTATCTGGTCGGGAATCACTCGAAGTTGCGATGAGATTCCGCCACTCTCCTCTGATTGAAGGAGGAGGTAGCCGTCATAGAGCGGAGTCTGAACTTGCCCTTCGATCAGGGCGCTCGAAATGCGAACTAAGTCATCGCTCGCTTCGGTCAGCCGGGCGCTGGGGTCGTAATCCTCTTGTTGAGCCGGAAGTAAGCGGGCCACTAGTTTCACTTCACCACCTGGCAAAGTCAGATCACTTTTCGTGAGAACTTCCCTCGCAACCAAGATTGCACCTGGTCTGGTTGAACCAGAGACATCAAGCAGGGCTACCTCTATCTCACCACCAGGCTGTCCACGCGCGATGAATTGCGCGATGTATCGACCAGAGACCTCAACGTTGCGATTGACCACGGCTCCATCGAGTGGAACTTGTGGTGCATGAATTTCGTTTAAGGCGACCGGAGCGATCTTCGTAATTGCCTCTAGTTCTCTTCTGAGATCTTGAAGTTGGCCCGCCCGAGCCCATTGCCAGAGACCTAGCGAGATAAAGATCGAGGCTGTGGCGAGAAGGACTAGCGCGAAGGCGATTCTCTTAACGACTGTCTTCACGAGGATCGCGCTCTTGAATTTGTGATTCTCGTGGATTCTGGTCAGCAAGCGCACGAAGTTGCATACGTCGATAGCGACGATAGAACGAGATCAAAAGTAAGACTACGGCGATAGTAAGGCTCGAAAAGACAATCGAACCAGCGATTCCAGGGTCATAACTTGTCTCTTCCATGATGGGGCGAGTATAACTAGCGCGCCATGGAGATTAGACCTGAGTATGACAAAGACTTTCTTCGTGATCGTTATGGAAAGCGTTACATTGATGGCCAGAGTCGCTGGAAGATTCCAGCCCTCATCTTCGCCATTCTTGGAATTCCATGGCTGCTCTGGAGCGCTGGGTATCACAGCCAACCATCACTCAGGCACGAGCTGATCTCATTCCAAGTTATCGACGATGAACGAATATCAATCACATACCTTCTTGAGCGCAACGAGAGATCACTTGATGTGGTCTGCACACTTGTCGCTCGAGATTTCGAAAAGAACATAGTGGGTGAGCGGACAGATCGATTCCCACCCAATGGCGCTCCCGGAAAAGTGACGCAGACTAGTGAAATCGACACCCGAATTCGTGCCGTCAATGCCGATGTGATCAACTGCGATGTGCGCTAATCGAGAAGTCGGGTAATTTCAGGCTATGAGCAAGGAGCCCACCAAGACTTGGCTAACCCAAGAGGCAGCAGATCGTTTAGCTGCAGAACTTTCAGACCTCGAAGGTCCAAGGCGCGCAGAAATAGTCAAGCGAATTGAGGCAGCGCGTGCCGAAGGCGATCTCAAAGAGAATGGTGGCTACCACGCAGCCAAAGAAGAGCAAGGAAAGATGGAAGGGCGTATTCGCCAACTTCGCCACATGCTCGAACACGCGATTATCGGGACCCCACCAGCAAGTGAATCGGGAATTGTTGGGGTGGGAATGAAGATCAAAGTGGATATCGGTGGCGATGAGATGCGTTTTCTCCTAGGGTCACGAGAAATTGCGGCAACAGATCTGGATGTTTACAGCGAGAACTCTCCACTTGGGTCGGCGATATTAGGGGCAAAAGTTGGTGAGACTGTCAGTTACAAGGCGCCAAATGGTCGAGAGATCCAAGTAGCGATTCTTGAAGCCGAGCCCTTCTAAAGCTCTCTACCTTTAAAAAGGTAACTCAACTAACGCGACGTTGAGTTCTTGTACTTTCTCACTGAAAGTGGGATGAAAATGACCATCAAGGCGATCATGTACAAGAAAGACATCAAGATCGGCTGCTCTGCTGGTAGGGAGTTCGCGGTCACACCAAAGATGTTCGTTAGCCCAAAAAGTTCCCGACAAGCTGCGACCATGGTCGAAACTGGATTCCACTCGGCGAAATATTGAAGCGCCTTGGGCATTCCGGTGGTCGGAGCGAAGGCATTCGATAGGAAGGTCAGCGGAAAGACGGCTAGAAAGACTGCAGAGTTAGCAACGCGTGCATCACGAACCGATAAGCCGATTAAGACTCCGATCCAAGACATGGCAAATCCGAAGAGTAAGAGGAAGGCAAATCCACCAATAATCGAAAGGATTGAAGCGGAAGGGCGCCATCCGACGACAAAGCCTGCAAGGCCCATCACCAAGAGCACCACGACATTGAGCGCACCATCGCCCAACGCACGCCCAACAACTACTGCCGACCTTGAAATAGGCATAGAACGGAAGCGATCAATAAGACCTCTTTCCATGTCTTGCGCAAGACCCACAGCAGTTCCAGCAAGAGTAAATGCCACTGTTTGAACGAAGATTCCAGGCATCAGCAATTGCACATAGTCGACTCCAGGAATACCCGTCGAGATTGATCCACCGAAGACGTAGCGAAATAGCAAGACAAACATCACTGGCTGGATAGTTGAGAAGATGAGGACCTCAGGGATTCGAATCAACTGCAAGAGTTGGCGTTTCATTATGACGATTGAGTCATTGACTGCGTTCATGATCACTTCTCCTCGCTCTCTGCTACATGTCCGGTGAGTGAGAGAAAGACATCATCCAGCGACGGCCGCTTCAAGCCTAAATCAAGTGGATGTATTCCAGCATCGTCCAAAGCTTTAACCGCCTCCATAAGTGCTTTCGTTCCTGTGGCCACTGGCGCAGAGATTCGGCGGAGGTCTTCATCAATAATGACATTTGGTGAGATCTTCGAGACTATCTCGCGCACCGCGGGAATATGTTGCTGTTCCACAACGATCTCTAATCGTTCACCACCAACTTCTCGCTTGAGTTGATCTGAAGTTCCTCTCGCGATCACTTTGCCGTGATCAACGACTGCGATTTCATCTGCAAGTTGGTCTGCCTCTTCCAGATATTGGGTCGTGAGCAGGAGTGTCACTCCGCTATCAACAAGAGAGTTGATCACACCCCACATCTCTTGACGACCCCTTGGGTCAAGTCCGGTGGTCGGCTCATCCAAGAAGAGAACCTTTGGTTTTACTATCAGTGAAGCGGCAAGGTCAAGCCGTCTTCGCATACCTCCTGAATAAGTCTTTATCGGTCGTTTTGCTGCATCACCGAGAGAAAACTGCTCTAAGAGTTCATTGGCTCGAGCATGAGATGTTGCACTACTCATGCGATTGAGGCGAGCGAACATCACTAAGTTATCCCAGCCAGTTAAAGTCTCGTCGACAGCTGCGTATTGACCAGATAATCCGATTAACTTTCGAACATCATCCGGGTGTTTGATCACATCGACGCCGGCGACAGTTGCTTCGCCCGAATCTGGCCTGAGCAAAGTAGTGAGAACTCTCACAAGGGTGGTCTTACCTGCACCATTAGGACCAAGGACACTGAGGACCGTTCCTTCTTCGACATCCAGAGATAGTCCATCGAGTGCACGCACTTCTTTTGATGCGGATTTCTTATCCTTGCTTCGCGCAGAAACTTTGTAGACCTTCACAAGGTCTCGTGTAATGACGCTCTTCACAGTTGAGTTGAAACCTCAATCCTTCAATTGCTAGCAAATGATCGGGAGTAGAATCGCACCCTATCTGAAAGGTCTTTTAACCAAAAATGAGCGAATCGCATGAGAATTTCCAGGCGCACCAAGTAAGAGAACATTCACATAAAGAGATTTTGACCATTATGGCAGGTTTGATGACTGGCATCCTCCTAGCTGCCCTAGACCAGACTGTGGTCTCCACTGCGCTCAAATCGATTGTGGAGGAGTTCAACGGGCTCAACCATTACACCTGGGTCGTCACCGCGTATCTCTTGACCTCAACTGCGGTTACCCCGCTCTACGGAAAAATCTCGGATATCTACGGTCGCCGTCCGGTTTACATCTTCGCCATTGTCACATTTTTGATTGGGTCCTTCCTCGCAGGTGTGGCAACGGATATGACGCAGTTGATTGCTTTCCGTGCGATACAAGGAATTGGAGCTGGTGGACTCTTCGCACTCTCCTTCATCATCATCGGGGATATCGTCTCTCCGAGAAATCGTGGCAAATACCAAGGGCTCTTTGGCGCAGTCTGGGGTCTCTCATCTGTTGCTGGCCCGCTCTTAGGCGGGTTCTTTGCGGAACAAAATGAGATCTTCGGTGTCACTGGTTGGCGTTGGATCTTCTACATCAATGTTCCTTTCGGGATCATCGCACTCATTGTGACCACCATGGTGCTTCACATTCCTAAGACCCATGCAAAGAAATCGATTGACTATCTCGGCGCACTCCTCATGGTGGTCGCGGTGACCTCTTTGCTTCTTGCTACCTCGGTGACCGGACCTGCCGATGGCTGGCTCGATCCGATCACACTTGCCTACTTCGCTGGGGCATTGCTCTTCGCAGTGCTATTCATTTGGCGTGAAGGTCGCGCGCCGGATCCACTCTTGCCGCTTCGACTTTTCTCGAATCACACTTTTTCTCTCACTTCCATGATTGCATTCATCACAGGTGCTGGGATGTTTGGTGCAATTGTCTTGCTCCCGCTCTACATGCAAGTGAACCTGCTCTACACACCGAGTGAAGCTGGAATCCGACTTATTCCAATGATGCTTGGCATCGTGGCGATGGCAATTACCAGCGGACGATTGATATCTTCCAGTGGCAAGTACAAGCGCTTTCCAGTAGCTGGCATGGTCGTGATGATGGGCGCGATGTTGCTCTTCACGACTATAAATAAAGATATGCCCTATTGGCAGCTAGCAATCTACGCAATGTTGATGGGAATGGGCGTTGGCCTATCAATGCAGACTGTAGTGATTGCGCTACAGAATGATGTTGATTATAAGGATATGGGAATCGCGACTAGTTCCAACACTTTCTTTAGAAGTCTTGGTGCATCTTTTGGCACGGCGATCTTTGGCACCATCCTTACAAATAATTTCATTTCAAATGCCAAAGCATCACTTCCTGCCGGCACTTCTCCCGATGCAATCGCAGGAGTAACTCAGAACACTGCATTGATCAATACCCTTCCACCTTCCATTCAAGAAGTCATCTTCAATAGTTTTGACTCGGCCTTCTCAGACGTTTTCTGGATAGCTCTACCAATAATCGCTGTTGGATTTATTCTGACTACAAGACTTCGAGAGCGGCCGCTTAGAGAAACGATCGGCTCTGGTTCGAGTGAGGCCGCTGGCTAGAAAGTGAAAGAACTACGCTCACCATTTAGGGATTTTCCACCAGCCGTTGCTGCCCTCACAGCTGTCGCTTTCTTTGTGGCAGTGGGTTTTGGCCTGATCATTCCCGCGATTCCGATTTTCGCTTCCTCATTCGGAGTGAGCGCGACCGCAATCGGGGTAGTGATCGGCGCATTCGCTGTTGCGCGACTTGTCTCTGGTCTATTTGCCGGAAAGTTAGTGGAGAGATATGGCGAGCGACTCGTGCTTGGTACTGGCCTTTTGATGGTCGCTTTCTTCACTTTCTTCACAGCTCTCGCACAAAACTACGAACAGCTACTGATCTTCAGGACTGCTGGTGGACTTGGTTCTTCCATGTTCTCAGTCGCTGCGGGATCATTACTTCTTCGATCTGTTGACGATGCGCACCGTGGTAGAGCTCAATCCCTTTTCAACGGTGGATTTCTTTTTGGTGGGATAACGGGACCAGCCTTCGGCGGGATCTTGATGAATATCTCACTTCGTGCACCCTTCTTTATCTATACGATCACTTTGATCCTCGCAGCACTCACCGCACTCACAAGGCTCACCGCCGAGAAGCTCGGTCATGAGAGCACAAAACCTGAAGGTGATGGGGTTGCGATGCGGATACGTGAAGCGATGCGGATTCCCTCGTATCGAATCGCACTCCTTCTCACATTCATCGGCAGTTGGGTCTTATTTGGCCTTCGCTCCTCACTTGTTCCGCTCTTCGTCACAGAAGAACTTGGTGGGAGCACAACAGTGGTGGGATTGGGTTTCACCCTTGCTGGAATTGCAAATGGCTTGATTCTCCTGAGAGCAGGAAGGCTCACCGATCTCAAAGGAAGGCGCTACGCGCTACTTGTTGGCGCTTTCTTTGTCATCGCCGGGCTATTCGTTCTCACTATCGCCTTTGATCCACTTCTCTACATTGTGGCAATGGTGATTCTCGGATTCGGCGGCGCCTTCTTTGGTAGCGCACCTGCTGCCCTCGTCGGCGATAGCGTCAAAGGGCGCGGTGGACGGGTTATCGCTTTCTATCAAATGGCAGGAGATGCCGGGATGATGATTGGGCCAATACTTCTTGGGATCATCAAAGACCAGGCCTCATTCCAGGCCGCATTCCTAGCAACGCTCATTCTCTTCCTTGTGAGCGCAAGCGCCATCCTCACTTTGCCTAAAGGAGTGCCCGCACAAGAAGACGATTCACGCCCTCTTCCAGTTCGCGAGGATTAGTCGCGACGAAGGATTGAGATTAGGCGAAGGACTTCGAGATAGAGCCAGACGATTGTGACCATCAGGCCAAACCCGGCACGCCACGACTCAACCTCAGGGACACCAGCTGCGACCATCTTCGACGCTTGATCGAAATCCAAAATCAAGAAGAAGGAGGCTAGAGCGACACCGAGTGCAGAGATACCAACACTCAAAAGACCCTGCGAATAGATGCTTGAGGCATTGAAGACGAGCACTGCGATTAAGTTGACGACTCCAAGTACAAGATAGCCGATCAATGCAGTAACAAGTATTCGCGTGAAGCGAGGAGTGACTCGCACCTTTCCACTGCGATATGCATAGAGCGCACCAACAAAGGCTGCGAGCGTGCCGATCACTGCCTGGCTGACGATTCCTGGATAGATGGACTCGTAGACATTGCTGATCACACCGAGTGCAAGTCCTTGCATCGCTGCATAAACCATCACAAGCGCTGGACGAACTGTCTTACTGAAACTTATAACCAATGAGAGGACAAAACCCACTCCAAAACCGAGAAGAAGCGCACCAAAACCTAGATTGAGATACCAAGCCAAGGCCCCGGTGACTACCAAGATTCCAAAGAGCATTCCGGTTCTTGCTACGACATCTTCCATCGTGATTCGACCAGTGCGAATCGAAGAAGCGGAAGGAGCCGCGAACTGCTCTTCGAGATTCCTTACTTCCTCAGTTCGATCAAGTTCACGGACATCCATCGCGGCATAACCCCGTTTGAATACTGGATTTGAACTTTCCATCTCGTGATCTCCTTGAATCTCATCGACTTCGCGATGCTTGGTCTTGACTGTCTTCTCTATCTTCTTATTCAACCTTCTTATTCAACGTGCCCCCGGTGGGGGTCGAACCCACACTTGGACGATTTTAAGTCGTCTGCCTCTGCCGTTGGGCTACAGGGGCTTAACGGGAGAATCTACCTGCCCGTTTCATCACCTGGTCCAACATCGCTTGAGTCAGCTTGCCAGTGAAGGTGTTCTGTTGGCTGGGATGGTAACTCCCAACCAGAAGGCGACTATTCCCGTCTTTCCCAATCCACTGCAACTCGACACCGTGCCCGAACCTGGGAATTCGCTTCAAGTTTTCGCCCATTCCCAACAACTGGCGCGTAACTGCCTGCCAAGCAAAGCCTCCCAAGGCGACTACCACTTTCAGGCTGGGCATCACCAGTTCCATTTCCTTCACGAAAAAATGACTGCAGTTATCCCGCTCCATAGTGCTCGGTTTATTACCTGGCGGCGCGCATCGGACCGCACAGGTGATTCTCGTTTTGAAGAGTTCTTGGCCATCCTCTCGTGAAGTGCTGGTTGGGAATTTTGCAAGACCTGCTCGATGCAATGCTCGATAGAGCCAATCTCCTGAACTGTCACCAGTGAAGATTCGTCCCGTTCTATTCGCCCCATGTGCTCCTGGAGCCAATCCGACAATCAAGATAGATGGTTCATCCACGCCAAAACTCGGGACTGGCTTTCCCCAATACTCTTGATCTATATATGACTTTCGTTTAACGCGTGCTACTTCTTCCCGCCAATTCACCAACCTAGGACAGCGTCTGCATTCAACGATCTCTTTTTGAAGCAATGCGAGTTTCTTCACAGTGCTAATCAACACCACCAAGTGAGAGTGCGATTCCATCCAAGATGTCTGACTCTGAAGCAATGAATGAAGACGCAGCTGTGGCTTGGATTATTCGAGAGAGTATTAACGCCCCCGCTGTGATGACATCGACCCTGCCGGGGTGCATATAACCAAGCGCCGCAATCGCCGCTCTATCCATACTCTGAAACATGAGCGCCACCCGATGAACCTCTGGCGCAGGGATCTCGGCCAGATGAATCGCATATCGGTCATAACTTTCAAGGCCAAGTGATGCAGCAGCGACGGTCGTTGCGGTCCCTGCCACTGCGATCAACTTCTTGGCGGATCGAAAATCTACTTGCTCACCAGCACGTGCGATTGCATCATCGATATCTGCGATCGCCTGCTCGAGGGAATCTCTCGTCGGAGGATTGGAATGTAAGTGGCGTTCAGCCATTCGGACACAGCCGATATTGACGCTCATCGATGATTCAACTTTCTCGCCTCCGAGAACGAACTCTGTGGAACCACCACCAATATCAACGACGAGAAATGGACCCTGATCTACTTCGATTTCTTTAGTTGCGCCAAGAAAAGATAGCGCCGCTTCCTCCTCGCCCGGAATCACTTCTGGTTCAATACCAAGTCGCTCTCGAACTGGACCAACGAAGATATCTCGATTGGACGCATCTCGTGTGGCGCTGGTGGCACAGAATCGAATGCGCTCCACCCCTCGACGTCGCATCTCATCAATGAAACCATCGAGAGCGCCAAGAGTTCGCTCAACCGCACGCTCATCGAACATTCCGGTGCGATCGACCCCTTCTCCTAGGCGAACAATCTCCATATCGCGCGAGATTTCTCGAAAGGATCCTGCTTGGACATCAGCAATCAGCAATCGAATTGAGTTGGTGCCGCAGTCAATTGCGGCGACTCTAGCCACGACAACTTCCCTTCTGCCACCAAGGTGCTAACGCTGCAAGGGCGCGATCACCCAAGGGATTGACTCCTTCACCTACCGCAAGTGAGTGTGCAATGAGCGCATGTAGACACTTGACGCGGTCTGGCATTCCGCCAGCAGAAATCCCATCAATCTCAGGGACATCGATATCAAGTTGCCTGGCGAGCACATCGCGCGTTGCGATGTAATCATCATGTGCAGCGCGATAGAGGCCAGCGAGATTCGCATCCTGCTCCAATTCTTCTGACATCGTTGCCATCACACCACTTCCCTCGAGCGTGGAGATCGCCGAGGTAAGACGGGGGCAAGTGGCGTAATAAAGCGTAGGAAATGGCGTTTCATCCTCAAGTCGCGGAGGCGTCTCGATGACATCGGGATCACCGCAAGGACAACGATGTGCAATGCGATGCACATCTCGTGGCTCGCGTCCTAACTGCTTCGCAATAGCATCAATATCTGAAGGCGAGACTTCATCATTCACGAGAACCTACTGCGGTGATCGAGGAGAGAAGCCTTGAATACCATGGGATTCCTAGTGGAAAGTCTTGAGCTATTGGCGCAGCGCTCTCTTGCTTGCTAACGATCTTTTCAGGGATACCAAGGACTATGTATTGCTTTTCACCTGGCATGACAAAGCGAAGTCGATCTCGTGCTTGAGATTTGATGTACTCCGGATCTCGCCACTTCTGAAGCTCCGCCTGAGCTCGCTCTAGATCTGCTTTTGCTTCGGCTACCTCACCTTCAAGAGCGTTGATTTGAGCGCGCTGTACGAAATAGTGCTGTAGCGGTGGTGCCACCATGATTGCGACAATGAAGAGGACAACGAAGAAAATGAGAGTCCGTCCGGATTGAACTCGCTCCTGACGACTTCGTTTGATCATCCTTGGAATCTGGGGAATGCAGCCTTACCTGCATAGATCGCTCTCTCACCAAGCTCAGACTCGATCCGCAATAACTGGTTGTATTTAGCCACGCGCTCACTTCGCGCGGGAGCACCAGTCTTTATCTGACCACACTCAAGGCCCACTGCGAGGTCGGCGATTGTGGTGTCCTCAGTCTCACCACTTCTATGACTCATCATGGTTCGGAAATTCGCCTTGTGCGCCATCTCCACTGCATCGAGCGTCTCAGTCAAAGTTCCTATCTGATTTACCTTCACCAGCATCGCATTTGCAGTTCCACTCTCGATACCCCGACTTAGTCGCTTTGGGTTGGTTACAAAGAGGTCATCGCCTACAAGTTGTACTCGATTGCCAAGTCGAACCGTCATCTCTTTCCATCCACCCCAGTCGTCTTCAGAAAGTGGATCCTCTATCGATACAAGTGGATAGCTATCTACGAGAGTTTGGTAGTAATCAATCATTTCAGCTGCGCTCAGTTTCTTGCCCTCAAATTGATAACTTCCATCACTATAGAACTCAGTCGCAGCGACATCCAATGCAAGCGCTACATCTTTGCCCGCTCGATAGCCCGCCTTCTCAATTGCTTCCATGATCAGATCAAGCGCCGCACGATTGCTCTCAAGGTTCGGTGCAAAACCACCCTCATCCCCAATAGAAGTCGCAAGTCCGCGCTTCTTCAATACAGATTTGAGTTGATGATAGATCTCTGCACCAGAGCGCAAAGCTTCGGAGAAGTTCTTAGCTCCTAGAGGGGCAATCATGAACTCTTGGATATCTACATTGGTATCAGCATGTGCCCCACCATTGAGAATATTCATCATCGGAACCGGAAGGGTTGCGGCCATCTGGCCACCAATGAACCTGTAAAACGAAAGATTCTGACTACTGGCTGCGGCACGAGCAACAGCGAGGGAGGCACCAAGAATCGCGTTAGCACCGAGACGAGACTTGTTCTCCGTACCATCAAGCCTGATCATCACTTCATCGATCCCTCTTTGATCATTGGCATCTAGGCCAGTGATCGCTGGTGCAATCTCTTTGACCACATTAGAAAGCGCGTTCAAGACGCCTTTGCCAAGATAACGTGGTCCTCCATCACGAAGTTCAGAAGCTTCAAAGGCACCAGTAGATGCGCCACTAGGGACAGCGGCACGAGATTTCGCCCCATCACTCAGCGTCACTTCAACTTCTACTGTGGGATTTCCACGCGAATCAAGGATTTCTCGCCCAGTCAAAGAAGCTATCGATGCCATCGAATCCCCCGTAGGTCCCAAATATTTCGACTAAAGAAGCAAGATGCGAATCTTATCTCAAAGGATTCTAACTTCAGTTGGAATTCAAATTCTTCGATCCACCGAATCCATATAACGTCTTGTCGCACTTCGAAGTGCATCTTCTGGATCTAAACCCTTGGCCACTCCGAGCGAGACAAGTTGAAGGAGCGCCTCACCATACTCATCGACTTCCAAATTCTGCTCGGCAGGGTCCATATCCTTCACAGTCATCGGAATCTCACGGCCATTCTTCTTGGCGCGAAGCACTACCTTTGCAGCAAGTGAGAGCGCTGGTTGTCCAAGAGGAACACCGTCAAAAATATCTCTTCGCTGCTTCTCCTCGTTCTTGATCCGTTCCCAATTTTCCAATACCTCACCAGACGAATTCACCTTGAGATCACCAAAGACATGCGGGTGGCGCGAGATCAGCTTTGCTGCAACTTGATTTGCAACTTCATCTATATCGAACTTTCGATCGCTACGCTCTTGGCCAATTCGAGCATGGAAGAAGACCTGCAGTAAGAGGTCACCTAATTCCTCAACCATCGCGTCCCTATCATCGCGTTCGACAGCATCGATGAACTCATATGACTCTTCCAAGAGATAGGTGAGCAAAGAGGAATGACTCTGTTCAGCATCCCACGGGCAACCACCTGGAGAGCGGAGTCGGTCCATCACGTCACGAAGATGATCAAGTGCTTTCACATCTTCACTCATAGAAACTGCTAATCACTCCTGGTTCTGCACTGCACCATTGCTATCGCCACCAGGCTGGATAGTGGCATTTTCTTTATCCCAGAGACCAAATCGAGGATTGAGCACAACGCCTAACTCCTCAGCTTTTGCAACGATGAGTGACTGTTGTGCGGATCCAACCTGTTCCTGCGGGATACCTTGCGCAACAAGTGCTTGGGCCAGACTCTGATAGATGAGAGCAGTCTTGATGTAAGTCCTAAAGTCATCTTTGGCGATTGATGCGCCCGCGAGTGCCATAGGCAATCCTTCTTCGCCACCCACCTGCTGGACCACACGTTGATACTCAAATTCAATATCAGAGTTGGTTATCTCGATCCCGTATTCATCAGCGATCTCCTGAAGTAAGACCACTGAGATATGGAACTGAGCCTGGGTTCTGGAGAGATAGTCACCACTGGCCAGATCCATCTGACTGGTGTCGACGAGTTTTCGTTCTTCTAATACTGCGGTAATGCTCTTTTGTACCGTTTCTAATGTGATCTCTGAATCCCCGACTACTGCTGCCGCATCCATCTTCGCGCACCCAGTCAGTAGGAGAAGAAGCGCTACAGATGAAGCAGCTAACATCCGCAATCTCAGTTTCATCGCGACCCTTCAGAGCTAGAAGTTCATAGAGAGAATGACTCCAAGAGATTCTCAAGCCACTCGAGTATCACTAACTCGCGATCTTGAGTATCACCTGCATCAACGAGGGCAACCTTAGCCGATGCGCTCCGTGGCGCACTCATCGTGGCAAGCCACCCATCAAGGTTATGCGTCACAAGAAGGACCTGGCTCTGGGGTTTATAGATTGAACCGGGATAAAGTCGCTTGATTCTCAGCTCTTTTGATTCAGCAATAGTGATGGATGAGAGTTTTACATGGTGTGTCTGCCAGAGCACTTCTGAGATTCCAAGCTCGCGAACTCGATTTCGAACTCTAGCAACTCGTAGTAATCGCATCGCCTGAACGGGCAATTCACCAAACCGATCTCTCAGTTCCACTGAGATCTCATCAATCTCTTCATCCCGAGTGGAATTCGCAAGTCGGCGATAAATATCAAGTCGAAGCCGATCTGCTGTCACATAATCCTCGGGAAGGTGGGCAGTGACGGGAATCTCGACTTTGCACTCACGATGGCTAGGTTCACTTCTCATCTTTGACCCAAGTGCGACTTTCATCTCTTCGACTGTCTCACCGACCATCCTCATATAGAGATCAAAACCCACATCCGCGATATGACCCGATTGCTCACCACCTAAGAGATTGCCGGCACCTCTAATCTCTAAGTCCTTGAGAGCAACTTGCATCCCGGCTCCAAGATCCGTATTTGTGGCAATCGTTGTAAGACGATCATGTGCGAGTTCACTCAGTGGTCGATTTCCGTCATAGAGGAAATAGGCATATGCGCGCTCTCGACTTCGTCCCACACGGCCTCGAAGTTGATGTAACTGCGATAGACCAAAGAGATCTGCTCGCTCGACAATCAAGGTGTTCGCATTTGCTACATCGATGCCATTCTCGATGATGGTGGTGGATACCAGGACATCAAACTCACGATTCCAGAAGGCAAGGACCACTTCTTCAAGCGCTACCTCACTCATCTGACCATGTGCGACAGCGATTCTTGCCTCAGGGACTAATCGGCGAAGCTTTGCTGCCACTTCATCGATGCTCTCCACTCGATTATGAAGATAGAAAACTTGGCCATCTCGAAGTAGCTCTCGATGGATCGCGGCCGTAACCTGCTTGGGATCAAACGGGCCAACGAAAGTGAGTATCGGATGGCGCTCCTCTGGCGGAGTGGTAATCGTCGACATCTCCCTTATCCCGGTGATTGCCATCTCCAAGGTACGCGGAATGGGAGTTGCACTCATTGCAAGGACATCGATAGAAGCTCTTAAATGCTTGAGCGCTTCTTTATGTTCAACTCCGAATCTCTGTTCTTCATCGATCACTGCAAGCCCTAGATCCTTGAAGACCACATCCTTGGAAAGTAGGCGATGTGTACCAATGACTAGATCAACGCTTCCTTCAGCCAGACCACGCAATACATCCTTCGACTCACTTGGCGAGTTGAAGCGAGAGAGCGCAGCAACACGAACTGGAAATCCGGCATATCTGGCAGTGAATGTCGCAAAGTGTTGTTGCACCAATAATGTTGTTGGAACCAAGATTGCCACCTGCTTACCATCCTGAACTGCTTTGAATGCAGCGCGAACTGCTATCTCGGTTTTTCCATATCCCACATCTCCGCAAACAAGACGATCCATTGGTCGATCTGATTCCATATCTCGCTTGACTTCCTCGATGGTCGAGATTTGGTCTGGCGTCTCAACGTAAGCAAAGGCATCTTCAAGTTCGCGCTGCCAAGTCGTATCGGGTGAGAAGGCATAACCAGGCATACTCACTCGAGCTGCATAGACCTTGATCAGTTCCTTTGCGATATCGCGAATGGCTTTCTTGGCTCTCGCCTTACTCTTCACCCAATCACTTCCACCGATTCGATGAACTGTCGGAGAATCACCGCCGATGTATTTCGAGATTGCATCAAGTGCATCTGTTGGTACAAAGATGCGATCGCCAGCCACACCTCGACGTGCCGGTGCATACTCAATGACTAGATACTCTCGCTCTGCGCCAGCCACAGTTCGAGTCACCAATTCGATGAAACGTCCGATCCCATGGTGTTCGTGAACCACAAAATCCCCGTTTTTGAGGGAGAGTGGGTCGATCTCTTTGCCTCTGCGTGAAGGCAGTTTCGCGGTATCTACGAGAGCGGGGTCTCCTGATCCTCTGCCGGCGATATCACGGTCAGTTAGGAATACAACTTTGGCTTCTTCTGCGATGAAACCGGCTCGAAGTGGTGTCTTCATAAGGTGAACAACACCAGGAGTCAGAGTTTGATCTCCATCAGATATGAATTTGGTTGCAAGATGTTCTGAGATCAACTCGTCATAGCGCTTTAGCAAACCACTTCCTTGAGCGCCGATAAAGATCGAAAATCCTTGATCTCGCCAACTCTTCAGATCTGCAATCAAGCGATCACTCTGTCCTTTGTAATTCGGAACTGGTGCAACCGCCCAAGCCGACAGAGAATCCTCAGATCGATAGCTATCAAATCTTCGTATTGTGAGGCCACTACCCTCCATCGACTCCAAAACATCATCAAGAGCGAGAAAACTCGATTCCTTGAGTACTTCTCTAAGATCTAGTGGTGTCTGGCCACCGTTGGCAGCGCTTGACCAGGCCGCATCAAGGAACTCTTCATCGGTCTTTTGAAGATCAAGGGCTCTGCTTCTTACTCGAGCGCTCTCGACAAGAATAACTTCACAATCTTTAGGCATCAACTGATGAAGTGGGAGGAGTTTGTCTGCAAGAAGTGAAGAGATTGACTCCATCCCATCGATATAGGAGCCTGAGGCAATCCTTGATGCCATCTCCCGAACCTCATCGAAACGTTCGGCAACCATCAAAGCGCGATTTCGCACCTGGGTCGTGATCAATAGTTCTCGCGCTGGAAGCAATTCGATGCGTTCAATCACCTCATCCAAGGATCTCTGATCCGAGACCGAGAAGTACCGAAGATCTTCTATCTCATCACCGAAGAGGTCTACTCGAATCGGATGCACAGAATCAGTTGGAAAAATGTCGATTAGGCCACCGCGGACCGCGAACTCTCCTCTTCGCTCAACCAAATCAACTCGTTGATAAGCCATCGCTACGAGATTTTCGATTATCGCTTGTTGACTCTTCTCGAGACCTTTGGCAAGAAGAAGGGATTTCACCTCTTCCGAGATGATTACTGGTTGCAATAGCGCTCGAACTTGAGTCACAACCACCCGAACATTGCTCTCGTCACCATTTTGAATCTGTTCAAGAAGGTGACGCGTCTTCACACGTTTGGCGACTGTGTCACCCTGTGGACTCAAACGCTCGTGAGGCAGCGTCTCCCATGCCGGAAATTGCGCTACTGAATCTTCGCCGAGAAGGAAGCGCAGTGACGTGGTGATCTCACTCTCTGCCCTTGAAGAGTGGGCGACAACCAGAAGGAACTTTGTCGAAGCTCGGTAGCCCAGAGCTAGCGCTGTGGCTTGGCTTGCAACCTCGACACTGCGCTGATGCCGATTGTCGATGGCAGGACTCTCACCGAGTGCGTGCATCAAGTTCACTGACATCGGAAAACCCAATCGGTAGAGAATTTCGGCGTCACTGCAACGCCGAATAGCCCCGCTTGAGGAGTACCCAGGGGTCGCCTCAAGGGAGCATCAAAGGAGCAAACGAGAGTTTATAGCGTCAAGGGTGCAATCAAGAATTGAATGTGGATTGCGAGAGCTCAAGACCATTCTCGATGAGCGACTCGACTGCATCACCAGCGCGGTCTAGGAATGATGGAAGTTGTTCGCGTTCTATAGAACTGAATTTCTTCAAAACGAAATCCGCGGGATCCTGTCGACCGGGAGGTCTTCCGATCCCAAGTCGTATCCGGAAATATTCAGGGCCACCTAGCGATGAGGTCATCGACTTCAAACCATTATGGCCGTTCTCACCTCCAGCGAATTTGATTCGAATGGTGGCAAATTCGATATCGAGCTCATCATGCAGTGCAATCAGATATGAGTTTTCTACCGAATAGAAGTCTCGAAGTGAGCGCACTTGTGGGCCGAGCGTATTCATATAGGAGTTCGGTCTCGCCAGTGTGACTGCGACCGAACCCAGTTTGAATTCGGCGATGCGGTTGCCAGACTTGTGTGAAGAGAAAGTTACGCGATGGCGCTTCGCAAGGTCTTCGACGACCATTGCACCAACATTGTGGCGAGTCCGTTCGTATTCATCGCCCGGATTGCCAAGCCCCACCACGATCCATCTTTCGGTCGTGGAAGACATCAGTCTTTACTTCTTCTCGCTCTTTTCGCCTTCACTACCGGCAGCGGCAGCTTCACCTTCAGCAGGCGCAGCCTCGCCTTCAGCAACAGCCGCGACAGCAACTGGTTCTTCCATAGCCGCGCGAACCGAAAGGTGAACAACGACTGTATCTGGGGTCGAAACCAAAGTGACACCTTCAGGAAGAGTTACATCGCCAGCAGTCTTCGAATCGCCTGCGACAAGTCCGGTGATGTCTAGGTCAAGGTGTGAAGGAATCTTTATTGCAAGACACTCCACCTCAATCGAGTTATGGACGTGCTCGAGGATTCCATCGCGATCGTAATCTCCGCTTGCGTGGACTGGAACCATGACTCGGACTCGCTCATCGCGGCGAACCAGAATGAGATCGATATGTTCGAGATGTCCTTTGAGAGGATTTCGGACGATTGATTTAGGGAGCGTCAGCTCGACCTTTCCATCAATATCAATATCAAGAAGTACGTTAGAAGTCTTGATTGCGACTCCTACTTCCCTTGCAGGTAGTGCGATATGAACTGGTTTTTCGCCATGACCATAGATGACAGCTGGGACGAGACCATCTCGCCGGGCTCTGCGTGAAGCACCCTTGCCGAACTCGGTGCGAAGTGATGCCTTGATTGATATTTCTGCCATTTTCTTCTTCCTTTTCGTCGATTACGGACTTCTAAGTCCCTCGCCTTTGCTTTCTAATGCGAGTTCACTCGCCCCAGAAAGCGGAAGCGGAGATTAGCCTGAACCGAAGCGAAAGACAAAATCGATCAGGAATGTCCATCAAAGAGGCTCGTCACAGATCCATCTTCAAAGACTTCTCGGATGGCTCGGGCCAGAAGTGGCGCGATGGAGAGCGTGGTCAACTTATCGAATTTGTTGGCCTCAGCGACTGGCAAGGTATCAGTGACCACTACTTCACTTACCTTGGAGTTGCGAAGTCGATCAGCCGCCGGCCCCGAGAAGACCGCATGAGTCGCCGCGATGATCACCTCATCTGCGCCCTCATCTATCAAAGCATCAACAGCTTTGGTGATTGTGCCTGCCGTATCGATCATGTCATCAATCACTACGCAGGTCTGTCCTTTTACATCACCAACGACTTTTCCTGTCGTGGCTTCATTCGGAACTCGCGGATCTCTGGTTTTGTGAATGAAAGCGACAGAGGTTCCACCGAGGAGATCACTCCACCGTTCAGCCACGCGGACACGTCCTGAATCAGGCGAGACGATTGTGAGCTTCTTTCGGTCAACACGCTTTCCTACGTGATCTGCAAGAAGCGGTAGCGCGAAGAGATGATCAACTGGTCCATCGAAGAAACCTTGGATTTGAGAAGAGTGCAAATCCACAGTCATCAAACGATCAGCGCCTGCGGTCTTGAATAAGTCGGCCATGAGACGTGCAGAGATTGGTTCACGACCGCGATGCTTCTTATCTTGACGCGCATAGCCATAGAAAGGAGCAACTACAGTGATTCGTTTCGCAGAAGCACGCTTGAGTGCATCGACCATGATCAACTGCTCCATGATCTGCTTATTTACTGGAGCAGTATGAGATTGAATCACAAAGGCATCACAACCACGAACACTCTCTTCGAATCGAACGAAGATCTCACCATTTGCGAAGTCATAAGCAGAGGTTGGTGTAATTGGCACACCTAGCTCATTAGCAACCTCTTCGGCCAACTCTGGGAACCCTCGACCTGTGAAAAGTCGCAATCGCTTCTCAGAACCCAACCGAAGTTCATTCATCATCTGCACTTAACCCTTCCGCTTCGACTGCTTGACCTTAACGGACTTCTTCTTGGTTCTTGATGATTTCTTTGCCACTGACTTCTTGGCCAATGGTTTCTTTGCCACTGGTTTCTTGCTTGACGCCTTCTTCGCTTTGGGCTTCCTGGCTTGGGTTTTCTTCGCCACACCCTCTGCCTTAACTGCCTTAGCTGCTTTAGCTGCCTTAGCTGCCTTAGCTGCTTTAGCGGAAGAAGTTGTGGCGCGCCGTCTCATCACCCATCCCAGCACATTTCTCTGCTTTGAGCGAGCTACTCCCATTGCGCCCGCAGGAACATCTTCCGTGATGACAGATCCTGCTGCTGTGTATGCACCATCACCAATTGACACCGGAGCTACCAACATCGTGTCACTACCGATACGGACATGATCGCCCACTTCGCTTCGATGTTTCTTGACTCCGTCGTAGTTGACGAAGACTGTAGCGGCACCGATATTGCTCTCTCGACCGATCGTTGCATCTCCCACGTAAGAAAGATGTGGGACCTTGCTTCCCTCACCAATCGACGAATTCTTCACTTCAACATATGCACCTACTCGAACTCCCGTTGCAAGCTCACTTCCTTCGCGAAGGAATGTGTAAGGACCCACCTGAGCGTTGTATCCAATTACCGAACCTCGAACGAATGATTCAAATACTCGAGCGTTCTGCCCAACTTCGCTATCTATCACTGTGGTGCGCGGACCAATCTGGGCGCCAGTCTCGATTATCGTGGATCCGAAAAGAGAGGTTCCGGGGAGGATCGTCACATCTGGGGCGATTTCTACCGAAAGGTCTATCCAGGTTGTTGCGGGATCGACAATTGAAACTCCCTCGCGCATCAATGCATCATTGATGCGATCTCGCATAAGCGCGGTGCAGAGCGCCAACTGGCTTCGATCATTGATCCCCAGGATCTCACTCTCATCATCAACCGTGAACGCCGATACTTTCTCACCAGATTCACGAAGAACTTTTATGGCATCAGTCAGATACTCCTCATTCTGAGCATTTGCTGATGTGATCTTGGCGAGAGCACTTCGTAGCCGATCCACCTTGAAGATATAGACACCAGAGTTGATCTCATCGATTTCTCGCTCTGTGGGTGTGCAATCACTTTCTTCCACGATCCGCTCGAGATGACCTTCGCTATCCCTGACTATTCGGCCATAACCATGTGGGTCAAAGAGTTGAGCGGTCAAGACAGTCGCACTCGCTCCATTGCTTCTATGGTGTTTGCTCAATCTCGCTAGCGTCTCGCCAGTCAAGAGCGGTGTATCTCCGGCTAGAACGATTACATCACCAGTAGTTATTGACTTCGCAAGATCAGAGTCAAGTGCCATTCGTACTGCATGGCCAGTTCCATTTCGCTCCCGCTGTAAGACTGTCCCCGACTTTGGTGCAACTTCTCTCAGATGCTCATTGACTTCGCTTGCATGTGCGCCAATGACTACGAGCGAGCGTTTGGGGTTGATTTGTTCGCAGGCATGAAGGACATGCGCAATAAGCGATCGCCCAGCGATCTGATGAAGGACTTTCGATTTGGCCGACTTCATCCTGGTGCCTTCTCCGGCCGCCAGAATGATCGCCAATTCCACAGCCGCAGTCTATTGCGTCTCGAAGAAGTCCAAAAAAATCTATGGCTCCTCCACCTGGTATCGATCCAGGACCCTGGGCTTCAAAGGCCCATGTGCTAGCCACTACACAATGGAGGAGCCTGTAGTTTATCGGTCGATTACGGTTGCTCCGACAACGGGTGCGCTCGCACGTAAGACATTTCCCACCACTCCACTTGAAGTCAACGCCACGACAAGATCAAGGGCATGTTCTTCATCGCCTGCCAAGAACGCCACTGTCGGACCCGAACCCGAGACGATTCCGCCTAGAGCGCCGTAATCCATACCCACATCAAGAATGAGACGCAGTGCCGGTCTAATCGAACAAGCTGCCGCTTGTAAATCATTCTGTAACGCCTTTCCGAGGGCCTTCGCATCCGCAGTCGATAACGCTTGCATCAGCGCCTCACTAAGGTGCGGAGTTGAAATAGACATACCCTCACGGAGTCGATCACATTCGTTATAGATAGCAGGAGTTGAAAGCCCAGAACTCGATGTCGCAAGCACCCAGGAATATTGTCCTCGAGTAAGTGCTGGAGTAAGTCGTTCGCCTCTTCCCGTCCCTACTGCCGTACCACCAGCAATCGAGAATGGCACATCACTTCCGATTGTTGCGCCAACTTCTTGCATCTCATCACGAGATAGGCCAAGGCTAAACAAAGTGTCAAGCGCCACGATGACACCTGCCGCATCAGCACTTCCTCCCGCCATACCGCCCGCTACTGGGATTTTCTTATCAATCTTGATTTCGATACTTCCAGAGAGTTCGAACTTTTCATACATTGCCGCTGCGGCGATGTAGGCGAGATTGCTCTTGTCAGTCGGGATGGCCGTTGGGTGCTCGGATGAGATCGAAATATCAAAAGCGCCGGAAATATCTGGATCCTTGATTGTTACTCGCACATCATCATAAATCGAGACGGCTTGAAAGATCGTGGCAATGTCGTGATAACCATCAGCTCGCTTGGGGCCTACCGAGAGCTGCAGATTAACTTTTCCGGGGACTCGGACCATTACCGAGTGATGCGCCATAGGCTTCACATTACTTGGAATTCGATTGAGTGGAAGTGTGAACTCAGCGCCCCTGTAGCGTCTTTGCTATCGCGAGGAATCCTTCAATGTCGATGGACTCGGCACGCTCAGTGGGTTTGATTCCACTTGCTTCCAGGACCTCTGCACAACTTTGATTGGGAAGGTGCTCAGCGATCAACGATTCAAGGGAGGAACGAAGCATCTTTCGCCGTTGATTGAATGAAGCATCTATCACCTTGAAGGTGAGTTCACGTTCAGTTTCAGTGCCCAAAGGTTGATGCGCATGAAGGGTAAGGAGTGAGGAATCGACACGAGGAATCGGCCAGAAGACCTTTGCAGAGACTCGATCGGCGATCTTTGCTTCGGCAAACCAAGCAACCTTCGCGCTCGGAACTCCATAGTCCTTACTTCCCGGGGATGCAGCGAGACGAGTCGCAACCTCGCTCTGCACCATCACAACAGCACGTGAGATCTTGTTCATCGAGAGAATATGCAAGATAACTGGAACTGAGACGTTATAAGGAAGATTTGCGACAAGCAGTGAACCTTCAGGAACTTCAGAGTTAAGCAATTGCATCGCATCTTTAGCGATTACCTCAAAGGACTCAGGTGTGGCACCGTGATCACTCAAAGTCTCTGGTAATCGCGAAGCAAGCCTCTTATCAATCTCGACTGCCGTTACCCTCGCTCCCGCTCGAAGGAGTGCGAGAGTGAGTGATCCGAGCCCTGGACCTATTTCGACAATGCGATCAGAGTCGTTCACATCTGCCAGACGTACTATTTTTTCGCAAGTGTTGGCATCGTGAACGAAGTTTTGACCAAGACCCTTACTTGGAATGAGGTCAAGTGATAGTGCTATCTCCCTTATCTCTTTAGCACCAAGAGAGGAGATATTGGATCTCATTAGTTGAATGATCCGAAACAATGCTCAGCATTGCGATTGAGATCTTGAATCAATTCTTCGAGATCGTCACCGCGTAATTCGGCCATGAATCGAATGGTTCGCGCCGTTTGTGCCGGAGTATTGAGATAGCCGCGGTAGGGATCAGGGGTGAGGAAAGGTGAATCTGTCTCTGCAAGGAGAAGATCTCGTGGTACCTGGAGTAAAGCCTCTCGAAGGTGTGGCGCGTTCTTGAAGGTGAGGGTTCCTGCAAAAGAAAGGTAATAACCCTTGCTCACACATTCCTTTGCCATCTCAACATCCCCGGAATAGCAGTGAAAGATGGTGCGCTCTGGCGCGCCTTCCTCGGTCAGATGATCAAGAACGGCGCGGTGTGCATCCCGATCATGAATCACGAGCGCCTTCTTCTTTCGTTTTGCGATATCAATATGGCGGCGAAATGAATAACTCTGTCGTTCGCGAAGTTCTTCCGGCGTGCGAAAGAAATCGAGACCGGTTTCGCCGATGCCTCGAACCTCTTGGTGATCTGCAAGTCGATCGATGATTGAAAGGTCTGCCTCGAGATCTGTAACTAATGGCGCCTCATTAGGATGAAGTGCGACCGTCGCCAAGATTTTCCCTTTATATAGCTGAGCTAAAGCAAGGGACCATTCCGACTGCTCCGCGGAATAGCCCACTTGGACGATTCTGTTGATCCCAACCGATGCGCTCTCATCTATGACTTTTTTGATCGCTGGATCATCAGGAGAGGTATTGGTGATGATCTCGAGGTGCGCATGCGAATCAATCGCTGGGATTGGAAGCGGGTCAGGAAGCGGCGCTAACGGCCGATCAATATCTCGATTATGCCGATCTGCCACAGACTTCTTATTTCTCCTCAAGTCGAGGAAAGAGCGCCTCGCCCTTGGTCACGATGCTTCCAGGCTTCAGCTGTCCCCAGAGCGCCACATTTCCAAGGCGTTGTGATGAGAGTTCGCCAAGTTCTCTGCCGCCAATAGAAATCCAAAGTTTTTCACATGAGCCTGGCATAACCGGATAGAGGAGTATGGCAAGAGCTCGTAATGACTCTGCGGTGTTGTAAAGGATCTTTGCGACTTCACCAATTCGATTCGCATCCTTTGCAATCGCCCACGGCTCTCGTTCGGTGAGATAGCCATTTATCCGTTTGCAGAATTCCATGACTGCCAGGATTCCACTTTGAAAATCCAATCGACCAAAGGCAGCATCAGCGATTTTCACAGTCTCAGCGAGTGAAGTTGCGAGGCTCTCGTCACGATCTACTTCAGGAATTTTCCCATCACAGTATTTCTCAATCATTGCCGCTGCCCGAGAGGCGAGATTCCCGAAATCATTTGCTAGTTCACTGGTATATCTCGCTGACATATCCTCCCAAGAGAAGGAGCCATCACTTCCGAAAGGGATTGCTCTGAGGAAGTAGTAACGAAAAGCATCCAGACCGAAATGAGAAGTAATCTGACTTGGCGCGATACCAGTGAGCTTGCTCTTACTCATCTTCTCGCCACCGACCAAGAGCCAGCCATGTGCAAAGACCTTTTTGGGCACTTCAAGTCCAGCTGCCATCAACATCGCTGGCCAGATCACCGCATGAAACCTCAGTATGTCTCGACCTACAAGGTGCACATCCGCAGGCCAAGTCTTAGCGAACATCTTTCCAAGTGGACTATCACTCGGTTCGCCGAGTCCGACTGCAGTGGCATAGTTCAAAAGAGCATCGAACCAGACATAGACCACCTGGCTCTTATCCCAAGGCACTGGAATTCCCCAAGAGAATGTTGATCGCGATATTGAGAGATCTTGCACTCCACCTTCGAGGAAGGAGATCACTTCATTGCGGGCGCTATCTGGCGAACAAGCCTCAGGATTCTTTCGATAATGTTCAAGGAGCGGTTTGACGAATGCTGAAAGTTTGAAGAAATAGTTTGTTTCAGAGAGTCGTTCGACCGGCTTGGAATGAATCTTGCAATTACCTTCGAGTAGATCTCCTTCTAACTTGAATTCTTCACAACCAACGCAATAGAGGCCCTCGTATTTGCCCTCATAGATGAAACCTTTATCCATCAAACCTTGCAGGAATCGCTGAACCCGCTCGGTGTGCCGAGGCTCGGTAGTACGAATGAAGTCATCATTGGCGATATCGAGTTCTCTCCAGAGTGGCTTCCAAGCTGACTCGACAAGTCGGTCGCACCACTGCCCGGGATCGCTTTGATTCGCTTCTGCAGTTCGAAGAATCTTCTGTCCATGTTCATCAGTCCCCGTGAGATAGAAGACATCATCTCCCCGAAGTCGATGCCATCTCGTTAAGACATCACCTGCGACCGTGGTGTAGGCATGACCTATATGTGGCGCATCATTGACGTAATAGATAGGCGTAGTCACATAGAAAGTCTTAGCCATAGTGAAAGTCTAACTTCACTCTTCACGCTTGATGACGAGGTCATAGACATAGCGCTTCGGTATCGAAAGTCGCTTCGAACTCTCCATCACCGCATCTCGTACTGATAGCCCATCTTCAAGGAACTGATCAACCAGTGCAAGGATCTCTGAATCACTCACCTGCGAGATCTCAGTCGCGGGAGAGAAAACAACGGTAACTTCACCTTTGATTCCCTCGCTGGCCTCGCGATCTCTTGCCCATTTCAACGCAACTTCGATATTCCCGCGGAATATCTCTTGGTATTCCTTCGTCAATTCACGACAGATTGCAACCTCGCGATCAGCAGGCAGGATCTCACTGGCGACTTCGAGGGATTCTGCCAAACGCTTCGGTGACTCGAAGGCGATACAACTTCTTCTCTCTTCCAACAAGCGAGAGAAATACGCCCGACGCGAAAGGTCAGTTCGCGGGATGAAACCGTCAAATGCAAAACTGTCTGTAGGCATTCCTGAATAAATGAGTGCGGTTATAACTGCACTCGGCCCCGGAAGAACTTCGATCGGGAGTTGGCGTTTGACTGACTCGCTAATCAATCGAAATCCCGGATCACTGACCGTAGGCGCTCCCGCATCTGAGATCAAAAGAACGGCTCTACCCGATTCAATCTCTTTGAGAAGTTGATTGGTCCGACTTGACTCATTGCCATCGAAGAATGAGATCACTTCACCTCGGTATCGAATGCCAAGGTCGGTTGCAAGGCGTGAGAACTTCCTTGAGTCCTCGGCTGCGATGAGATCCGCACTCTCGATTGCCTCACGAAGCCGAACCGAGGCATCATCTGGATTTCCGATCGGGGAACAACCAACGATTAGTGGCGCCATAACGGACAATAGGCTAATGCTTCACCAGGTACTTCAATGGCTTCGACGAATTCCTTCGCTCGCACTCGTCGCGATCTTGGTCAGCGCCACAATCGTTCGCTTCTATCGTCTCGGTAGACCCGATTCACTCGTCTTTGATGAGCTCTACTACGTCGACGGTGCCCGCGACTTCCTCAAATATGGAGTCGAGGTAACCGGAAGTAATCCTGAATTCATTGTTCATCCAGCAATCGGAAAATGGCTCATTGCCCTAGGGATAGCGATATTCGGGGATTCATCCTTCGGATGGAGAGCGGCAGGCGCATTTATCGGCGTGGCCAGTGTCCTGATGATCTATTTGATCGCGAAACAACTTTTCTCATCTGAGACCGTTGCTTTGCTCTGCGCATCACTTCTCACTATTGATGGGCTGGCAATCGTGATGTCGCGGACAGCCTTATTGGATAACACACTGACCTTCTTCATACTGCTTTCCTTCTATCTCTTGATTTGCAAGAGATATCTTCTGATGGGAGTAGCGCTTGGGCTCGCCTTTGCAACGAAGTGGAGTGCTCTCTACTTTATAGCCGCTTTCACGATTCTTGCTCTTATCCGCGCCTTGAGAAATCTAAAGGGCCAAAATCCACTACGAGAGTCAGTGAAGATCATTGGCGCTAATCTCATTTCAGTTTCTATCTATCTAGTTTCTTGGATGGGCTGGTTTATCTCAGATCGTGGTTGGGCGCGCGATTCAAGTGGTAACCCGATTGTTGCACTCTGGAACTATCACCGTGAGATCTACAATTTCCATAGCACTCTTAGCGTTGATCATAATTACAGATCACATCCTTGGAGTTGGTTGGTGATGGGAAGGCCTACCTCTTTTTTCTACCAGAGCCCGAAAAGTTGTGGATCCGATCAGTGTTCTCAAGAGATCCTTGCACTCGGTAACCCATTACTTTGGTGGCTTGCCACTATCGCAATCGCATCGCTAATTGGATATTGGTTCTATCGCAGAGAGAAAAAATCCACTCTGATCTTGAGTGGATTCATTGCTGGATATCTCCCATGGTTCTTCTTCCCGGATCGGACCATGTTCACTTTCTATGCCGTTGTGATTCTCCCTTTCATGATCTTGGCAGTGGCCTATCTGGCAAACGAATTACTTCTTCACTATGACCGCGCCCGGATGGTTATAACCCTTGGATTCACCCTTATTTTCATTACTTTCATCTATTTCCTCCCGATTCAGATCGGAAGCATCATCAGCTATGACCAGTGGCAAGCGCGGATGTGGTTAGAGAGTTGGATCTAATTCGCCCTACGTAGTCGAGAGATTCGCGAAGCGGCTTCTTCTGCCACTTCTTGGTCAAAGATCTCATCTGGGTTCGGCGCAATAGCCGCTAATGCCTCCTGCTCAAGCTGGGCCAATTCATCAACACTCTGTGGGTTATTCCTACTACTCCATGCACCAGGATTCGTTAGGTCAATGACTCGTCGAGCAGGAGCGACTCGCGATGCCGAAAGATAAGTAGGAGCAGGGACCGGAGTTGGTTGCCAGGTATCTCGTGAGCCAGCAGATCCCTTCGGAAGCAAGACGATTCCACTCGATTGATAACTCTCTCGCTCTGAAAGTGGAGTCCACTGCTCTTGCTCTGACTCACCCTGAACCGAGACGATCAACTCGGCATACTTCGAACGGTATATCGCGGAGTTGAGTGAACCTTCATTCTGCCTCTGCTCTGAGATAACTTGAAGTCTTGCAGATGTTCCCTGAAGAAGTTCGCTCTCTCTTATTCGCAGATCCATCAATTTCTGTCGACGAACAACGAGAACGTAGGCGGTGAATCCAACTATCGGAACAAAGAGAAGCGACGGTGAGAGTAAGCCAAGCACATTCAACAGTATGGTGACTGCCAATAAAGTGGCGAGCGCAAGAAATGTGACTCTTCGAGTTTGAAGTCGCGCTGCTCTCTCGGCTTCAGAGATTCTCACAGGTGCAACGCCTGTGGCAGTTCGACCGACTGCGTCAAGCAGTGCTTGATAGCGATCTATCGATCGACCGAGATGTTCTTCGTGCGATGAGATCCAACGCGGAAGGAAGTAGGCGACCCATAGCCCCACGATGACGAGGTAGATGAAACCTGCTCCCATGGGGGATAAAGATAAATGGAGTATTCGGACTTTTCGGGTATTTCGAATCAACTATTTGTGGTGTGGTTTGATTGAAAAGAGTTTCGAAAAAGTCTTAGACGGATGGGTTCTCTCTGACAAAGACGATGTGATCGCGCCATGCACCATCTATATGAAGGAATCGTGGCCTGATTCCTTCAAAATCGAATCCAGCCTTCACGGCAACCCGCTTTGATGCTTCATTCTCGGGGCGAAGTGCAATCTCAATACGATGTAATTTCAAAGATTGAAAGCCAAAATCGGTGATGGCGACCACAGCCTCGGTAGTTATCCCACGATTACTAAATCCCTCGTCGATCCAATATCCAATATGAGCACCACGAAGCGCACCGAAGGCAATACCGCCGATGGTTATCTGGCCCACCATGCTCCCCTCGAACCAGATGATGTAGGAGAGAGCCCTTAAGTTTCGTGCTTCGCGTCGGTGGTACATCACTAGTTGGCCGAATGAAGGTGGGTCAAAGTTGATCAGACTTGGTGAGGTCGCTTCCCAGGGTTTAAGCCAATCGCGATTGCGGGACCTGAGGTGAAGCCACTCACCACGATCTCGCAGCCGAAGCGGCCGTAGTTGGACTCTTCCGCTAGAGGAGACGATTAGATTCGTTTTCACAGATATCTTCGTTCCAACATGATCACATCTACTTCGTCCCCTGATTTCACTTCGATATCCAGAGGAGATACGACAATCAGTGCATTCGCTTCAGCAAGTGAGATGAGACTTGATTGATCTTCTAGCGCCTTAACGGATCCAGCCTCACGATCCAGTGAAGCTAGTAGGAACTCATGAAAGCCTTCAACGGAGGAAAGTCCTGACTGCAATCGTGCCTTTACTACTGGTCGATGTAGATCGTAGAGCCCCATCATGCTTCTGATCATGGGGCGAGCAAATATCTCAGTAGATATATATGCAGCTATCGGATCACCAGGAAAGAGAAGAGCAGGAGTTGCATCGGGACCGATCACACCATATGCATGGCGTCCACCACGGACATATTTCACATCAACAGAGTTGAAGTCCCCGATTCGTGATAGAACTTCGAGTATCTGATCAAATGCTCGATCCCCAACATCACCAGTGATCAAGAGAAGATCAGCTCTCACTAATTGATCCTCAATCACCGCCTTGATATGTGACTGAGTCTCAGCCTGGAGCAGGACTCGGTAACCGTAGGCGCCGGCCTCTTTGACCGCAGTAGTAAGGAGGAATGAGTTTGTTTCGGCACCGCTGCCGCTGCTCGATGCCATATCAGCCAGTGCGATGACTACCACCCGTGGCTGTGGTCGGGTTGGAAGTTGAACAAGTCCCGAAGCAGCAGCAAGTGCAATCTGCGTCGACCTGATGCGCACTCCAGAGGGAAGCAAGAGTCTGTCGCCATCTCTGACATCACTGGCCAAAGTCGCACCATGGGCATCAAGAAGTGGGAGATCAAGTGGCGTAAGAGGCTTTGCTAAGTCGAGCACTGTCGCTGCGAAATCACCCACGCGCATAATCGGACTTTACCTCATGAGACTTTAGAGTTGGTTGGTGAGTTCATTCGCATCAATGAATAAGCAAGAACTTCGAACTCGCTTTCGCTTCGAACGAAGTCAACGTTCTATCGGTGGAGACTGGCTACACCTGCTTCGGGCTACAGAGATCTCGACGGCGAGAACCATCGCTTCTTACCTTTCTTATGGCGATGAGCCATCGACTCTGATTCTCAATGAGAAGATTATTTCTCTTGGGAAAGAACTTCTCTTGCCACGAACTGACTCGCAAGGTCTGATTACCTGGATCAAGTGGCAGCCAAAGATCGAGTTCGAGCGAGACAAGAAGCGCAAGAACTTGATGCAGCCAATAGGTGAAGTTTTCGCGGGCTCACTCGATGTCGTGATACTCCCCGCACTTCGCGTTGATCGAAGTGGGGTGCGACTCGGTCAAGGTGGAGGTTCCTACGATCGTGCCTTGGCCCAAGGAACTCAAGCGAGGGCGGCTTGGAAAGTCGCGTTACTTCATGATGAAGAATTATTCGGTGAGTCCTTGCCTAGTGAGGAGCACGACATCCGGGTAGATGCCGTGGCCCTGCCTGAGATCTTGGTCCGTTTTAAAACGACAGATCAATAACCACCTATCCTTCGCGTATGTCTGCGCAACGACCTGAGATTAAAGTTGCGGCACTTCAACATCTTCAGAAAAGAAAGTCAGAGAAGTGGCGCGCCTTCTCTCGAGAAATTCTTCCCATGCCATTTGCTGTCATGGATTTCGAGTTGGCAGAACCAATCAAAGATGCAATCACTCAATTAATTCAGGACTCTGATGCAGGTTATTTAGGCGAGATCCCAGAGCTTGGGGAGAATTTTTCCCGATTCGCCTCTAATCGTTGGGGTTGGAGTGTTGCTCCAAAAGAAGTACGCATTGCCCCAGATGTAGGCGTTGCAGTGATAGAAGTTGCACGCCTAATCGCAAAACCCGGTGAGAAGATAATCATCAATACACCGGTCTACTACAATTTCTTCAACTGGATCGCAGAAATTCATTCTCTGCCACTTGATCTGCCACTGCTTCCCCCGAAATCCCCGGGCGATCCCTATCGCCTAGATCTGAATCTCATCGAATCCGGTTACCGCGATGGCGCTAAGTTGCACATTCTCTGTCATCCACATAATCCGGTCGGCTCCATCTATCCCGATGAAGACCTTCACCAACTTGCAGAACTCGCTGGCACATATGGCGTGACCATCCTTTCCGATGAGATTCACTCTCCTCTAATCTATGAAGCAGAGAGATATAGACCATTCTTATCCATCTCGGATACAGCAAGGGATGTTGGGATTTCTTTCGTCTCTGCGACCAAGGCATTTAGCTTCGCTGGCCTCAAATGCGCACAGATTGTCGCGCAGAGTGAAAGGAGTGAAGCGATACTGAATCGGCTTCCTCATGCCCTTCACTCTCGTGCATCCCTCTACGGTGCGATTGCTTCAAGTGTTGCCTATGGTCAATGTGAGCCTTGGCTTGATGCAGTGATCGGTTACTTAGATGGTGCGAGGCATCTCTTGGCGACGCTCGTCTCAGCGAAACTTCCTGGAGTTATCTATTGCAAACCAGATGCAGGTTACTTCGGTTGGCTTGACCTTCGAAATGTTCTGAAAGAGGGAGAGATTGACGATGTTTCGAACCTCATGATTGAGCACGGAAAGATTGCCGTGGCATCAGGAGCCTTGTATGGACCAGGCGGACGAGGTTTCATTCGAATCAATTTCGCAACGAGCAGTGAGATTCTTGAAGATGCGATCGATCGAATCGCAGCGGCGCTCTCTCAAATCTGAACTAGAACTTACATCCCGCCTTTGCAAACTTCGATCTAAAGATTTCTAAATTCCCCTTGGGGAAAGCCGTGGTGAAATTCCCGGAACTAGTCGGGATTTTGAATGCCACTTTACTTTTCGCCTTAATCAGATCGTTGATGAAAGTCTTTGTGTCTACGATCGCAATCGATTCATCACCGCTTCTTGAAAGGTATTGAAATTTCTTGACACGAAGTCGATCCACTCGATATTCACCATTGCCCCTTGAGCCTGCCGATCTCGCATCCTCCACATTGACTTCGACCGTCAATCGATTCTTCTCGCAGGTGAGAAGAATCGATGAGAACTCGTTTGTCACTCCCTCCTCCTCATCCGAGAGCATGCTTACTGAGAAAAACTTAGCTGCGTTTCCTTCGTTCTCTTCTTCGCTCCAACTCGTTGCTTTGCATTCACCCCAACTCCCATACTCGATCGGTGTCCCATCTTCTCTCTCATAACTCTCTTCATCGACTTGAGTTATCTTCGAACCATCAGGGAGTTTGTAGATGAGATTTCCATCTTCATCCTCTATCTCCTCACCTAAGTCACGTGACTTTCCAAAGCCGCAATCATCTGCGGCGATAACCGAACCCACTGGGATAGCGAGAAGTGAAAGGAGCAAAGAAAAGAAAGTGAGAGTGAGAAATGGTTTGAGCTTCACAGTTGAATTGTGGGAAAGAAATTAATCCAGGTCAATACCTTTGAGAGCTTGATTTACATCAATTTATCTAGATGTCGCGACATCACGAGGCGTTGGATCTGATTGGTCCCCTCATAGATCTGAGTCAACTTAGCATCACGCATCATCCGTTCAACTGGATGATCATTGACATATCCGTAACCACCCAAGACTTGCACTGCATCGGTCGTCACCTGCATTGCTACATCGGTAGCAAAACATTTCGATGCAGCCGAGAAGAAAGTTAGGTCCTCATCACCGCGTTCACTCCGCGCTGCTGCTGCATAAGTGATTTGTCGCGCGGCTTCGATCTGCATCGCCATATCTGCCAACATGAACTGTATGGCTTGAAAATCAAAGATGGGCTTGCCGAATTGTTTGCGTTCTTTCGCATATCGGGCGGCCGTCTCAAAAGCTCCTTGAGCCAAACCCAGCGCCTGCGCTGCGATTGTGATGCGAGTGTGATCAAGGGTGCGCATAGCAATCGCGAAACCCTCGCCCTCTTGACCAAGTAACCGGTCCTCATCCAACTCGACATCGTCGAAATAAACCTCCCGAGTTGGCGATCCCCGCATCCCCATCTTCTTCTCGTGGGCGCCGAATGAAACTCCTGAATCACTCTTCTCGACGACGAAGGCGGAGATTCCTTTCGATCGTTGATCTGGGTTTGTCACTGCGAGAACTGTGTAGAAGTCGGAGAATCCTGCGTTTGAGATCCACTTCTTACTTCCGTTCAATATCCACTTTCCATCTTTTCGAATTGCTTTGGTCTTCATCGAGACTGAGTCTGACCCAGATTCAGATTCGGATAGGCAATAGGAGAAACCTTTTCCTTGTGCCAGTGCTGTCAACCATCGCTTCTTCTGCTCAATAGTTCCGGCGAGGATGAGAGGCAGGGATCCCAACTTATTGACTGCAGGAATCAGAGAGGACGAGCCACATGCTCTCGCCACTTCTTCGATGATGATCACAACCGCAAGCGCATCCGCCCCATCTCCACCAAATTCTGTCGGTACGTGTGCTGCCGCGAGGCCGGCGCTCTGAAGCGCATCGAAAGCTTCTTGCGGGAAACGCGCCTCTTCATCAACAGTCTTTGCGAATGGCGCGATCTTCTTCTCTGCAAGAGCTCGCACACTCGCACGAAGATCGCGATACTCCTGCGGCAGAATGAATAGTTCATCCATGGGCTGATTAACCCAGTTCTTCGTCTCGCTTGGCAAGTCGAGCTAGATAATCGTTGTAATGATCCAACTCATCTTTCTCGCCGAGGGCTTTCGCTCTATTGGAGGCGCGATCGATTCGGCGTGCTTCGCGCTCATCGGAGCGGATCCACTGTAGGAACGTTGCGACAAGGGAGAGAAGGATTGGAATCTCTCCCATGACCCAGCCAATCGAGGCGCCAATCCTCTGATCTGCCAAAAGATCTGAAACCCAAGGGGTGGCCAAACTTTGGTAATAATCCACGCCAATCAATGTGGTGCTTGAGAGCAACGAGATCGAGAAGAATGCATGGATACTCATCGCCGCGAAGAGAATCACAATGCGAAAAATGTGTGGATACTGTCGTGGTCTCGGATCGATTCCGATTATGACGTGGAAGAAGAGGATGCCTGCGAGAAGGAAGTGAAGGCTCATCAGAAGATGGCCGATATGACTTCCCATCAATGAATCAAAGATTGAAGTGAAATAGAGGACGAAGAGGGAACCATCGAATATTGCTAAGGCAATAATCGGATGGCTGAAAATTACGACTGCCTTTGAGGAGAGCGCCTTCACCAATAATCCTCTAAGACCACGCTCTTGGTCATCGCGTCCGCTAGGTAAAGCTCTCAGTGCAAGAGTTATTGGAGCGCCGAGGACTATTCCGATTGGTGCAATCATGCCGAGGACCATGTGCGCCATCATGTGATGTGAGAAAGAGAAGTTTGCATAAACACCTAAACCGCCACTTGTAGCGAAGTCAATTGCCGAGATGCCTAGGGCGAATGCGATAGTCCTACCCACTGGCCATTTCACTCCGCGTCTTGCCAGTCGCACTACTGCCGATATGTAGAGCGCAGTGACGAAGATAAGTGCGCCGAGCATCAATCCATCCGCTTCATATGAGATGACAAGGCGCCAAAGGTTGGGTTCATCTGGAAACCTCAATCCCGTCAGACCTAAAGCACGTAAATCCTCTGGGGAGGGGATGTCGCCACGTATTGGGGGTTCAGTCCTGGAGAGCCAACTGCCAACGAGAGAAGTGAGAGCAAGGAATCCGAATTCCAATGCAATGAGCTTCGTTTTGATTGCTCTGCGAAGCACCTCTCTTCTCAAGTACCAAGCTACGCCAAGAACGAGTATCACTAGCGCCACTTTCAGAGTAAGAATTCTTGCGTAATCTCCATCGAATGCATCTCGGAAATTCATGCGAGTCCAACTATTCAACAGGCCACTCGCCAGAACCGAAATAACGATCCAAGGAGCTATCACTCGCCAGCGCTGATTGACTTTCATGAAAGTTTCCTGCGAGATCATCAAGAATCCTGCAATAACGCCAATCCAGATTGAAAGGGCAGAGAGATGAATGATTATCGAACCAATTGCTAGGCCATGCATTCCCGCATCACCACTATGACTCTCGATTAATGGTGCGCAAAGTCCTAGAAGCGCAAGTAGTAATGCACCTACTGCAGGACCGTTTCTCTTAACTCTTCGGATGATGATTACCAAGAGAAGGCTCGCAAGCAGTTGAAGTAGTTGGAGTCTTCCTAACGAGACTTGGATCAAATAAGAGCGCAAGGTTTGAAGATCAAATGACGTTCCGATGATTTCACGTAGTGAGGTAATGATTAAGAGCGCACTCGAAAACGACCAAGTGAGTGCCGAGAAATAGGCCAAGCGACGGTAAGATTCATTCGCGAGGAATTGCCCTTCACGCTCGGGTAGAAGAAGTGAGGCATAAAAGAAATATCCGATAACCAGGCTTCCAGAGATTATTGGAAGATACTCTGCAAGAAGATTCATACTGATCGATCTCTTCTACTTCTTGCGAAAGGTAGAACGAGCGAATCGAGCAAGCCAAAGCAACACAAAGAATGCGAATACAAGTAAAGCGATGACGAGGTAGTCAGTGGTGGAACTTCCGACTTCTCTGCCTTGATCCGACGTCGAGGGTGAAGGACTTGGCGTATTTGGTTGAACCACAGGAGGTGCTTCAAAAGTGAAGGAGAAATTCCCAAATAGCGGGCTCTCATTCTCCACCAGGATTTCATACTCAACCAAGTAATCTCCGGACTCAGTCAACTGATTTAGACCTACTGAGAGTGTTGCACCCGATACCGTTATCAAACCATCATCAACTCTTGTGTTCGAAGGTGAGATGACTGGGAGCTGGTTTCCGAAATCAAGAAGATCTTGATCGGCCGTGACCGTGACGAAATTCGGAGTGATAGTCACCTTCGCATCGACTCCTGGCGAGGTGGTGAGAATCTCCACGCCTTGAGCAACCGAGATTCCAGTTGTCACAATCCCTAAGCTGAGTATCAAGGTAGTGATTGCTGACTTCCATCTCATGCGCTGATTATCGCCCTAGTTGATGAAGTTGCCTACGCTGGCAACACCTTCGATTAGTCAGATTCTTATCACTTTCCTAGAATCTGCTCATGCCTACCTACCAATATCTCTGCACCAGTTGTGCTCATGAGTTTGAGTTGGTTCAGGCATTCTCAGATGAAGCAATCAAAGATTGTCCGCTCTGCCAAGGACCAGTGCGAAAGATCTATAACAGTGTGGGAGTAGTTTTCAAAGGGTCGGGTTTCTACAAAACCGATTCTCGTACTGCAAAGAGCGACTCAACCACTTCTTCATCCACTTCAACGGCCAACGCCCCTGCTACTCCAGCGTCAAACGCCTCAACTTCGACGACACCAACGACTACTCCTTCATCAAGCACAACCACTTCAAACTAGAAACTTATCCCTCGTGATGAGGTGGTCTGTCTCCCTTGATTTCCTCTTCTCTTTTTGAATCATCATTTTCGAGGTCAATCTCATCGGAGGTGATGCTTGGCAGAATCTCACTCATGCTCGGATTATCCCCAAGATACTGAGAATTTCTCTTATATGACTCTTCAGTTTAAGAATCACCGAGCGAAGACTGCATCTTGTACACCATCAAGTACAGACTTTCGAAAAAGTGGATACTCCTTATTGGAAATGGTCTGAGACGCAACGAGTGAGGCCAATCCATGGATAGAACTCCATGCCAAAGTGGCAGCTTTCAAACTCTTTCTTCGCTCCAACAAACCAGAGTTGATTAACTCTTCGAGAGATTCCTCAAGCGTGCGCCAAGCAAGGCTCTCTTCGGTCTCAGGCAATGCATCACAGGTGAGGAAGGCGATCTCAAAAAGTCTAGGGAACTTTCGAGCATACGCGACGTATGCATCTCCTATTGCAGAAAATCGCGCCCGTGAACGAGTCTTACTTAATGTGGCGGGCCCGACTTTCTCTCTGGCAAGAATCATCATCTCGGCCATCTCATTTCTGACCCGACCCGAGACTTCACCTCGTAGCTGCTCAAGACTCTCAAAGTGTCTGTAGAGCGCGGCTGGGGTCACATTGACTCGAAGTGCGACTCTTCTTATCCCGAGCGAACTCACACCTTCGTTTGCTACCAGATCTCGGGCAACTTGGATCACAGCATCACGAAGGTCACCATGATGGTAGTCCGAGCCCTTGCGAAGAGGTGTTAACATTGTTTACATTATTGCTGAAGCTTTCACGGTAGTCAACTGAACGGAGAGTCATGTTCGCCAAACTTGGTCATCTGATCGCTCGTAGGAGCAAGGCGGTACTCCTGCTTTCGATCATCGGGACAATCTTTGCCGGAACAATAGGAACACAGGTTTTCTCTCGATTCGATACCGGCGGCTACTCAGATCCCAACAGCGACTCAGCAAAAGTCTGGGAGTACCTCGAAGACAACTTCGGCGTTACCGACCCATTCGTTGTTATGACTATTACGACCCCAACTGGCTCAGTGGATGACGCCGAAGTTGAAGCAAAAGCTCGAGTGCTTGAATCACAAGTTAGAGCAGAGCCAAGCGCCGATCGAGTCCTTTCTTATTGGAGCGCGCTCAAACCGCCTTCTATGAGGAGCACTGACGGAAAGTCAGCTTTTCTCTTCGTCTATCTGAAATCCTCAGACTTCACCGAGATTGACAAGAACGGTGGCTATTACCAAGATCGTTATGAAGGAGAATTCCAAGGCCTGACTGTGCGCACAGCAGGAGATGCCATCTTCGCAAACGCGATAAATGGCCGAATCCAAGATGATCTGAAGCTCGCTGAAGCGATCTCAATTCCTTTGGTATTCATCCTCTTAGTGATCATCTTCGGTGCCCTCGTCGCATCAGCGATGCCGCTTGTTATTGGTGTGACAGCGATCCTTGGAACTTTCTTTGGTCTTTACCTCCTCACTCTCTTCACTGATGTGAGCGTCTTCGCACTCAACCTCACGACTGGCCTTGGGCTCGGTCTGGGTATCGACTATGCGTTGTTGATGGTCAATAGGTTTCGGGAAGAGCTTCAGCGTGGTGCAGACCGAGATACAGCAATCATTAACACTATGAAGACCGCTGGCAGGACAGTCTTCTTCTCAGGTCTTGTCGTGATGCTCACACTCATCTCACTCATCTTCTTCCCACTTAACTTCCTGAAATCAATGGGCTATGCAGGGACGATAGTCGTGGCACTAGCTGTTATTGGTGCGATCTTCCCGCTTCCTGCGCTCTTACACATCATTGGCACGAAGGTAAACAAAGGACTTGTCCGAAAGCGAGCAATACGACAGAGTGATGAGGGACGTTGGTCAGCAATCGCTAGATTTGTCATGAAGCGACCTGTTCCTGTCGTCATCCTTTCTGGTCTCATACTCACACTCTTTATCGCACCCATTCGCGGAATTGAATTCTCACAAGTAGATAGCCGAGTCCTACCTAAGAGTGATCCTGCGTATCAGGCATCAAAGTTCATTACAGATAATTTTCCGGGTCAAGAGAGCAATCCTCTTGAAGTGATCTTCCCAAATGGCGGGACTGACCCAGCATCAGTCGCAGAGTTCTCCAAGCAACTTGCTGGGGTCGAAGGAATATTGCGAGTTAGCCCACCACAAGTTAGCGGTGAACTTGTGCGAGTGACCGCCATTCATTCGATGCCGCCGAGGAGTCCTGAGGGTCAAGCACTCATAACGCAGATACGTGAAATACCGACTGGTGTTGAACATCTCGTTGGTGGCGTCGCTGCCGATTACACCGATTCACAGAATGGAATCTCTAGGACTTTAGGTTGGATTTTGCTCTGGGTGACTATCGCAGTCCTTGTGATGTTATTTGGCTTTACCGGATCGCTTCTCCTTCCGATAAAAGCAGTTCTCCTTAACTTCATCTCTCTTGCGGCAACCATGGGTATCCTCACCTGGATTTTTGTGGACGGAAACCTTGGATTCCTAGTTGGGGACTTCATCAATACTGGGACACTTGATACAAGTTCTATGGTGCTGATTGCGATTGTCGCCTTCGGCCTCTCTATGGATTACGAAGTCTTCCTTCTCTCGCGCATCAAGGAAGAGCATGATGCTGGTCACTCCAACATCGAATCGGTGGCTTTCGGACTACAGAAGTCTGCTCGGATCATCACAGCAGCTGCATTCATCCTTGCAATTGTCTTCGCTGCATTTGTGACAAGTGGTGTCACTTCTATCAAGATGCTCGGCTTTGGTGTCGCATTCGCCATCTTGCTTGATGCGACTTTGGTTCGGGCATTCTTAGTTCCCGCTTTGATGCGTCTCTTTGGCGAATGGAACTGGTGGGCACCGAAATCACTTAGGCGTTTCAAGATTGAACATTCTTGAGTCGTGAAGAATGCTGCAAATCAAGAATTCAATTGTTTGCGTCCCTGGCCGGAGTTGAACCGGCGACCTACCGCTTAGGAGGCGGTT
>SYAN01000029.1 GCA_005787575.1 Actinomycetota bacterium | reverse complement strand
TGGCCGTATTGAAAAGGCCATTACTTGCCCTTAGAGCGATTACCTAGTTTCAAAATCTCACCGTTTCGCAGATACAAAAGCGACCCATCTTTGTCGCGGATGGAAGTGATGCGAAGTCACACTGATTCAACTACTCCACGAACATCAAGGATCTCTACTTCGTCGCCAACGCCGTACTGATCCTCGAGGAGCATGAAGAGGCCCGCAATAAAATCTCTGATGAGATTTTGAGAGCCAAGACCGACTGCAACACCAAGGACGCCAGCGGAGGCGATAAGAGGTCCTAGGTCCATTCCAAGTTCACTCAAGATTGTTGAGATTGCAACGAGTGCAATCACAGCGTTGGAGACGCTTCGAAGAACGGTCCCGGCGGTTTGGGCCCGTTCTTTCTGACGATTGAGCGAGCGGTTCTTGCCTGGGACGAAGTCAGCATTTGCGACCCGATTCATAGCTCGGGTGATTGCTCGGGTGGCAATTTGGCGAAGAACGAGGGCCAAGACGATGATTATGAGAATTCGTAGAGGCGCTCCGAGGAACCAGTCCAAGAGTTCTCGCCCGTTCAAACCTAGAGAATCCATGGCTCCTCCGCTTCCCTGGGATAGGACTTTATTGGAACTTCATCAAAATATCCCGACTTTGCCAGGTCGTTACGGCAATATATGCCCACCAGCGCGAGCCACGCGCTGAGTCACAAGGAGCCTTAAGACGTGTCAGGGAGTAGCAGAACACTCGTACTGAACGCCACCTACGAGCCACTAGGTGTCGTCTCTGATAGACGCGCGCTCATTTTAGTTCTTAATAATCGTGCAACTGCGGTTGAAGATTCTGGTCGAATACTTCGTTATGAACGTGGCGAAGTCACACTGCCCGCAGTCATAAGACTTCATAAATTCGTTCGTATTCCTTATCGCCACACAATTCCGTTATCGCGTCGTGCGATCTTCGCTCGTGACGGCGGACGATGTGTCTACTGCCAAGCAACTGCTACCTCTGTTGATCACGTTGTTCCGAGATCTCGCGGTGGAGTTCACCATTGGGAGAATGTCGTTTCCTGTTGCCAGAAGTGCAATCATGTTAAGGCAGATAAGACTTTGAAAGAGTTGGGGTGGAAACTTCGAACTCTTCCTCGCGAACCAGTCGGTGTCGCCTGGCGGATATTGGGTACATCACGTGCCGAGCGAAGCTGGATTCCTTATCTTGAACCATACGGCGTCGCCAGCGCCTCGGCGTAACTAGAATCAGCCCTATGAGTTCATTATTTCATGCTGTGGCATTGCCGCTAATCTCGAACGCCTCCGGAATTACACAAGAGGATGGATCAATGCCAGGAGAACCACTTCCGCTTCTCGATGGTCTGATTTGGTTTCTCATTACACCGCTTCTAATTTCTGGCTTGGTTTGGATTTTGGTTTCAGCTTCGCACAATCGATATGCATCAAAGGAAGCCGAAGCCCGCAAAACCAGCGCCAATAAAGAGAAGCGAGAGGTTCTTACCTCAATCGAATAAGCAGCTTAGTTTTGCTTTAACGATCGATTGACTTGACCTTCAGCGCTCGCTCCAGAGCATCACGTCCTTCAATGACGAGTCTTCGAAGAATTGTCGGTGCATCTTTCCCTTCACTTGAAAGCCATCCATTTGCCTTAGCAAGCGTCGCATCGGTGACGATATAAGCAGGGAAGAGGATAGAGACGATCTTGCTGGAAACTTCGTAAGACTTTCGCCCCCAAACATCAATCAAGATCGAGAAGTACTTATCTACATAAGCTTCAAGCAGATCTCTCTGTAGTGGTCGAGCGAAACCCGTCAAGGTTGCGACGCGCTTGGAATTGGTTAGGTCACCCTCAATGGCCAAATCCCATGCCTCAGCCTTTGCTTCTTTAAGGGGAAACGCTGCGAGACAAAGTTGATGCGCATTCTCCCCAGTGACCGAGTTATCCCGTTTGAGTTCTGCATCAACATCGGCGCGGGTAGCAATTCCTTTTTCGACGAGATTTGTGAGGAAGTGCCAGCGAAGGTCTGCATCAATTACGAGCCCACTCACTCCTCCAGCGAGCATCTCACTGATACGAGCCCTTTGTGATGGAGTGAATGCAAAAGTGGCTGCGCCCCTTGCGAACTGGAGTTGGTGATCACTGCCAGGCTTTGCAGAGTCGAGCATTGCATAAAACGCACCTGCGACCTTTTCGCGCAGGTCATCACGATTCTTCTCTGATGCATAAAGCTCAACTGCTGTAACTAGTTGTAGCGCGACATTCGTCACGATAGTTATGTCATCTTCATCTGGGAGCCCTGCGAGAGCGATTTCAACGAAGTCGCTGGCGGAGAGTTCTGCGTCACGAAGCATGTCCCAAGCAGCGCTCCAGCAGAGTGCGCGCGAAAGGGAGTCATCAAGCTTCCCAAGGTCTCGCTTCAAAGTCGCGATGGAACGCTCGTCGAAACGGATCTTGGCGTAGCTAAGGTCACGGTCATTGATTAGAAGTAAGTCGGCAACTTTTTCTCCCGCAATTCCCTTCACTTCAGTCAAAGCTCCAGCGAGATCGAACTCCTCGGACCTTCTTCGTGTTAAGACTCTTTTGCCCGCAACTTCCTTGAGGTCATAGAGGCCCACTGCGATTCGATGTGGGCGAAGTTCCTTTGATCCTTCTGGGATGAGAGGCGCTTCTTGAGCGACTTTGATGGAGTTATAACTTCCATCTTTTTCTTCGATCATTGGTCGAAGTGTGTTGACTCCAGCGCTCTGCAACCAAGTTGCAACCCAAGCATCCAGGTCTCGACCTGATGTCGCCTCAAGTTCGACGAGGAGATCGTTGAGATTGGTATTCGACCAAGCATGTTTTTCGAAATAACTGCGAAGCCCCTTGATGAAGTTATCTCGTCCAACATGTGCGACGAGTTGTTGTAAGACTGAGGCACCTTTTGCGTAAGTGATGCCATCAAAGTTCGCATTGACTGCTTCAATATCGACCATATCGGCGACAATGGGATGAGTTGAGGTGAGTTGGTCTTGGCGATAGGCCCAGTTCTTACGTTCAGAATTGAATCCAGACCATCCGTTCACGAATCGCGTTCCTTCAGCAAGGGCCAAATATGAGGCGAATTCAGCAAAGGACTCGTTGAGCCAGAGATCGTCCCACCACGACATCGTCACGAAATCCCCGAACCACATATGTGCCATTTCGTGAAGGATTGTCGAGGCACGTCCGGCGTACATCCGCTCGGTTACTTTGCTTCTAAATACGAGAAGGTCTTCCCGGAATGTGACTGCCCCGGAGTTCTCCATAGCGCCCCAGTTGAAGTCCATCACCGCGATCTGGTCATATTTTTCAAAAGGATATGCAAGCCCAAAAACTTTTTCGAAATATTCAAAACCTTGCTTAGTCACAGTGAAGATTTCGTCGGGATCCAAGTGTGTTGCCAATGACTTGCGGCAATAGATGCCCAGATCCACGCGCTTCTGGCCCTGAAACACATCGTGAACATGAGAATAAGGTCCTGCAATCAAAGCGGTGATGTAAGTGGGAATGCGTGGTGTTATGCCGAAAATCCAGGTCGCTCTATCTCCCTCAACAGTCTTTGTGGTCACCGGGCTATTAGAAATAACTTCCCAATGTTTCGGAGCGATTGTAGTTAGCGTAAAAGTCGCTTTAAGGTCTGGCTGATCGAAGCACGGATACATTCTTCGGATATAGGCGGTCTCTCCCTGTGAGTAGAGATAAGCCTCGCCATCTGCGGGGTCGAGTGAATACTGGAGTCCTTCGCCATTCTTCGAATACGCGCCTTCGATCTCGACTACTAGATGATTCGCAGTATCCAAATCATCAAGGAATAGTGACTCTCCATCCCACTTTGAAGCGTCAATCGATTTTCCATTGAGCGTTGCGGACAGGAATTTCTGACCAACCGCATCGATAAAGGTCGAGTATCCCTTTTGATCACAAGTGAAAGTGACCTCACTGCGTGCAATGAATTTCTCGCTCCCGTGAGTGACATCCAAGGTCACGAGATAGGCATCCACTGAAAGGTGCTTTGAACGCTCCTGCGCCTCCGCGCGTGAGATATTGACTCCTGGCACAAGATTCCCCTTTTATTGGTGGCCTTAGTTAGACATTTCAGCTGATCCGCTGGGGAGAACTATAAATGGGGCCAGGCGAGAGAAAAATGGCAGAGTAAGCGCCCATGGAACGCCCCTCGATCAGAAGTTATCAACTTCGTGGAGCGCGAATGACAAGGGCGCAGCGACTAGCAATCGAAAATCATCGCGAGCGATTCCTTGTCGATAATCCAGAATCCTTCAACCCCCATCAACTCTTTCCTGAGAAGAGAGAGGTCGTGGTCGAGATAGGGAGCGGAATGGGAGAGGCGACCGCTGAGATCGCAAGGACTTTTCCCGAGAAGGGATTTCTGGCGATAGAGGTCCATCAACCTGGAATCGGCTCGTTGATTCTCAGAGCGCTTGACTATGAATTGAAGAACCTAAGGATGATCAATGATGACTGTCATCTCATCCTTGACCTTATCGAGGACGGCTCGGTCGACACTTTCCATATCTTCTTTCCAGATCCGTGGCCGAAGACTAAACATAAGAAGAGA
>SYAN01000028.1 GCA_005787575.1 Actinomycetota bacterium | reverse complement strand
TTCCACGTTGGACCGTGATGCCAGTCTTTGCCACATCAGAGAACTTGATTGTGTTGTTCTCACTCGCCCAAATCGCATCCGCGAGATCAAGGCCAACTTTCTTTGCATCGACATCGAGAGCCAGGACGAACTTGATCGAGCTGATGTGATAACCACCAACGACTGGGTGCATGAGACCCGGGATGTCTTGATCAGCTGCCGCGTCCTTGTAGTAAGTAACTCCTTGGACCAGAGAGTTTGCACAATTGCCCACTCCCACCAATGCCACCCGAATTTCATTGCTATTGGTCACGCGGATTTCCTTTCGCTCTTGATCATCTCTTCCAGCCAAGCGATCTCTCGATCAGCCGACTCCAGCGAGTGACGACGCCACTCGGTGAGGTACTTATCCATGCCGATCGGATCTCGTTCGAGATCAGATCGCAAAATTTCCGCCTTCTCCTGTAGCCGGCGCAGCCTTCCTTCAAGTATTCGAACTCGGTTACTCGGCGGAGTGGGGCTAAAGAATGCGAAGCGAACTTCGAAAGCTTCATCTTCCCAGCTGTCCGGTCCGGCCACTCGAGTTAATTCTTCGAATCTCTTGCTACCAAATTCCGTGATTGCGTAGACGATTCTTGATCGCCGCGAGAGACCACCGCGCTCTGAGAGGGAACTCTCGGCAATCAATCCAGACTCCCCCATCCTTCGTAATGCGGGGTAAAGAACTGAGAACGAGAGCGCCCTAAAGGGGCCATAGATTGCACCGATTCTTTTTCGCAGCTCATATCCATGCAGTGGGCCCTCTGATAAGAGCCCAAGGAGAGCGAACTCCAACGAGTCTCCCCGAGACCTCATGAACTGCTCACTTTCTACTCGCGCGCTCTTGGCATCCCTTTGGCATCCCTTTGGCATCCCTTTGGCATCCCTTTGGCGAGGGACCATTCGGGGTCAAAATATAGCCAACCGATATATCGATTCGATATATCGAGAAAGACCCTAACTGACCAGTAACCGACTCTGCAACTCGGCGCGCAAGACGGGTCCTTGGAACCTGGCTCATCGGAAAGAAAGCGATTCGGCTGTTTGTCGGATCCCTAGAGAAGAATCGTGGCATAGTTCCCAGCCAGGGAGCCCGCCACTTTGGAGCACTTCCCCGCAATCGATTGACGAGCGAAGAGGACCCTCAGGAAATGAGTGAAGCGTCGACATACAAGAAGAGCAACGAGGAACGTAAGGCCCGGGAGTTCATCTCTCCTAGTGATCTCACCTTCGCCTGGAATGACTGTCATCGATGCCTCTGGCTCTATTACAACCATGGTGTGAAAAACCCGACCTTCTTGCCACTGGTTGGTGACCTAGCAGATATGCAAGAGAGATATTTCGATGGCGCCTCTTCCCATCATATGGACCCAGCAATCCCCGCAGGCAAAGTCTTGGATCGCGGGAAGTTTGTGGTCTCAAAACCGATCGAAATAGACGGGGCAACAACCAAATTCGCAATCCGCGGCAAATATGACATCTTGATGGAGTTTGATGATGGCACTTACGGTGTCATTGATTGCAAATTCCAGGCGCGCGATACAGATAAGAGTGACTTCTACGCACCCCAGCTTGAGGCTTACGCATTTGCGCTGGAAAATCCTGCAAAAGGTGAACCAAAAAAAATTAGCGCACTAGGACTCTTCGTCTGGTCGCTAGTGACTCCCCGAGGAAATGCTGAAAGCGGATTCGGGCTTCAACTCAAGAGCACTTGGCGACCAATTGAACGAAACCCCGACGCCCTCAACTCACGCCTCGCCGAATTCATCACTATGTTGAGTGAGCCTGTCGAAGTCTCAAATGGCTGTAATCACTGCAAGTACATCGCCGATCGTCGTGAAGTACTTGGAAACGAGTAGTTTCAGTCGTCCTCTAGATCCTCGCCACGCGCAATCTTCTCTTTAGCGGCAGAGGCGTACATCTCTACATACTCCTGACCGGAGAGATTTTGCAGCGTTCGCATAATCTCATCGGTCACTTTGCGAAGGAGTTTTGGGTCGTTTGAATCACCCGCCGCCGAGAAGTCCATCGGTTCACCAAAGACCATTGCTACTTGGCGCAGCTTCGGGATTACTCTCCCAGTCGGCTGGATCTTGTCTGTATTGAACATCGCAACAGGAATGACCGGAGCGCCGGATTCGATAGCAAGCCTTGCAATCCCGGTTCGCCCTTTGTATAGCCGACCATCTGGGCTTCTCGTACCTTCTGGGTAGATTCCTATGCAATCCCCTTCAGCCAAAACTCGAAGACCAGTATCGATTGCTGCCTCACTTCGCCGACCACCAGATCGATCCACTGGAACTTGCCCAAGTGCGTGGAATGCAATCTTCTTGAAGAAGCCCTTGATTCCGGGAGATGTGAAGTACTCGCTCTTTGCCAAGAAAGTCACTTTTCGTGGCACCACTAACGGCATGAAAATCGAGTCACTAAATGAAAGATGGTTGGAAGCGATGATCACAGGGCCGAGTGTCGGGACATTGCGAAGTCCAGTGACCTTTGGTCGAAAGAGAAGCATCAGTATCGGCGAGAGAAAAGCCTTTAGCAGGGTGTAAGCGAAGACGGTCGGGCTCACTTGACTCCCCTCTACATTGCGATGGCGACACTTAACTTCAGATCACGCGTGGAGGCGTAATCTTACCTTTATGCCTTTGCGATGGGGAATCCTCGGAGCCGGTTCGATTGCGCGTAAATTCGTCTCGGATCTCAAGATAATCAATCAACGCGGGCGTATCGCGCACGAGATAGTGGCGGTTGCATCACGCGATGAGAGCCGTGCTCTAGCCTTTGCCACGGAATTCGATATCAAAGAGGCTATTGCTGGATATCAATCTCTTGCTGAACATGAAGGAATTGATGTCATCTATATCGCAAATGTGCATTCACACCATCGAGATGCTGCGCTACAAATGCTCTCTGGCAATAAGCATGTTCTCTGCGAAAAACCATTTGCCATCAATGCCAACCAGACACGCGAGATGATTGAAGCCGCACGATCAAGGAATCTCTTTCTCATGGAGGCAATGTGGACGAGGTTTCTGCCACATGTCATCGCGCTCCTAGATGAAATAAGCAATGGCGCAATCGGGGAAATCATTTCAATTGATGCAGACCATGGTCAATGGCTCTATAAGCGCCGCGACCACCGAGTGCTCGACCACAAATTAGGCGGCGGGGCACTGCTCGACTTGGGGGTTTATCCGATCACATTCGCACATTTGATCCTAGGTTTACCTCAAAAATTCGAAGCAGTTGCAACGCTTGCAGCAAACGGTATTGATGACCAGACATCAATGATCTTTTCCTATCCCTCGGGTGCAACGGCAACACTGCACACAACAATCCAAAGCGCCACTGGTATTAGAGCTGTAGTTGCAGGCACTAAGGGGCGAATCGAAGTGGAGCGAAGTTTCTATGCCCCTAGTTCCTTCACTATTTATGGAAACGATGGGAGTGAGCGAACTTTCAAGCCATACCCTTTTGAAGATGGCTATGTGGGACTTGGTGAACAAGCAATCGAAGTCGAGCGTTGTCTTGCCGAAGGATTGATTGAATCTCCTATGAGACCACTTGCCGCAACATTGGAAGTTATGGAATTGATGGACTCAATCAGAGAGCGAGTCGGGTTAATTTATCCGGGCGAGGTCGGCCACTCCGACGATTCCCGCGGTATTTCCTAACTTTGCCGCAACTACTTCAGGCATCGGATGCGATGATCGCATTGGAGAATGGCGAAGCAAACTTGATTTGATCGGATCCAAAAGGATCTCTCCGGCATCGATGACTCCTCCGCCGATCACAACTCGCTCAGGATCGAGCACGGCAGCAAAGCCTGCGATACCAATACCCAACCATTCTCCGATCTCACTAAAAGCTGCGAGCGCAATCGAATCGCCTTCTCGAGCCGCAGATGTGATGTGGGCACCTTCGATCCCTGCGATCGATCCATCGCCCTTAGCCAAGATATTCGCTCCACGAGCCGGGGTTGATTCAATCGCGCCACGTACATATCTTCGAAGTGCATTTCCTGATGCATATTGCTCGAGGCAACCGCGCATGCCACAGCCACAGATGTCGCCACCATGCTTGACTGCTACATGACCAACTTCTCCGGCTGTTCCGAATGCGCCAATGAGAAGTTTTGAGTCAATGATTAATCCCCCACCAATTCCAGTTCCCACTGTCACCATCAACATCGGATTTGTGCTCTGCCCTGCGCCGAATTTGAACTCGCCCCACGCCGCAGAATTTCCGTCATTTTCCAGATGGACCGCTAGTCCAGTTGCTTTCTCTAGTTCATCGTGAATCTCGATACCTTCAAGATTTGAGATGTTGGGGTTTGTCTCCATCCGCTTTCTATCTTTCGACATGAAGCCTGCGATAGAGACGCCCACTTCACTCACTGGATGGCGCGAGGAGAGATTCTTTATTACTGATGCAATCTCAGAGATGGTCTTTCTGCCATCCTCGGTAGGAGTATCTCGCCTCTCGCTGTCAATGATGGTGCCCCGTGAATCAACAACTCCACCGAGGATCTTGGTGCCACCAATATCTATTCCTATTGAGAGATCGCTTTTGTTATTCACAAGTGAGTCTTTATCATGAAATGTTATTCAATGTTGTTGGATGGCATTCGGTCTTACCCAATGTAAGCCTTAGCCCTCAGCTCGGGTTTTGAGTTGCGAGAGAGATAGTTGGATGGTCGCTTCCTCTTGCTTCTTTCGCATCATCTCCGGCACTGGCATGGAAATCGCGACCTTCAATTGGTAGGTGACATCTGTGGTGTCATCGCCGTTGTCCTTAACGATGTACGCCCCCGTCATCTCGGTCAAGAGGTTTGCATCCTCCAGTGAGAACGCGATCTTGCCTGGAGCCTGCGACCAGTCGTAGTCGAGCGAAACCGAGTCCTTGAGTGGACCCGCCTCGACTTTGACTCTCACCTTGGTCGGATTTCCGGCGCCATCGCGCTCGTTTACCTCAACACCGCGGATTGAGGTGGACCAGGAAGGGTAGGACTCCAAATCCTTCAAAATTGCTGAGACTTCGGCGGCTGGGGCTTCGATTGTTACCGTGCTACTGGAGAGTTCGCTCATGTCGCAACATTACCGAATCGTTATCCCCCTTAAAGCGCCCCCACCCTCCCTTTTTTTTCAAACCCCGACTACCTTCTGTCTATGACTCTAACCTCATCTTCGCAATCAGCTCCAAAGACCGAATTCACCACCATGGCCATTGTGCCTAATGCGACAACGGGCAACCTCACCAACTTAGTCGCAGAGCGCGCTTGGTTTGAACCCGAGCGCATCATGCTCTCGAGACCACTAGGTGATGGCTGGCAGAAGGTCTCTGCTAAAGAATTCGAATCAGAGGTCCGGACTACTGCAAAGGGTTTGATTGCATCGGGAGTCGGCGCCGGTGATCGAGTCGCCATCATGGCGCGAACCCGCTACGAGTGGACCATTTTAGATTTTGCAATCTGGTTCGCTGGTGCAACCACGGTTCCGATTTATGAGACCTCGTCCGCAGAGCAGGTTGATTGGATCATGGGCGATTCATCCTCCATCGCAATCATCGTTGAGACGCCTGCTCACAAGGAGCTAGTGACACCCGTTCTTTCTTCAAAAGTCAAAAATGTTTGGACCATGACCGAGAATGTGCTCGCACAATTGGCATGGGCTGGTAAAGATGTTCCTGATTCTGAGGTCGATGCACGTAGAAATTCTTTAACTCCAGATTCTCTCGCGACACTCATCTACACATCAGGTACGACCGGAAAGCCAAAGGGAGTCCAGCTCACTCACGGAAACTTCCTTGCTGAGTGTGGAAATGTTGTCGCAGGAGCTAGCGATCTATTCATGAAGCCAAATGGTTCAACCCTTCTCTTCCTTCCAGTCGCCCACGTCTTCGGTCGCATGGTTCAGATAGGCGCAGTCGCAGCTGGATTACACCTCGCCCACTGCAGCGATCCATTAACTCGGCTTCTTCCTGACTTGGCTTCATTCAAACCCTCATTCGTCCTAGCAGTCCCGAGAATTTTCGAGAAGGTTTACAACGGTGCAGAAGCGAAAGCGGATGCTGCCGGCAAAGGGGCAATATTTCGCAAGGCTGCAGACGTTGCCATTGCCTACAGTGAAGCGCTAGATAGCGGAAAGATGTCGGCCGGCTTGAAGTTCAAGCATGCACTATTCGACAAATTGGTTTTCTCAAAGATTCGTCACTCTCTAGGCGGTCGAGTTGAAGCCGCGATCTCCGGTGGCGCGCCACTTGGTGTTCGCCTTGGACATTTCTTCCGTGGTGCAGGTGTTCGAGTTCTCGAAGGTTATGGACTTACAGAGACAACCGCAGGTGCAACGCTAAACCTCACCACTGCGCATAAAGTCGGCTCAGTCGGTCGACCTATTCCAGGTACCACAATCAAAATCGCTGAAGATGGTGAAGTTTTGATCAGGGGCGGAATCGTCATGCGAGGGTACTGGCAGAACGACGAAGCTAATCGAGAAGTCTTCACTGAGGACAGATATTTCCGCTCAGGCGACCTTGGAAAACTCGACGACGAGGGGTATCTCTATATCGTCGGACGAAAGAAAGAATTGATCGTCACTTCAGGTGGAAAGAATGTCGCACCAGCAGTCCTTGAGGATCGACTCCGCGCCCACCCACTTGTCAGTCAATGCATGGTTGTCGGTGATAACCAGCCATATATCGCTGCCCTAGTAACTATTGACCAAGAAGCGCTCAAGAATTGGATTGCCGCAAATAAGAAAGATGGAGCAATGCTTGCAGAGTTGGTCAATGACCCAGATTTGGTCGCAGTGATCCAAACAGCAGTCGATGAAGCCAACAAGGCGGTAAGCCGAGCCGAATCCATTAGGAAGTTCACGATTCTCCCCGTCGATTTCACGATTGCAGGCGGACACTTGACCGCAAAGCTATCGGTGAAGCGCCACGTCGTCGCAAAGGAATTTGCAGCCGAGATCGCAGCCCTTTTTGCTTGATTCTCATGCGGAGTCATCCGCTGAGATTCTTCTGGAGAGACAGCGTTTGGCGCGTGATCTCCATGACACTGTCGCGCAATCGTTAGCTGCCCTTGGTTACTCTCTTGATGAGATTGTTGGCGATGAATCAATCACTGGCGCATCAAAGCGCGCGCTTCGCTCCAACCGCCTTGAACTTAGCCGAATCGTCGCGGAGTTACGAAATGAGATTCATAGGCTTAGGAGTGGTCTTCCTACCAACCTTTATGGCTGGCTTTCGACCAGAACTCGGATCAGAATAGAACCTGATCAAGGTTTTCGAAATCTCCCCCAAGAGCCAGAACTTGGCCACCTACTTTTGGAACTCCTCAACAACGCAGAAGCACATCAAGGGTTTACACACGCAACGATTTCATTTCACAATAACGTTATCGCCACAGAGTTCAGCCCAGAAGTGTCTAAAGATGCGAGAGTCAGAGTCGATGAGATGAAATTCGGGAAAGTCGGAATCAGAGAACGGTTGGAGATTCTCGGAGCTAGCCTTGACGCCACTGATAGTGGATTCAAGTTATCGCTTGGCTCCGCGAATGGATAAGGGCTCGCTCAACCTCCTCATAGTCGACGACCACGCCATCGTTCGCGAGGGCGTGAAGCGCGCAATCCAGGGAAGCGAGCGCAACCACACGATCGCTGAAGCCGCGACATTCGCTGAGGCGCAAGCTCGAATCGCTCTCCTACCACCAGATGTGGTGGTGATTGATATTCATCTTCCTGATAACTCAGGTCTCGAACTTGTCCTCTGGATCAGAGAGTTATCCCAGACCATGGGAATAGTGGTCTTCTCTATGAATGACCATCCCGAATATGTGCTCGCGGCCTTTGATAACGGCGCATCTGCATTTATTGATAAGGGCTCCCCGATTTCAGAACTGATTGACACAATCGATCTCGCATCGAGACTGCCGTTACAATTTCACTGCAAGGACTGGAACCAAGCGCTCACTTATCGACGAGAGAAGACGACTCTTACCGCACGCGAGCTTGAGATTCTCCAACTTCTACCGTCAGGCAAAACTTATATAGAGATGGCTGAAACGCTTTTCATCTCGGAGAGTACTTTGAAAACACATCTACAATCGATTTACCGCAAACTAAGTGCCAGAAATCGCGTCGAGACAATCAACCAAGCAAGGCGTCTTGGAATTCTGCCGACCATCTATCCCAACTCCACTGGCCTCTGACCCACTCACTTCCGCGTCTTCCCAAAGAAGCGGCGAATTCACGCTCCTTCAAAAGTCGGATACAGGCGTCGCCTATCTCCTCGACATTATCCCCATCAACCAGTAAGCCAGTCTCGCCTTCAATCAATGCATCGACTGCACCACCGGATTTCCCGACGATCACGGGAAGAGCGCAACTGCTCGCTTCTAAGTAGACGATGCCTAAACCCTCGACCTCCAAGCCCGCGAGTCGATCTCTTGAGGGCATAGCAAACATTTCTGCCAAATTTAAATATTTGGGTAATTCATCAAGTTGTAATCGCCCCAAGAAAGTAATCGCTGATGCCACATTATTCTTTGCGGCAATGCGATCAAGTTCCTTGCGATGTGGGCCTTCCCCAACAATGAGCACGTGGGCCTCTGGCACTTCTTGGAGAATTCTCGGGAGCGCTTCAATCAGTCGATCTTGACCCTTTCGATGAACTAAACGACCGACCGAGATGATCAGGCGTTTTTCTTCAAGCTTGTAGCGCTGGCGAAAAGATCTCTCAAACTCGAGATCTCGAACTGGCTGAAAGCGATTGATATCAATTCCAGGAGCAATCTGTCGAAGTTTGTTCTGATCTGATGAATGGATACCTTTTACGATTTCACCTCGCGTATAGCTTGTGAGATAACCAATCTGATCTAATGAGCGAGCGACGCTTCTCAAAGCAAATGAGAACGGTGGAATCTTTGCCCACCAGACTTCATGACCATGAGTGAGAGCGATGCTTCGAGGTACTATCGCCCCAACTTCTTTCTTACTCATCTGCTTTTTCAGCACTGAATCGAGCAAACCAAGCGGCATTGCCGCTCCGTACCAAATGTGCGTAATCCTTCGACGTTGGAGGATTTCCTTGATATTTCGCGCCACGCGGGGGGTAGGCAGAAGAATCTTGGATTGATCTCGAATTACCTCGACGCCAAGCCCTAGCCATCTTCTATCGAAATCTTCGCTACCTTCTTGGCTCGATGTATAGACGATGCAGGAACCCTTCGGCATCCGCTCAAGAAGTCCAACTATGAAACTCTCGATACCTCCGGCTCTTGGCCCGAAGTCATTGGTGATGAGGAGTACTGAAAAGTTAGAGGCGACGGGCACCGACGTAGGGCTTTCGTCCAAACCAACTTCCGAAAGTCGCTATTTGAACCCTCGCCCCTGGTCTTGGCGCATGGACCATTCGATTTCCACCGACATAGATTCCAACGTGCGAGATGGGACGACCGAAGAAGACCAAGTCACCTGGCTTGAGCGCGCTTCTAGAAATGCTTAGCCCTCGGTTGAATTGAAGTCTTGATGAATGTGGGAGTGAGACACCAGCAGTCTGGAATGCCCTCATGGTCAATCCACTGCAGTCCCACCTCGTAGGACCAGCAGCACCAAAGACATAGTTATCGCCTATCTGCTGGAAAGCGTAGCGAAGCGCCAATCCAGCACGACCTGAGACCGCATTAAGACCTTTCGCTGCAGCGAGCGATTTCTTCTGCGCAGCGTCCTGCTCCTTCTTGTTCAAGGCAGCCAACCGAGCACGATCCTCAGCTCGAAGTTTCTTTAGTAGCGCTTCTGCTTCTTCGAGTTTTGACTGCGCTAGCGAGGCTTGCTTTCTAAATTTCGCCTCAGTTGCAGCAACTATCGCAACTTTCTGCTCCACAGTAATAGAGGTAGCTTCTAGGCGTTGTTTTGCAACTGCATATTTGCGAAGTTGCACGCTCTTTCCGCGAGTGACTGTCTCTAAGGCACCGGCTGACGAGAGATAGAGAGTCGGGTCGGAGGAGAATAGAAGTTCCAAAGATTGTGAGAGTCCCCCACTCATATATTGCGCATTTGCAATCGCCCCAAGCGATCCGCGGAGTTTTTCTAATGAAGATTGTTGACTTGCTTCTTGAGCCTGGACTGATTGAAGTTGTTTTCGCAGTCGCGCGAGTTGGACCTTCGCAGCCTGCGCGCCCTCTGCAGCTTCAGCGGCATCTTCCTGCAAGATGATTACCTGAGCTCGAACTTCTTCGATTGTCTGTTTTGCACTTGCAAGCGGCGCCAGAGAGATCGCCATAAAGAGAGCGAGCGCAGCAGAGAGCAATCGAGAACGTCGCATGAGTGGCAGGGTAATGGTCGAGTCACGAGAGCCTCAATCTGAGATCACAGATTGAGCGTGGACTCAGCCAAAATTCACAGGATTGAAGCGGAGTGGGGGCACGATTCCTCGAGAAGAGAGGAGCGCGAGCGCCTCCTCAGTCTCATCAGGGATCTCAGGTTTGATCTTCTGCGTCAAAGAATCCATCGAGATGATCACCGAAACTACGCAATCATTGCAGGCAGGATTTTCGGTCACTGCAGGATCGAAGAGCGAACAAGATTCACAATCAATAATCATGAACCTAAGGCTAGATTCGACCACTGACATGAGCCCTGACTATCTAGCCCGAGCAAATATCCTCATCGACCCCCTCGGGCGGGTGCGTGCGGGTAAGAACTCTGCCCGCTTGAGCTCCACGGGTGATCGAGTTCGCTTCCACAAACTGAGGGCCTGGGCAGATTGCATTGTCGTAGGCGGTGAAACGCTCCGAAGTGAGCCCTACGACAAAAGCGCCTTGCCGGTCATCGTATTCTCCCGAAGCAAGAGAGTTATCTCGGACTGGCAGGTCGAGTTCCTGGAAATCTCCAAGAAATACGGAAGCAAGATTCTTATAGAAGCCGGACCCGATCTACTCATTCAACTCATTGATGCGAGCGTAATCGAGCAAATTCATCTCACCCGCACCAACAGGCAAAGTGATGATATCGAAAGCCCCGTATTCGACCTTTCTCAGATAAAGGATTGGAAAGTTATCTCAGTAGAGAATGACGAAGAAAACGTTTTCGAGGTGTATCGACGTGATTAACTTGCAGCGATAGTCGCAACACCCGCAACGGCTGCAAGTATCCCCATGTATTGAACTTTCAGAAGCCGCTCTTTATGGATTCCGAATGCCAATAAGGCTGTAACAATCGGAAAGAGTGAGCCAAAGACAAATGCAACAGATGCAAGTCCCTTTGTCGTCGCGATACCGAGTGTAAGGTTCGCAAGAAAATCAGCAGAGCCAACAAAGAGAAGTGCTGGCATATCTTCCTTCTTGAAGCTGCCACGATTTCGAAGAATAAGTGCCACGCTAATCACAATAGAGACTGATGCGATGCGCATTGAGACCATAGTCAAAAGTGGATTTTCCTCTGATCCTTGCCAGAGAAATGTCAGAGAGATTCCAAAAAAGATTGCGGCCGAGAGTCCGAGAAGTATTGGTCGAATCGATGCGCCACGAAGCTCCGGGCCGCTGGCCATGAATGCCCCAGCAAGTGCGATTGCCATACCTAGTATTTGAAGCGGACTTACTCGCTCCCCTTCGATGAATGCAATCGCAAGCGGCACCAGAGCTGATAGAGCGCTAATCGGTGCGACTACTCCCATCCTTCCTGTTGCAAGGCCGGAGTAGAGCGAGACCAAACCTATGAGACCAGCGATTCCCGCAATCGCGCCTGAGATAAAGAATCCATCGAATGCAAGTGTTGGTGCAAGGTATGCACCAGTTACTGCCATCGCAATGAGACCAACCAAGAGTCCGAATATTTGCGAGAGACCTGTTACTGCAAATGCTCTATGTCGCTTTGAGAGTGTGCCACCAAGAAAATCCGCACTTCCCCAGAGAAGACTTGAGAGAAGAGCGAGAATGGCAGCCATGAGGGAGAAAGGTTACTCGCGCCTCCCACTACCTAGGCACGCCTGCTTCTACCCTTTCCTTGTGTCTTCTCCATACTCTCAATCCATTCTCTCGGCTCAGAGATTTATCACTTGATGTCGATGATCCCGCAGTACTTCGATGACTTCATCCATCAGATTTCCTCGATACATCTTCGTCCTGAAGTCATCATGGAAGAAGTTCCGCCACCTTCGAAATTAGCCCCTCACGCATTTGCTATTACTGCAGAGATTCCATCTGGTCCTATCGATGAGAGTGATGACTATCTTGCCACTGGCCGTTTCGTCCTTTTAGCAGATCCCCAGTACAAAGAAGCTTGGCAGGGGGAATTTCGTGCTGTCACTTTCGTACGGGCACCGATTGATGATGAGATGGCAGCAGATCCGTTACTCAACGATGTTGGATGGAGTTGGCTCGAAGATTCACTTGACAGTAGTGAAGCCCATGCGATTGCGATGAGTGGAACCGTGACTCGTGTCGCCAGTAAGTCATTTGGTCAGTTAGCACCACAACCTGACCAGTCGGAGATTGAAATTCGAGGTTCATGGACTCCAACAGATGGAGCTTGCCTGATACATCATGCAAAGGCTTGGCTTGCCCTCTTGGAGATGGTTGCCGGCATAGTTCCCCTGCCCGATGGCGTCACTGCGCTCTCTCGTCGTCGTTGAGTTATCGCCCAATCGCTTGAGAATCGCTTGAAGTTTTGATGGATTCCGAGAGTCAGCCCAATAGCGGCGAAAATGACTCCAATTCGCAAGCAAAAGCACTCACACCACTTCGCAGAGCGAGAGTCGAAGTCGCACCACTAGTTGCTTCTAAAGAAGATTTTCGCTCCTCGATAAATGAACTCAAGGCTGGCGTAGGTCCTTTGGCTGTCGATGCCGAGCGGGCATCTGGATATCGATATAACTCACATGCATACCTCTTTCAGTTCTATAGGCGCGAGAGCAGGATCTTTCTCGTAGATCCGATGGGTCTTCGTGGCCAAAGCGCGATTATCAGTGAGTTCAATGATGCATTTCGAGAGGAACTCTGGTTGATCCACGCCAGTACGCAGGACTTGCCTTGTATTCGCGAATTCGGACTTGAACCCAATCACCTCTTTGATACTGAATTAGGCGCACGCTTAGCAGGTTTTCCTCGCGTTGGCCTCGGGCCACTGGCCGAAGAATTGCTAGGGCTCTCGCTCGCAAAGGAGCACAGCGCAGTTGATTGGTCAATGCGACCACTTCATCCTGAATGGCGCGCTTATGCCGCACTCGATGTCGATGTACTGATAGATATCTACGAGGGAGTTTTGAACGCGTTGATAGCGCAAGGAAAGAAAACCATCGCAGAAGATGAGTTTGCTTCCATTCTTAAGGCCCCTGCTCCCGCGCCACGAAGAGATCCATGGCGTCGGACTTCAGGAATGCATAAAGTCAAAGGTCGTCGTGCCCTCGCACTTGTTCGAGAACTTTGGCTGACGCGGGATGAGATTGCACGCGAGGTGGATATTGCACCGGGTCGTGTCTTTCCAGATCTTGCGATTGCAGATCTCGCTCTTGCTACATCACAGATGACTCTCGAACAATTCAAATCTGGCGGAGATGGGATCATCCGAACTCTCCCGAGTGCTCGAAGAAAAGGTGCAGAACACGCAAGCAAGTGGCACGCAGCAATTCTTCGTGGGCTCTTGCTCGCAGAGAGAGATCTTCCGCCGATGCGCTCGGCAACTGATTCCCTCCCTCCAGTGAAAGTTTGGCGGGAGAAAGCTCCCTTTGCTTATGCCCGTCTCACTCACGCGAGATTTCACCTGCAATCACTTGCACATGAGCTAAAGATGCCTCTTGAGAACCTAATATCCCCAGAATCTGTCCGAAGACTTATCTGGGTCAGCGAGAAGCGCTCATTCGATCTCGATTCAGCCAAGGCGTTTCTCTTGGAAATCGGTGCGCGCGAATGGCAAGTAAACCTCGCTTCGGAAATCATTGTGCGAGCGCTTCAAGAGAGCGAGCCGCTCATAATCAAGGATGAACCAGCGGACTCGAAGCCAGAGGATGGCGGCGAAGCCTGACTATCCAGCGTCAATACTGACGGGTAACATGAACCGTGACCCTGGTGAGGTTCCACGGTCCAGATCCACGGCAAGCACAGAAGATTGGAAAAGGCAATGGCAGGCAATAACTCAGAGCACTCTGGGGAAAATCATCTGACCAAGCAACCACGAGTTGTTCTTGTCGATGCAGTTCGCACACCGTTCGGCAAAGCTGGAAGTCTCTATGCAGGCACTCGCGCCGATGACATCATGGTGCGAGCGATGCGCGGATTGCTTGAACGAAACCCAAATGTGCCGCTTGATCAAATCGACGACGTTGCGATTGCTGCCGCGACGCAAAGTGGTGACCAAGGAATGAATATTGGGCGAAGCGCCTCACTACTTGCGGGATTACCAAATACAGTTCCTGGATATTCAATTGATCGCTGGTGCGCGGGAGCGATGACTGCAGTGACGACTCTTGCGGGCTCGATTGCGATGGGCGTCAACCAACTCTGTATCGCCGGTGGCGTCGAACATATGGGCAATCACCCGATGGGTGATGGCATTGACCCCAATCCTCGTTACCTCGCCGAAAAATTGGTCGATACCGATGCCCTCTCTATGGGTGCAACAGCTGAGCGGCTTCACGATCGACTGCCACATCTGAGTAAAGAACGTGCCGATTCATATGCGGTGGGATCACAGAATAAAACGCAAGCTGCTTATCAAAGAGGCGTCATCCAAAAGAATTTAATTCCAATGGCAGTTCGCACACCTGAACTTGGTTGGGGTGTTGCCACGGTCGATGAACCACCGAGGCCAGGAACCACAGTTGAAGCTCTCGGTGCGCTTAAAACTCCATTTCGTCCCGCTGGTCGAGTCACTGCAGGAAATGCGGCTGGACTCAACGATGGTGCGACTGCTGCGCTCATTGCGAGTGAGGACAAAGCCAAAGAGCTTGGGCTCTCAATCAAAGCAAAAATGGTCACTTTCGCTTTTGCCGGAGTTGAACCAGAAGTTATGGGTTATGGACCAGTCCCATCAACGAAGAAAGCCCTCGAAAAAGCTGGAATGACGATGGATCAGATTGGTCTTATCGAGATCAATGAAGCCTTCGCTATTCAAGTTCTCTCTTTCCTCGATTACTTTGGAATCGCCGATGACGATCCACGAGTAAATATCTATGGCGGTTCGATCGCAGTAGGTCAT
>SYAN01000027.1 GCA_005787575.1 Actinomycetota bacterium | reverse complement strand
GCACGCCGCAGAAGACGATTAACTCCGCCTCGCGATTGCTGGCAGCGGCCTGAGCCAACTTGAATGAGTCGCCCGTGATATCAGCGAACCGAATTACTTCATCTCGTTGGTAATGATGTCCAAGAATCATCAATCGCGAACCGAGCGCAGTCTTTGCCGCGATGGCTCGATCGACTAGAGCGGGATCACTTGGCTCGGGAAGCTCCCCAGTGCAAGAGACGCCTCGTTCGCTGCCTAGATCAGGCGCGCTCCCTCGCGAGAGGAACTCAAGCAAAGACATGTTCCTAGTCTAGTTCGGCGCGATGCTCGGAGTGATTCCAAGGAGCGGATCGAGAGGTCGGGCGGCTACTATGAGCCCAGCAAGAACGTGCATGAAATTGTCGTCAGGTAATGAGCAAGGGAGAAGCGCGATGAGCAACGAGACTGCAGTGAGCACAACAATCCAGTTGACCGATGTGGCATCAGGTAAGGTCGCATCGCTACTCGCTCAAGAAGGTCGCGACGACTTGGTCCTTCGAGTTGCTGTTCAACCTGGTGGCTGCTCTGGCCTTCGCTACCAACTCTATTTTGATGACAAAGTTGAAGATTCGGACACCGTGGTCGCTTTCGGTACGGTCCGAGTCGTCACAGACAAGATGTCGACCCCGTATCTAATGGGCGCAAGTATCGATTTCGTCGACACAATCGAGAAACAAGGCTTCACAATCGATAATCCGAATGCGCAAGGTTCATGCGCTTGCGGCGATTCATTCAACTAACTCCCAACGCTTCATTCGTTACTCTCTACCTCAGGTTAGATTCACTCAACATTCAACTGGGGGCTCATAGCTAATGCGCATAGCCGTCGCGGGATCAGTCGGGCGAGACCACCTTATGACTTTCCCCGGCAAGTTCACTGACTCACTCGTAGCTGAATCCCTTGAGAAGGTCTCACTTTCTTTTCTTGTCGATGGACTCGATGTGAGGCGAGGTGGGTGCGCAGCAAACATCTCTTTCGGTATGGGAATGCTCGGACTTCGTCCGACCCTGATCGCATCGGTTGGTAAGGATTGGGACGACTATCAAGCGTGGCTCAATCGACACGGCGTAGATACAACGCATGTACGCGTCTCCCAGACGCTTCATACCGCTCTTTATATGGTGACTACCGATACCTCGCTCAATCAGATCGCATCCTTCTTTCCTGGTGCGATGAGTGAAGCGAGGGAGATTGAACTCGAACCGGTGATGGAGAAGTCCGGGCGTTTTGATCTTGTGATGATTTCGCCCGATGACCCTGAAGCAATGGTCCGCCATACCGAGAGTTGTAGGAGCGCTGGAATTCCTTTCGCTGCCGATCCATCACAGCAACTAGCACGAATGAGTGGAGATGAGATCAGGATTTTGATTGATGGCGCTACTTATCTCTTCCTCAATGAATATGAGCTTGCCTTGGCAATGCAGAAGACAGGTTGGAGTGATGCAGAGATTTTGTCGCGAGTGGGAACTCGAGTAGTGACCCTCAGCAGTGATGGCGCAAAAGTAGAGCGCCAAGGGCAAGAACCGGTACATGTCACCGTGCCGAAAGAGGAAGCTAAAGTAGATCCGACTGGCGTCGGTGATGCATTCCGATCAGGTTATCTCGCAGGAATTGCGTGGGGCCTCGAGCCAAAACGTTGTGCTCAACTGGGTTCGATGATCGCCACATATGTCATCGAAACAAAGGGAACGCAGGAATATCGATTTACTAAGGGTTCGTTCTTAGCTCGGTTCGCTGGTGCTTATGGCGCCCAGTCGGCGGCGGAGATTGAGCCGCATCTTTCAATTGCCTAAAGCGATTGCCTAGAGCGATTGCCTAGAGCGATTGCCCAGAAGTTCCTCGTCTTATCTCAAAGCTCTCAGCGTCGATAGTCTGGACTGAGTTCCCCGTCATTCGAGACCAAGCCCTCAAGTCAGGCAATGTTGCGACATCATCACTTTTCAAGAGGAAAGCATTTTCGCTTGGATACTTCTTCATCGCTTTACTCAGTTCGATTATCGGAAGGGGACACTTCATTCCGAGGCAGGTGATTTCACGCATCAGAGAAGTTCATTTCGAAGTGAGTGAACATGGGTAGCGATAGAGCTAATCAGAGGTCTTACGGAATCAAGATTCTCGTCCCTTAGCCGGATTCTGATATTGCCATGAGTGAGTAATCCCATCGCCGAAAGAACATGACTTGGAGCCAACTCGGAGGCAGAACAGGCAGATCCTGAGTCGACCAAGAAGTGATCGATGGCAAGTCGCCGCATTAACTCGTCTGCGGGAACGTTGAGGAGTGAGATGCTCAATCTGTCGCCAGTGGATTCTCCGGCAAGGTCAATCTCCTCAATATTGCGTAGCTCTTGTCGCAGGAGGGCATTTGCTTTATCGATTCGTGATGAGTCTCTGGCTACTTCGTCCTCTAACTTCACAGCGCTCATCAAAGTCAACGGGATACTCGCGCCATATTTGGGGAGTCTCGGATCGAGAGTTGGAAGCGGATTTCGCCATGACGCTCTCTCATTGAGGGCAAGAATGTAGAGACCTCGTGGGCCACCCCAACTTGTCGCATCAAAGATAGCGCTCTGCCAGAAACTTGATGTGCCCAGTAACTCCCTCGCGAGAGTCGTCCCCCAGGCGCGCGGGTTGAGCGAGGTGGCATCGAGAATCAACGGTCCAGTTGGAAGAGATGTTTGCCAAATTCCGGTCTCGCCATTTCGTATTTGAAAAAGGGTGAGGGTTTTTCCCAGATCAAGATCTGGATCACTGCCAAAGCGAATCGAGCCAGTGAGATCCACATTGGATTGAGATCGAGCAACTCCAAATTGTTCAGCTTCAATTATCGCGGCGATTGCGTCTTTCTTGTCGACTGCGCTGTATCGAATCGTTGTGAACTCATTGGTTTTGGCATGACCCAATATCGAGAGGGTGAAGGCCAGGGCGCGATCGGCAATGAAGTGAATCGACTCCGGTGGAAGGGCTAGGACCCTAGAGAAAGTTTGAAGGCTGGCTTCCAAGCGAATTGAATTCTCTGCGCCCGGCCCGAATATCGATCGTGGGTCACTATCGCCCTGCGTGAAAAAAGTCTCAAGGTTCTCTCGGATTGGTGGCGAGAACGGCGCAAGATCTTGGAAATTCTTGGCTAAATCTGCTGTGACGGGCGACACCCGATAAAGGCTACTCGCCGGCCGAGTCGCCCGCTAACTGGGCCGATATTCTTCGTTCATGATGCATCGCCTTCGACGCGCCGCACTTCTTTCTCCACTCGTTCTCCTTTCGCTACTTGGTGGATGTTCAGTCGATGAACTTCGCGGCTTTGGCTTTGAAGAAGGCGTCACAAGTGTCAATGACACTTCAATGGGACTCTGGCAAGGTGCTTGGCTCGCGGCTGCAGTAGTCGGAGTGATCACTTTGATCCTCATCCTCTGGCCGATCGTTTTTCATCGAAAGAAGAGCGACGAATTTCCGAAACAGACTCAGTACAACGTCTCGGTTGAAGTCGCTTACACAGTCATCCCTTTCATCATCGTTGCCGTGCTCTTTGCTTATACCGCTCGCGCTCAGAATGAAATCAAAGAAGTCACTCCAGTTACTAATCAGAGCGTCAAGGTCCATGACATCACGGTGAACGCGATCCAGTGGTCATGGCAGTTCACCTATAAAGAAGCAGGGCCTGAGGCAACTGTCACGGGAACTCCTGCACAACCACCGACGCTTTACATGCCGCTGGGGGAGAAGGTGCGGTTCAAAATCACCGCATCCGATGTGGTCCATGGTTTCTGGGTTCCGGCATTCATGATTCAGATTCAAAATATTCCGGGCGTTGAAAATCAGATTGAATTCACCGCTCAAAAACTTGGAACTTTCCCGGGTCGATGCAACATCCTCTGTGGTCGCCAACATTCACAGATGCTCTTCGATGTAAAAGTAGTGACACCAGCGGAATATCAGAGCTATTTAGATTCTTTGAAGCCAGAGGCTGAAGGAGCAGAGGCATGACCACATATGCGACGAGGCCAATCGATAGCGCAACTCCGGGATTGGATATGCGAAACCGCGAGACGAAGTTGAGACCGACATCTAAGGGTCAAACCATTCGAAAGCTTCTCACCACCACCGATCACAAGACGATCGGACACATGTACTTAGTTACTTCCTTCGCATGGTTCCTTTTCGCAGGAATTCTCGCGCTCTTTATCCGAGCCGAATTGACTCGTCCAGGTCTTCAATTTATGAGCGTCGAGCAGTACAACCAGGTCTTCACCATGCACGGAACGATCATGCTTTTGATGTTTGCTACCCCGCTCTTCGTTGGATTCGCGAATGTCGTGATGCCGTTACAAATCGGCGCTGCTGATGTGGCCTTCCCGCGTATGAACATGCTTTCGTATTGGCTCTATTTCTTCGGCTCACTGATGGCGACCGCGGGCTTCCTTGCTCCCGGCGGCGCGGCTTCATTCGGTTGGACTGCTTACGCGCCACTCTCTCGAGTTGAGTATTCACCAGGAATAGGTTCGGATCTTTGGATCGTGGGACTTGCGGTGAGCGGTCTTGGGACGATTCTTGGTGGCGTTAATTTCATAACAACAATCTTTACCATGCGCGCTCCAGGTATGACGATGTTTCGTATGTCAATCTTCTCGTGGAATGTGCTGCTCACTTCAATCTTGATCTTGTTAGCGTTCCCTCCGCTTGCTGCGGCCCTGCTTGCTTTGGAGTCGGATCGACTTTTCGGTTCGCACATCTTTGATCCTGCCAATGGTGGCGCCTTACTCTGGCAACATATTTTCTGGTTCTTTGGCCATCCCGAGGTTTATATCCTTGCCTTGCCGTTCTTCGGAATCGCCTCTGAGATATTGCCAGTATTTAGCCGCAAACCTATCTTCGGCTACAAGGGATTAATCGCTGCAACCATTGCGATTGCTGCGCTCTCGGTCGCGGTCTGGGCGCATCACATGTTTGCCACTGGACAAGTCCTCTTAGGATTCTTTTCGTTCATGACTTTCCTCATCGGTGTTCCGACTGGCGTGAAGTTCTTCAACTGGATCGGAACCATGTGGCGAGGGTCTATCTCGTTAGAAACTCCCATGCTTTGGATTATCGGTTTCTTAATCACCTTCCTCTTGGGTGGGCTGACTGGAATCATCCTTGCGAGTCCGCCACTTGATTTCGCGGTCTCAGCCTCCTATTTCGTTGTGGCTCACTTCCATTACGTCCTCTTCGGAACAGTTGTATTCGCGATGTTCGCGGGGTTCTATTTCTGGTGGCCGAAGATGACTGGGCGGATGCTTGATGAGCGACTTGGAAAAATCCACTTCTGGATACTTTTCATTGGCTTCCATACGACTTTCTTGATCCAGCACTGGCTTGGAATCAAGGGTTTCCCACGCAGATACGCCGACTACCTCGCAACTGATGGCTTTACTGTGATGAATATGGTTTCGACAGTCGGGGCCGCTCTTCTTGCGCTATCGATGATTCCATTTGCGATTAACGTCTGGATCTCGCGCAGATCGCCAAAGGTAGAGGTCGATGATCCTTGGGGTTATGGAGCATCGCTGGAGTGGGCGACTTCATGTCCACCACCACGCCACAACTTCCACACTATGCCGAAGATCAGATCAGAACGGCCAGCTTTTGACCTGCATTACCCTCACATCAAGACTGAGAGTCACTGACGATGAGATTTGGCTGGCAACTCTTCGGTTTCCTCTTCATCTTTTACATCGTTGTTGATGTCATCTATTGGGTACAAGGCGGAGAGCTTGTCGGTGTTACCGCTATGGCCCTGAGCGCAGGTCTTGCCCTGATCATCGCATTTTATTTCTGGTTCACTGAACGACGCCTCGGAGGCAAACTCCCTGAAGATCGACTCGATGCTGAGATTGCGGATGGAGCCGGTGAGATTGGGTTTTTCCCACCATATTCATGGTGGCCCCTAGCAATCGGATTTTCCGCCACTCTTACTGCCCTCGGTCTTGCAATAGGTTGGTGGCTCTTCCTCATTGGGGTTGGCGCATTGATTCTGGCTGTGATGGGGTTTGTTCTCGAATATGAGAAGCCGGAGTATCAAGGCCACTGATATCGTTGACCTCGATTCGAAGTCCATAGCATTTCCGCAGTCAGTCAGTGAGTCAGAGTTCGATAAGAGTTCGATAAGCGTTCGGTAAGAAGAGGTATCAAGGATGAGCGTCAGAGCAACTATTCTGGAGACTGGCGACCCACTTCTCGTTGGCGCAGAGATAACCATCAACGCTCCAGCGCGAAAGATCTTTGAGATTCTTGCAACTCCCGAACGTCATCCGGATTTTGATGGATCAGGATCGGTCCAGCGCTCACTTCGCGGACCAAAGCGCCTCTATTTAGGAGCCAAGTTTGGTATGGTGATGCGAATCAAGTTGCCTTATCGAATCACCAACGAGGTCGTTGCTTTCGAAGAAGATCGCCTCATTGCTTGGCGTCATCTCATGCACTGGGTCTGGCGCTACGAGTTGACCTCGATAGATGGGCAGTCGACTCTGGTGCGGGAATACTTCGATGGCAATCCATCGAGGAGCAAGAAGTGGCTTGAAGTAACGGGAGCACTCGCAGTCAATCCTAAGATAATTGCTAAATCCCTGGTGCGCTTAAAAGAGCTATCCGAACGCGCCTAACCCTTAGTGGTGTTCGATTTCCTTCAATTCTTCAACGGTCGGTTTTGCTATCTGTTCAGATGCTGCCCGTGACCAACGCGCCCTCAACTTCTGCCGGATTCCTTTGGGGAGTGCGACCCCTCGTTCATCGGTTTCTGGTGCAGAAAGTGCTGGAAGTTGTTCGTGTGAGGTGAGTTGGTATGCCTTCTGGGGTGAGAGTGGTTCGTGGACTTCGATGAATTCGCCGTGAGGGAGCATCACTAAGCGGCCACTTTCCTTGCCGTGCAACACCATTTCTCGATCAGCTCGCTGCAAAGCAAGGCAGATTCGCTTGGTCACTACGAAGGCAATCGGTGGCAAAACAAAGACACCAATTCGTGAGAACCACATGATCTGATTGATTGAGAGATCGAAGTGAACGGCGAGAAGGTCATTACCGCCATTGATCAATGTCACAAGCACGAAAGTGAGCGCCATGGCTCCGATAGCAGTGCGATTTGGATTATTGCGTGGACGATCGAGGAGATGATGTTCTCGTTTGTCCCCGGTTATCCAACTTTCGATGAATGGGTAGAGCGCCATCAAGGTGAAGAGAATTCCTGGGATTATCAGACCAGGAATGAGAATGTTCCATGAGATGGTGTAACCCAATGCATGAGTCTCAATTGGTGGCGACATTCGCACGAGGCCATCAAGCCAACCCATGTACCAATCGGGTTGTGAGCCCGCACCAATTTGTGCCGGAGTGTAGGGACCGTAGACCCAGATCGGATTGATCTGCGCCACGGCTCCGAGGAAAGCAGTGAATCCAAAGACGATGAAGAAGAATCCGCCAGCTTTGGCCATGTAGACCGGAAGAAGCGGGTATCCCACGACATTCTTCTCAGTTCTACCAGGACCTGGATATTGAGTGTGCTTCTGATACCAAACCAACATCAAGTGAGCAGTAATTAGTGCCAAAAATATTCCAGGGATCAAAAGAACGTGCGCGGTGTAGATGCGAGGTATGAAGAGTTCGCCTGGGAATGCGCCACCAAATACGAAATAGGAGAGATATGAACCCACGACCGGTATTGCTTGCATGATCGCTTCAGCGATACGGATTCCGGTACCAGAGAGAAGATCGTCCGGAAGTGAATATCCCAAGAAACCTTCGACAATTCCGAGGGTGAGCAGTCCCACTCCGATGATCCAGTTCATCTCACGAGGTTTGCGGAATGCCCCAGTGAAGAAGACGCGGAGCAAATGAGCGACCATCGCTGCGAGGAAGATGAGCGCAGCCCAGTGATGGATCTGACGCATCAAGAGACCACCACGAACATCAAATGAGATATGTAGCGTTGATGCGTATGCAGCTGACATATGAACACCTTCGAGAGCTTCATATGAACCCTCGTACTCCACTTCGCGCATCGAAGGGTCGAACCAGAAGGTCAAGAAAGTGCCCGAGAGCAAAAGGATGATGAATGAGTAGAGAACGATCTCACCAAGCATGAATGACCAGTGATCTGGAAAAACTTTAGTGAGAGTCTTTTTCATCCATTTGGCGGCGCCAGTGCGTTCATCCACATAATTTGCTACCGCTCCAGCGGCACGCTCTCTGGCCTTCATTCGGAATCACGCTCCCAATAACTTGGTCCGACTGCTTCATTAAACGGCGAGGCTGCTACGAGGTAGCCCTCGGAATCAACGCTGATCGGCAATTGTGGCAGAGGTCTTGCTGCTGGTCCAAAGATAACTTTCGCGGCCCGAGTGACATCGAAGGTGGATTGATGGCAAGGGCAGAGTAAGTGCTTAGTTGATTGTTCGTAGAGAGCTACAGCACAACCCATATGAGAACAAATCTTCGAGAAGGCGATGATGCCCTGATAGGTCCATGAGAGACGTTCGGCATCAAGATTAAATTCTTCGGGACGAATGCGGATAAGTAGAAGCGCGTCCTTGGCTATGTCGTTGAGTGTGCGTTTCCTGCCAGCTGGAAGCAACGGCAAGACCTGAGCTACTGCGCCTACCTCTAGATCTCCAGGCTTTATTGGACGGTCACCTGGGTCGGTCAGCAGGCGAGTACCCGCCCTCCAGTTTGTTTGCGCTAACTCCTCGCCCGGAAGCTCAGCGCTGCAATCTCGAAGCAAGAGAAGCGGTGAGAGCCCTGCGAGACCGAGTGAAAGTCCAAGAGTTCGTTTAATCAATGTTCGCCGACCAAGACCTGCGGTTGCGCCTTGCTCCTTAATTGTTGCTACAAATGCGGCGCGATCTTCATCCTTGGACCGCTGCTCTTTACGAACATCCACGACTTCGTGATCTGGCATCAAAGTCTTTGCCCAGTGGACAGCGCCCATTCCTATGAAGAAAAGAGAGATAGCTAGCCCAAGGCCAAGAAATAGTTGATGGGCATTGGTCGTGCCAAGAATAGGAAGGAAGATGAGTTGATCTTGCGGAACTCCAACATAGGAGAAAATGAAGAGAACTGTTCCTAGAGCCGAAGTAAGGAAGAGGATTGCAACTTGTTGTTCTGCGCGCTTAGCGGCTTTAGGGTCTGCGTCTGCTTTACGGTTCACATGTGAAGGAAGACCTGGATCCTGGATCGGTTGAAGCGACATACTCAGTTCACCGCGCTTTCGAGGTGAGCCAGACGGCTACACCAATCAATGCGCCAAGTCCTAATGTCCAAACCAGTAATCCTTCAGTCACGGGGCCAACCCGCCCAAGAGTTGCACCACCAAGTGATGGTTCTGACTCAACTTCTTTGATCCACTTGATGATGTCGAGTTTCTCTGCGGGGGTAATTACTTTGTCGCCGAAAACTGGCATTGCTTGAGGGCCAGTGATCATCGCTTCATAAATATGTTTTGGTTCAACACCCATAAGCGTTGGTGCATATTTACCTTGCGTGAGAGCCCCGCCTTGTCCAGCTAGGTTGTGGCACATCGCGCAGTTATTTCTAAAGAGCGTGCCACCTGATGCAGCATTTCCATCGCGCTCCCATGCGATCTCTTCATTAGTAAGAGCTTTTGGGCCTGGCGCTAGTGATGCAACATATTCTGCGAGAGCAGCAGTTTCATACTCGTCATAGACCGGGGGCTTTCGAACTGCTTGTTGACTCATATCAGCCATTGGCATGCGTCCAGTGCCTACTTGAAAGTCAACCGAAGCTGAACCAACGCCGAGAAGTGATGGTGCCGCGCCCGCTCCTTCGGCATTGAGTCCGTGGCAAGAGGAGCAACCTCGAGCAAAAATTTCTTTACCTTCTTTGATAAGCGTTGTCTTATCGGCACTAATGACCAAAGCCTTACTCTCCATGGATTCAGCGGCAGCTTTTCCCGCAGTGAATAACGCACCCGCAAGAAGAAGGCCGAAGGCAAGGAGCAGTGGACGGAAGAATCGATGTTCGCGATATCGAGAGATACGAGCCATAACTATCGCTCCATTCTCACTTGATGAGATAGATCGCGGAAAAAAGCGCGATCCAGACTATGTCGACGAAGTGCCAGTAATACGAGACCACGATTGCTGTCGTTGCTTGGCGATGTCCAAATCGCCCAGCACGAAAGACTCGAACCATCACGATCAGAAATGCAAGTAGACCGCCAGTCACGTGCATTCCGTGAAAGCCCGTGGTCATATAAAAGACGGAGCCATAGGGACTTGATGAGAGCGAGAGACCTTCTGAAACAAGGTGTGCGTATTCATAGACCTGACCGCCGATGAAGAATGCTCCCATGGCAAAAGTGAGCGCGAACCATTCACGCATTCCCCATTTGCTCCACTGCAAGATTGAGCCAGTGCGCTTAGCCTGAAAACGTTCGGCGGCAAAGACGCCAAACTGACATGTGACCGAACTCAAAACCAGAATGGTTGTATTGATTGCGGCAAATGGAATGTCGAGTAGTTCAGTGGACTGGGCCCAGATCTCAGGTCCTTGAACGCCGCGGATAGTGAAATACATGGCAAAGAGCGCGGCAAAGAACATCAACTCACTCGATAGCCAGACAATTGTTCCTACGGCGACGATGTTGGGGCGATTGATTCGCTGCGCCGGAGCGCTTGCTATGGCCGCCGAAGACATGAGGGGATTATTCCCCATCTTGCGCATAAACCATGCGGTGAAGGGTCCACTTCGCGATCGAATAATGGTGGTAATCGCCACTTTTTACGAAGGTCACTGAGACTCAACAATGGCCCGAATGTTGTTCTGGGTCACACCTCTCGAGAAACTCGCAGTGAAACTGACTTCATTTATAGCGGAGCTAGACTTCGGGGCATGGATTCGGCGCATTCGGGCGATAACGGGCCAGCACTCATCGAGGAACGCCCTAAACGGGCCAATCTCATAATCGCGGTCTATTCCGATGACTCATCAACTCGCCTTGCAATCATCAAAGCCCTCGGTAAGAGAGTCTCGAGAGAGCTACCCGAACATGAGATCCTCGAATTCGCTACCGGGAGTGCGGTCAAAGACTTTGCCGCGGGCAAGAAGCGGGCCGATCTTTTCATCCTTGATGGCGAGGCAGTGCCAGAAGGAGGAATGGGGATTGCTAGGCAACTCAAGGATGAGATCTATCAGTGTCCGCCAACTTTAGTGATCACAGGAAGGGCTCAGGACGCGTGGCTTGCGGGATGGTCAGGAGCGGATGCGGTTGTCACTCATCCGATCGATCCATTCACTTTGGCCAGAAGCGTCGCTCGAATTTTCGAGTAGTCGATGTCTTATTGATGTCGCTCCTCGAGTCGGCATCGCCCAGGGACCCCGGCTTTCGTCGATAAGAAGAACTTCAGAGACTTTCTCGAGAATGCGAACTAGTTTCTCGCTCTCCTCATAGTTCTTCGCCGGAATGATGCTCTCATCATCTTCAATACGCTCACCGCTTAGAATCAAAGATGAAATCGCATCTTCGATCAATTCCGCTTTGGGTGCTGGCGCTGATGATGCGAGGCGACCAAAGCGAATAAGAAGCAACTCATCTTCCACCCGAACCACAATCTCAGGAATTCTCGTAAGGGCGCGAATACGTTGGCCCCGGCTAACACCACGCGCAAAGGCTGATAACCGATTACGAAGGGCGAGCGCGTCCTCAAATCGCTCTTCGGTCGCAAGTTCTTTCATCTTCCTCATCAACACTTCTTCCAAGGAAGTGCTTGCGCCGTGGAGGAGTTGATGCACGCTCTCTGCCAGCGTCTCGTAGGAGTCCTCACTTTGGGCACCGACGCACGGCGCATCGCATCGCTTCATCTCATAGAGAGCGCACGGTGACGCAAGCTTCATGCTCCGTGAAGTGATCTTGATTGTGCACTGACGAATCTTGCTCACTTCATAGATCGCAGAGCGAGCAGCTTCGGCCTCTTCCACGCCTGAGAAAGGACCCGCCCACCCTTGGTCATCGGTTAGCCCAGCGAATCCACGCACAGTTGAGATCCGTGGAAAAGTCTCACCTGTAAGTCGCAACCAAATCTTCTTCTCTGGAAATTTGGATCGACGGTTGTACCGAGGCTTAATCGAATTGATCATCCGAATCTCTCGAATCTCAGCTTCGGTGACTGTTGGGCAAGGGATTGTTTCAATACTCTCAGCAATTGCGATCATCTCAAGGACTCGGCTTCTTGCTTCATTACTTGAGAAGTACGAACGAACTCTTGATGCGATGTTCTTTGACACTCCGACGTAGAGCGCTTCGCCATCGGGCCCTTTGAAGATGTAAAGACCGGGACCCTTTGGCAATCCTTCTAGGAGGTGACGCTTTGATTGTTGTGCTTGAGTCAGTCGATGAGAGAAATCAAAAAGATCCTCGACAGTCTGCACTCCAAGTGAGCCAACCCGTCCGATAAGACCGTGAAAGACATCAACAGTGGCTCTTGCATCATCTAAAGCTCGATGATTCGGTTGACTATCTGCGCCAAAGAAGGGGGCGAGAGTGGAGAGTTTGTTGTTAGGTACTTCATCACGCGTGAGAACTCGTCGTGCAATTTTTGCGGTGTCTAAGACTCGATATTTCGGCCAAGTTCGACCACTTCGCAACATGGCGGCGCGAAGAAACGAGATATCGAAAGGAGCGTTATGAGCGACCAAGATGGTGCTTTCGGGCGAACCGCAGAACTCGATAAATGTAGGGAGTACTTGATCGATTTTCGGTGCCTCAGAGACCATCGCATCAGTGATTCCGGTGAGCACCGCGATGAATGGTGGGATTCCGGTTCCCGGATTGATGAGAGTTTGAAACTCTCCGATTACCTCACCGCCGCGAATCTTCACCGCGCCTACTTCAGTGATCGCGCAATCTTCTGGTGATCCACCCGTCGTTTCTAGGTCGACCACGACGAATGTTGCCACTGAGAGTGAGGTGCCGAGATCGTCGAAAGAGCCTTGGAAAGAGCCTTGAATGGAATCGGGTGACCTCATGTAGCGAAGGTACCTGGCGACACTGACAAAACCAGATCAAACTCCAGCGAGGATTGAAAATGGGTGAGGCGATAGATTCTCACCGTGGGTATCGAGGGAGCACCAGCGGGGTGGCTTGAGGATTACCGTTCTGATGGATCGGGTCGAAATAAGTCAACCGGAATTGTCTTCGTACATGGATTCACTGGATCTCCAGCCTCAATGAGACCTTGGGCCCACCATTTCCAAGATCTTGGTTACAGAGTTCGAGTACCTCAGATTCCAGGGCATGGGACTCATTGGGAAGATCTCAATCGAGTCTCCTGGAGTGAGTGGCCAGCAAAGGTTGAACGAGAGCTCGCACCATTGATCGCGCTCTGCGATCGGGTATTTATTTTCGGGCTCTCGATGGGTGGGGCCAACACTTTGCATGTCGCAGCAAAGCTTGCTGGAAAGGCTATGGGCGAGAAGTTAGCGGGAATCGTCCTGGTTAATCCGATGATTCACATTCCCGGAATCCGGATCAAATTTGGACCACTCATTGCGAAGGTGACGAAGGGCCTTCCCTCTGTGGGCGATGACATCAAGAAGCCTGGAGTAAATGAGTATGGATATGACGTGCTTCCAACTAAAGGAGTTCTTGAACTCAACAAATTCTTGAAGCGAACAAGATCAATGCTTGGTCAGGTGAAGGCGCCTTTGCAACTTTTCAAGTCAGTCGATGATCATGTTCTTCCGGTATCGAATACCGAGATCATCATGAGCGAGGTTGGAAGCAGGGAAAAGACTCGGATCGAATTGACCAATAGTTATCATGTGGCAACGCTTGATTACGATGCCCCGTTGATCTTCTCCAATTCCCAGCTCTTCGTCGAAAAAATTGTGGGTGAGCGTTGATGTTTCGCCATCAGAAGCGAATTGCTCTAGCGATAGTGATCGTCATTGTCGCTGCGCTCGCCATCTCACTTGTCGGCACAGCCACCGGGCCAAGTAGCCAAGGGATAGGTCACTCAACTTCCAATAATCTCCGTGGTTAGCTTCAAAGTTTGCGCGTTCGAGATGATCAGGTAATGAGTTTCGAGAGTACTGATCTCCTCCCACTTGCCCGGCGCGCCCGAAATTCGCTCTGGTCGCTCTTTTTTCTGATGGGCATTGTCTCGATGGCCTGGGTACCGCGCATCCCTGAAATAAAGCGTTCCTTCGAACTATCGGACGGCTTCTTCGGAATCGTGCTGATCTGCAGTGGCGTTGGTGCTGCACTCGGCGCGCAGGTAAGCGGTGGATTGGTTCATAGGTTCGGATCAAAAAACGTCACACGAGTAGCGCAAATATTCATGCCGACAGGATTGATGGTTGTAGCCCTAGCAACCATCCCCGAGATGTTGATGGCCGGGCTCTTACTCCTTGGGTTTGCTTACGCGTCGATTGATGTCTCTGTGAATTCTCAAGCGGTGGTTGTTGAAAAACTCTTAAGCAAACGTCTCATGGTTTCATTTCACGGAGCGTGGAGTATTGGGGCATTCTCAATCACCGTCTTTGGTGGGGCAATTTCCAATCTCTTAACACCGCGCGAAAACCTTCTTCTAGTGGCGATTATTGCTCTTGCCATTTATATCCCCTCAACTGAGCGTCTTCTTGGTCCAGATCGTGATGAACATTTAGGCGTGGCCGGAGATGAACCTCGATCAATTCCCGTCTTCGGAAAGGCGGTGATTCCGATTTGGTTCATGGCTTTAGGCGCACTTGGTGCCCTGATTGGAGAAGGGTCGGCAAGTGATTGGGGAGGGATTCTTCTTGAAGATCACTTAGGCGTATCGAAGGGTGTGAGCGCTTCTGCCTTCGCCTCATTTGCGCTGGCAATGATCATCAGTCGATTTGTTGGCGATCACCTTTTCCATC
>SYAN01000006.1 GCA_005787575.1 Actinomycetota bacterium | reverse complement strand
CTCTTGATCATCTTTCACATCTGTCTCAAAGACCAGCTCAACGCCCAGTTCTTCACAACGCTTTTGCAGGATATTGAGTAGTCGCTTCCTACCGATGCCACAGAAGCCATGGCCACCAGAAATGATGCTCTTGCCTTTGAAGTGCACATCGATGTCATCCCAGTGATTGAAGGATCCAAGAATCTCTCTCGCTGTCTCTTCATCCGCTCGAACGAAATTCGCCAGAGTTGCATCAGAGAAGACAACGCCCCAACCAAAAGTGTCGTAGGGGCGGTTGCGTTCGACGACAGTGATCTGATGAAGTGGGTTTTGCTTCTTCATCAAAAGACCAAAGTAGAGACCACCTGGTCCACCGCCGATGCAGAGGATCTTCATGCTTGGAAGGATACCCTTGCGCTCTCTGAAGGGATATGTGAGATATGGCGAAAAGATTCGAAGGAAAGGTTGCGCTCGTCACAGGTGGTGCGGGCGGTATCGGAGCTGAAATCGTCCGGGCTTTGATCGCCGAAGGTGCATCTGTTGCCATCTTCGATAACAACTCAAAAGCCATATCGCCTCTTGTCGACTCACTTACTTCCGAGGGCGCAAAAGCCATAGGCGAGGTAGTAGATGTCAGGATTCAAAGTTCCGTAGAACGATCAGTCAACTCTGTCATTTCAAAGTTCGGTCATATTGACATCTTGATCGCTGCCGCTGGCGGTTCGCTCGGCACGCCACGCGATCTCGATGAAATCTCGTCAGAAGATCTAGACCTCGTCATCGACGTGAATATCAAAGGAACTTTCCATTGCGCGAAGGCAGTGATTCCCTCGATGAAGTCTCGCGGTGGTGGCGCAATCGTTGCTTTCTCCTCCATCGGTGGACGGAGTGCAAGCCCTGTCACTGGAGTTCCTTACGCAGCTGCGAAAGCAGGAATCCTCGGACTGACTCGTCGCCTTGCACGCGAAGTAGGAGCAGATGGAATCCGAGTCAATGCGATTGCACCAGGTCTATTCCTTACCGGACGCCTACAAGGAATGTTTGATGCGATGAGTGAGGCTGAGAGAAATGAAGTCCTTGATGCTATTCCGTTACGGAGAATGCCAAAGATAAGTGAATGCGTTGAGCCAGTTCTCTTCCTTGCAAGCGATGCTTCTTCTTACATCACTGGAACCGTCTTGGATGTAAATGGCGGAAGGATGATGGCCAACTAGAAATTAGGACTTGCTTCGCGCCTTCTCGATTCGATCGCATATTGCGATAGCAAGACCAGTTCCGGATGGTGGAACTACGACAATCTGATCAAGGCCACGGTTATCGGCTTCGCGAAGTGCCGAGTAAAGAGTTCGTGCATATTCATCTACAGTCCGAGGAGATGCAAGGCGAATCTGGCCAGGCGGAGTTTCGATTTCGGCCAGCGCCAAGAAGCCCGCTCCTTCGCTACCAACTTCTGAGACCAGGACTTTTGCTTTTGGTGCGTAGTGATTTTCCAATGCCCCCGAAACCCTAATCAAATCTTCGCGCTCCTTCACCTTGATTCCGGTGACCTCTTCAATCATCTGCTCAGTGATTGCCCCAGGACGAAGAATTCGAGGTGCATCGAAAGTGCAGTCAATAACCGTAGATTCGATACCCACCAAGCAAGGTCCGCCATCCAAGATCATTTCCTCGGGCGCCAACGAGGCAGCTAACTGCTCCCCAGCAGCATCGGCTGTCGTTGGCGAGACTTGCCCAAATAGGTTTGCACTGGGTGCAGCTATTCCGTGCCCGCCAACTCGATGGAATTCTTCGAGAAGTTTCAAAGCAATCGGATGGGATGGAACACGCAAACCAATACTCTCTTGTCCACCAGTAAGGAAATCTTCTGCATTCTTCGATCGCGGAAGAATCAAAGTCATCGAACCTGGCCAGAAATTTCGTGCGAGAGCGAGTGCATATTCTGGAATTGACTCAATCCAATACTCCGCTTCTTGGAGCGAAGCTAGATGAACTATCACAGGGTGATTTCTGGGCCTACCTTTTATCTCATAAATCCTTCGCACAGCACTCGCATTAGCTGCATCAGCCCCAATGCCGTAAACGGTTTCGGTTGGGAAGATGACTAACTTTCCATCACGAAGCACCTTCGCTGCCTCTGTAAGAGCTTCCAAAGTGCAATGCGAGATGATGGTCACCTGAGAATTCTCCCATTTATTTCCCTTTTCACTTCCATTAAGGGAAACTAGGCCCATGCGAAAGTATCTGCCCAGATCAACCAAATCACTTATCCCGCTCATTGCCATAGCTCTCTCGCTCGCGATTGCTCCTGCATCACAAGCGGAAACTCGTTCGATCACAGTGAGTGCAGATGGAAAAGTGAGCGTCACCCCAGATGCAGTGAGGATAAATGCCACTGTCTCGGTTATCTCAGATACTTCAAAGAATGCTTTGACCAAGGCCAACCAGTCCTCTTCGAAGGTGCGAGCTGCTTTCCTCGCAAATGGGCTCGAGAAAAAAGACCTTAAGACTCAGAGCATCAATGTTTACCCTGAGTACAACTACACATCTGATAAGGGTTCGACCTTAATCGGTTATCGTGCAACCCAGTCCTTCGAGGCGACAGTCCGCAATGCCGCAAATGCGGGCGCTGTTGTGGACGCAATAGTTGATGCAGGTGGGGATGATCTACAAGTCAACTCGGTGACGCCATTCGTCCTCAATGCGGCGGGTGCAACAGCTAGCGCTCGTGAGAATGCAGTGAAGAATGCGAAGATTAAAGCTCTCTCTTACGCCAAGCTCCTTGGCGTGAAACTCTCCAAAGTCTCAACACTCATCGAAGGGTCCTCACCATCATTTGAACGTCCGGTCTATGCGATGGACAAAAGCGCTGAAGGAAACACAGTGGTGGATCTTGGACAACAAGAAGTTACCGTTACCGTTACTGTGAAGTGGTCCATCCGCTAAATGAGCATCGAGAGATATCGACTTTCTAGTGGCCTCGAGATCACACGCGCCATTACCGGTTTGTGGCAGATCGCTGATATGGAGAAGGATGGAAAGACCCTCGATCCGGTCCAAACAGCGACGTTTATGGTCCCTTACGCCGAAGCGGGCCTTACAACATTCGATATGGCAGACCATTATGGGTCGGCTGAGATCATTGCGGGCACATTCAAGAAAAATCACGAGATTGGTGCGAAGAGCACTTTACTTACTAAGTGGGTCCCCAAACCTGGTCCAGTTACAAAACAGGATGTCCGAAAGGCCGTTGAGGAGAGACTTCGACGTCTTCAAGTTGAGAGCGTGGACTTACTGCAATTCCATGCCTGGAACTTCTCTCATCCGAGTTGGCTTGATTCACTTTTCTTCTTGCAAGAACTCAAGGAAGAAGGGTTGATTCGATCTCTCGGTGTCACGAACTTTGATACTGCTCATCTTCGAATCGCAACTTCGAGTGGGATACAGATCTCGACAAATCAAATTTCCTATTCCCTAGTTGATCGACGCGGTGGCGGCCAGATGGCGGAGTACTGCGCATCCCAAGGCATAGCAATCCTCGCTTATGGGACTCTCTGCGGTGGATTTCTCTCCGATAAATGGCTTGGCAAACCAGAACCTGTGGGTGAGGCACTTTCTAATTGGTCGTTGATGAAATATAAGCGGTTCATCGATGTCGCAGGAGGATGGAAGCTATTTCAAGAATTGCTTGCGACTCTTCATGAAGTCGCAAATGAGTTAGGAACTTCCATCGCGACTGTTGCTTCACGTTACCAACTCGACCAGAAGGCGGTCGGAGCGGTCATTGTGGGTGCACGCCTCGGTGAAAATGCTCACTTTGCCGAAACGGCGAAACTTTTCGACATTTCCATAACAGAACCAGAACGGCATCGAATCGATATGGCACTGGCATCCCTTGCACCAATACCGGGAGATTGTGGCGATGAATATCGAAAGCCTCCGTATCTCACAGCTTCCGGCGACCTCAGCCACCATGTCGATGGATTCCCATCGCCTTACAAAACTGTGGCTGAAGGCTCAAAGGTTCGAGCAGAATCTGGAACGGTCTGGGAGACACTCGCTGGCTACTCAAGAGCAGTACGGGTTGGTGACCGAATCATGGTCTCTGGCACTACTGCGACACATGGATCCATATCCATCGGAATTGATGATCCTGAAGCACAAGCTCATTTCATCATCGACAAGATCGAAGGATCTATTGAGTCACTCGGCGGCAAATTGAGTGATGTCGTCCGCACGAGAGTTTTTGTGGCCAACCTAAAAGATTGGGAGGCGATCTCCAGAGCACATGGCGCCAGATTCGCTGAGATAAAGCCAGCAAACACGATGGTTGAGGCAAAATTAATCGGCGATCAGTATCTTGTTGAAATAGAAGCTGAAGCAATCGTCGAGAAAGGCTAACCACTGAAGTGAACAAGGTCGATCTCGTACCTGGATACCAAATCTCCCCCATAATCAAAGGTGGATGGCAACTCTCAGCCGGACACTCACTTGACCGCACAATTGAGGATGCCGCTGCAGTAGCCGACACCGTTGCTTTCGTAGAGGCAGGCATATCAACTCTAGATTTTGGTGATATCTATGTCGGAGTTGAAGAACTCATCGGACGGGCGCTCAAAGAACTTCAATCTCGCTATGGTCAATCCGCACGGAATATGGTGCAACTCCATACGAAATATGTACCTAATGAGAAGTCGCTTTCACCCTATGACCCACGTGATGTCTCTGCCATAGTCAATCGCTCACTTGGTCGTCTTGGAGTTGACCAAGTCGATCTCGTCCAATTCCATTGGTGGAATTACGAAGCAAATCACTATCTTGATGCGATGCGAGAATTGTTCGCGTTGAAGGATGAAGGCAAGATTCGCCATATAGGAATCACAAATTTCGATACTGCCAAAACCAAGGAATTTACTGATGCGGGTTTCAAACCAGCATCCACTCAAGTGCAGTATTCACTACTCGATCGCCGGGTCGAACTTAGTCTCGGGAAATATTGCATTGATAATGGGATCGGAATCATTGCCTTTGGAACAGTGGCTGGTGGGTTTATCTCAGAACGCTTCCTAGGGGCGAGTGAACCAAACGAATTCGCAACTCGTTCCAATGTGAAATACAAGTTGATCATCGAAGACTTTGGGGGGTGGGATCTCTTCCAGGAACTTCTTCGAGTGCTTGACCAGATCGCAAAGAATCACCAAAGTGACATTGCTTCAATATCTTCGGCATGGACGCTGCAACAACCTGGAGTCAAGGCAGTAATCGTTGGTGCACGAAATCAGGATCATCTCAATCGCAATCTCGCGATACCGAATATCGTCTTCACTGAATCTGAACTCTCAGCAGTGAACAATGTGCTTGCTCAGAGCAAGGTGATAGAGGGGGATGTCTATTACCTTGAACGATACAACGCTAGACATCGTGGGATCATTCACACCAATAACAACTAGAGCTCTCGAGCTCAAAGGATTCTTGCGTTGAAATCCCTAGGTTAGATCGCTGGAATTCAGACCAACTTTGCGAGTTCGTTCGATACGCATAATCAAGCGTTCGTCAGGATCGGGGCATGCTACAAAATTATCTTTCTCTAACCAGTCCCCTTGGGGAAGTTGTCGCTGCTTTGCCGGCAGGAGAGATGCGACGGCTTGCATCGCATAGATGCAGAAGTGTTTGCCTTGAGGGATCTTGATCTCGTTTGAATTCGTCAATTCAAAGTAATCCCCCGGCTTTAAGCCACAAACTGACCGACCTTCGATCCGATCCACTATGACACGCAGGTCATAGAGCTCCATATCGTTCTCACTCATCCCGCTATCGTAAGTGCTCGTGGAATATCCGCAAGACCATATCGTGCATAAAGCCGAGCCGGTAGGCGATCACATCTCGCACTATGGTCCGGATGAGAATCAAGTAATTGAGTTCTTTGGTGAAGCTAATACTGGGAAAAGGATCGTCTTGAT
>SYAN01000005.1 GCA_005787575.1 Actinomycetota bacterium | reverse complement strand
ATTTTCACAGAGCGCAATGGCATCTACATCATCGATATCCAACAGTCGCTCTCTTTGATCGACAAGGCATATGAGTTCATCAAAGACACCGTCGCTAAGGGTGGAAATATCCTCTTCGTCGGAACAAAGAAGCAGGCACAAGAACCAATCCAACAGCAAGCGACTCGAGTTGGAATGCCTTATGTCACCGAGCGTTGGCTGGGAGGAATGCTCACAAACTTCCCGACTGTCTACAAGCGAATCCAGAGATTGAAAGAGCTCGAGGCGCTTGAAGCACAGAACGATGCGATGTTCACAAAGAAGGAATACCTGTTACTCCGCCGAGAGCGTGAGAAGTTAAATAAGAACCTTGATGGAATCCGCAACATGACCAAGACTCCAGCAGCAATCTGGGTGGTTGATACTCAGAAGGAACACCTTGCCGTTGCTGAAGCGAAGAAACTGGGCATTCCGGTTGTCGCGATTCTTGATTCGAATTGCGACCCTGATGTCGTAGATTTCAAGATTCCTGGAAATGACGATGCGATTAGATCTGTCGCGCTCTTGACTCGCGTCATTGCTGATGCAGTCGCAGCAGGATTGCAGGCGAGATCTGCAAATGTCGCGAAGGAAGCAGCAGCTGCCGCAAAGGCTGGCGAAGAGAGCGTCGCAGCAGGAGAGCCGCTCGCTGACTGGGAGAAAGAACTGCTTGCAAGCAATGCAGCAGCAGAAGGTGTGACTGAGAAGGCGGGTGAGTAGTTCGTGGCCTCTTACACCGCAGAGGATGTCAAGCGACTTCGCGAGCTCACTGCTGCTGGCATGGTCGATTGCAAGAAAGCACTCGATGAGTCAGGTGGCGATTTCGACAAAGCCGTAGAAATCATACGGGTCAAAGGATTGAAGGGTGTAACAAAGCGCGAAGGACGCACTACTTCTAACGGACTTGTCGCAGCAAAGAGTGAGGGTGGCGCTACTGCCATGCTCGAACTTAACTGCGAAACAGACTTTGTTGCGAAGGGTGACCGCTTCCAGCAGGTAGCGAAGGAACTCATCGACCACCTTCACGCCTCAAAGACATCTGACCTCGCAACATTCGTAGCGAGTTCACTTCCAAGTGGCGCGGGTGTTCAAGCCTTTATCGATGAAGCCAATGCGACTCTCGGTGAAAAGATCGAACTTCGTCGTATCGCAGTCGCAGAGGGAGCAACCTCGCTCTATCTCCACCAGACCAGTCCGGATCTTCCACCGCAGGTGGGAGTTGTCGTGAATTTCGATAAGGATCCAGGTGAGACCGGCCGTGATGTGGCACAACACATCGCCGCCTTCGCACCACAGTTCCTTACGCGAAGTGAAGTTCCTTCTGATGTCGTGGAGAACGAACGCCGTCTTGCGGAAGAGACCGCTCGCAATGAAGGTAAGCCGGATGCTGCTTTGCCGAAGATCATCGAGGGGCGAGTAACTGGTTTCATGAAGGAAGTGGTCTTACTCGAACAACCGTTCGCTAAAGATCAGAAGAAATCGGTCGAAGCAGTGGTGAAAGAGGCAGGAGTGGCTGTGTCGGCCTTCTATCGCTTCAGGGTGGGGCAGTAACCTAAAGCGGTAACAAAGTAGTGATCCGATAACCGGGCCAAGGCTCAGTGATTGAGCCAGGCCAAGTTCGAGGATCGGAATAGAAGGGAGCACTCCCAGATGGCAGATAGAAGCAAGGGCTATCGACGAGTGCTCCTTAAACTTTCTGGTGAAGTTTTTGGTGGCGAAAAAGGAATCGGCGTCGATCCCGACGTCGTCGCTGATGTCGCAGAACAGATTGCTGATGTCGTCAAGAGTGGCGTTGAGATTGCGATAGTCGTAGGTGGCGGAAACTATTTCCGAGGTGCTGAGTTACAACAGCGTGGCATGGAACGAGCGCGAGCCGATTACATGGGAATGCTCGGAACTGTGATGAATTGTCTAGCGCTTCAAGACTTCCTTGAGAAGAAGGGGATCGATACCAGGGTCCAGACTGCGATAACTATGGGTCAGGTCGCTGAGCCTTACATTCCACGTCGCTCCATTCGCCATTTGGAAAAAGGACGAGTGGTGATTTTTGGCGCTGGCGCAGGAATGCCTTTCTTCACAACCGATACAGTCGCAGCACAGCGTGCACTTGAGATTGGGGTTGATGCGTTACTTCTCGCCAAGAGTGGAGTAGATGGTGTCTATACCGCAGATCCACGAAAAGATAAGAGTGCAACGAAGTTTGAGACCATTTCTTATGACGAGGTGCTCTCGAAATCCCTCGCTGTTGCTGATGCAGCTGCTTTCAGCCTCTGCCGAGAGAACAAACTACCGATCATCGTCTTCGACTTGATGCAAAAAGGGAATATCGCTAAGGCGGTTCGAGGCGAAAAGATCGGAACATTGGTCAACTAGGGATCTCCTAGGATCATATTTAGAGAAGATTTTTGGAAAGACAAAGGAGCAAGAAGATGTCAGATCTCAAGTCAGTCCTAGCCGACATGACCACCAAGATGAATAAAGCGGTCGAAGTGGCGAAGGAAGATTTTGCATCCATTCGCACGGGCAGGGCACATCCTGGGATGTTCGCCAAGATCATGGTTGATTACTACGGAACTCTCACACCTCTCGCTCAACTCGCTTCAGTCCAAGTTCCCGAAGCGCGAACTGCTTTAGTCTCGCCCTTCGACAAAGGCGCTATGGCAAATATCGAGAAAGCGATCCGTGAATCCGACCTTGGTGTTAATCCAGGCAATGATGGTGGCGTCATTCGAGTGAATTTCCCGCAACTGACTGAAGAGCGACGAAAGGAATACATCAAAGTCGCCCGCAATAAGGCGGAAGAATCTCGTGTCTCACTTCGAAATATCCGTCGCAATGCGAAAGAGAGCATGGAGAAGATGGAGAAGGACGGATTGATTGGAAAAGACGACCTCTCTCGTGCCGAGAAGGATATGGAAAAGGCCACTTCAGATCATGTCGCGAAGATCGATGAGATTTTGAAACATAAAGAAGTCGAACTTCTCGAAGTTTGATTGAAGCCTGAAAGATGTCTGACCTACATGCGATTAACGAGGCAATCAATAAGCGCGCTGGTCGAAAGCTCTTCACATCGCTCTTTATCGCGTTGATTCTGCTCGCCATCATCTTCACTTCGATGGCGCTACTGCCAGTCGCCTTTGCTCTCGTTGTGGCGCTCGCCTTCGCAATCTCGATTCATGAGTTGATCGGGGCTTATCGAGGATCCGGCATCTATCCTCCAGGATCTTTACTTATTATTTCTGGCCTATCGCTCTATGGTGTTGCGTGGTGGCAGGGGAGCAAAGGACTTCTCCTCGCCCTTCCTATCGCGGCGATCATCAACTTGGTCTGGCTCTTGAAAAAGGGACCGGGTGAATACGCCTCTCGGGCCAGCGCAGCCCTCCTTACTCTTGTTTATCTGGGGTTTCTACCCTCATTTATCTTCCTGTTGGCGCGAGATAGCGATGGCTTCGCTTTAATTTCGTTACTTGTCATCCTTGTTGGCGTCAATGACACCTTTGCATATATCGCTGGTGTACTTCTTGGAAGACACAAGATGGCCCCGCTTCTTTCGCCAAAGAAGAGTTGGGAAGGTTTCTTTGGTGGCCTTGTCGCGACAGTGGTTGCATCGGCGATTGCGTTTCACTATCTGTTAGAGAGATCCTGGTGGGTAGGTGCGCTCATGGGAGTCTTTGGGGTGCTCGCTGCGACCTTTGGCGACCTCATCGAATCCGCATTTAAGCGGGATTTCGGAATCAAGGATATGAGCTCATTTCTTCCTGGCCATGGCGGAATGCTTGATCGACTTGATTCGGCTACGGTAACTGCTCCCGCCCTCTGGATCTTTCTCGAGCTCACGCGAAACTTGATGTAGCGAAATGCCCAGCGAGATTCCTATCAAGATTTCGAGAGGTATTTAGGTGAGCGAAATTAAGCTCGTCTTCGATGCGCCGAAGTCGCGCACCAAAGCGCCATCACACCTTGCTGACCTCTCTCCTGATGAACGGAAAGCCAAAGCGAAAGAACTTGGCATACCGGCTTTTCGAGTGAATCAGATTTCGACGCATTACTTCACCCATTACAACGATGACCCTTCAACCTGGAGTGATTTTCCGAAGGACCTTCGCGAGATGGTTCGAAAGGAATTTCTCCCTGAGTTGATCACTCTGGTTCGCTCCGTTTCCTGCGACGAGGGAATGACTCGCAAAGACCTCTGGCGATTACATGACGGTGTTCTCGTCGAGAGCGTTTTGATGAGATATCCAGAGCGAACGACTGTTTGCATCTCATCACAAGCAGGATGCGGTATGAATTGTCCTTTCTGCGCTACCGGTCAAGCTGGGCTCACTCGAAATCTCACTGCCGGTGAGATCACCGCACAACTTGTTGCAGCGGCGAAATCTGCGGCGCAAGGCGATTTACCCGGTGGCCCAACACGCCTTTCGAATGTGGTCTTTATGGGAATGGGGGAGCCATTAGCTAACTACAACGCGGTTATGAGAACGGTGAGAAATCTCGTGACGCCACAACCAGATGGTCTTGGTATTGGCGCTCGTTCCATCACTATCTCAACCGTTGGGCTGGTCTCCGGAATCGAGAAATTGATGGAGGAGGGGCTGCAGGTGCGCCTGGCAGTTTCGCTTCATACTCCTGATGATGAATTGCGGGACTCTCTGGTGCCGATCAATTCTCGCTGGAAAGTACGTGAAGTCCTTGCTGCGGCTGATAAATATGCCGATAAGACCGGTCGAAGATATTCGATCGAATATGCCCTGATCCGCGATATCAATGATCAAGCATTCCGTGCTGAACTCCTAGGAAAGTTATTGAAGAACCGCCATGCACATGTCAATCTCATTCCACTCAATCCAACACCAGGTTCGAAGTGGACCGCATCAAAGCCAGAGGACGAGCGACGCTTCGTGAAGATACTTGAGGAATTCGGTGTTCCAGTGACGGTGCGAGATACCAGAGGTCGTGAAATTGACGGTGCCTGTGGCCAGTTAGCGGCAGCGGTAAAGAACGAGTCTTAACTTCGTTTCCACGTTTTTATGTAGCCAGGAACACTGATACCGGCATTGAGATTCTTTGCTGGAATGGGTTCGCCGAAACTCTCCACAATCGGAACTATCCCGGCCCAGATGGGTGCTGAGATATCTTCCGGTTTATCTTTGGGATCCGAGCCTGAAACCTTCACTGTGTAGTCATCGAGCGGAAAAGCGACGATTGCTGTTGCTTTGAGCTCTTGCTCATAACTTGCTCGGAGTTCTGGAAGTCGCTGAGGAAGTAGGTGCTCGACTAACGCATCAAGCGCCTCCAACTTCTCCTCTCCCTCAAGTGCGCGAGCTTTACCGAATGCGACGAGGGATTTGTAGTGCATCGATGACTCATAGGAAGAACGAGCAAGAACTAATCCCTCAAGCAATGTCATCTCGACACAGGCCTCGACACCCTCTCCAAGGCGATTGAAAAGGCGAGATGCGGTGGAGCCATGAAGCAAGAGTTCGCTTCGATTCTTCCAAGGGGCGCATGCGACTGGGATGATGACTGGGCCACCATCATCAATGGCTACGTGGGCGACGAAGGAACGCCTCAGAATTTCTTCAAGGTGGGCCGGGTCCTCACTGCCCTTATGGGGTGAGCGCTTTATGGCGCCGGATCTTTTGGCAGAGGGGTTGCTTGTCATAGGGGAAAGGGTAATCTCACCACATGAAAACGCTCAATAACTTCATCAACGGCAAGTCCGTCGCCTCATCTGCTGATGGCACCTACGACCTAATCAATCCCGCAACTGGCGAGACATTCATGAAAGCGCCAAACTCCAACGCGGCCGATGTCGATAGCGCGATGAAAGCAGCGGCTAGCGCATTTGAAGGTTGGCGTGATTCGACTCCAGGCGAGCGACAGAAAGCCATAAACAAGATCGCCGACGCCATCGAAGCAAGAAGTGAAGAGTTGATCGCTCTCGAATCAGAGAACACAGGCAAACCCATCGCCGTGACTAGAGCGGAAGAGATGGGCCCGATGCTTGATCAGATTCGCTTCTTCGCAGGCGCCGCAAGAAATCTCGAAGGACGTTCTGCTGCTGAGTATTTCAAAGGACACACATCTTTCATTCGTCGAGAACCAATCGGAGTATGCGCTCAGATAACACCGTGGAATTACCCGATGATGATGGCGGTTTGGAAATGGGCGCCAGCTATTGCTGCAGGAAACACAGTTGTCTTGAAGCCAAGTGACACCACTCCAGTTTCCACAGTCTGGATGGCAGAGCTAATGCAAGAGTTCTTGCCAGAAGGTGTAGTCAATGTCGTTGTTGGTGGTCGAGATACAGGTCGTCACCTGATTGACCATGAGATCCCACAGTTCGTCTCCATCACTGGTTCAGTTCGTGCCGGTATGGAGGTCGCACAGAGCGCATCGAAGGATCTGAAGAAACTTCATCTTGAATTGGGTGGTAAAGCACCAGTTGTCATCTTCGATGACGCGAACCTTGAAGCGGCCTGTGAGTGGATTGCAGTAGCGGGATACTTCAACGCCGGACAGGATTGCACAGCGGCAACTCGTGTGATCGTTGAGGCAAGCGCCTATGAGGATGTCGTCACCTTGCTAAGCGAGCAGGCAAAGAACAACATCAAAGTTGGTATGCCGAGCGATGATGTACTTGTTGGACCGGTAAATAACGCCAATCAGCTTGCTCGGGTTCAAGGATTCTTGGATCGCGTTCCCGCTCACGCCCGTGTCACTGCTGGAGGGTCAAAGGTCGATCGCCCCGGATATTTCTGGACACCGACCGTTGTCGCTGATCTCAAACAGAGTGATGAGATGATTCAAACCGAAATTTTTGCGCCAGTGATAACAATCCAGAAATTCACTGATGAAGCTGAAGCAGTCCGGATGGCAAATGGCGTCAAGTACGGGCTTGCCTCATCCGTCTGGACCAAGGATCACGGCCGTGCAATGCGCATGGCAAAGGCTTTTGACTTTGGCTGTGTCTGGATCAATACACATATTCCAATGGTCGCTGAGATGCCACATGGTGGCTTCAAGCACTCGGGGTACGGCAAGGACCTCTCAGGATATGCATTCGAGGAGTACACCCGTATCAAGCATGTGATGACCAACCTCAACGCATAGATTTCTGGGCGGGAATTCCCCACTCAGAATGGCGCGGCTACTAAGGTTGCGCGCTAGAGCAAGCATGGGCAAAGAGCCCACGGATAGAGAGTCGAGAGTCATGGACGCGAATAAGGAACGATCACTGCCAAAAGATCCTGCAACCAGATCCCTGATCCGAGCACAGATGTCACGTCGTGGTTTCCTTGCAGCGACCGGTGGCGTTGCTGGTGTCGCGCTCCTCGCTTCCTGCGGTACTGGTGAAGAGGCCGCGACTAAGACTTTCCCTGAAGATGTTGGTGGCACCGTCCGTTGGGCCAACTGGACTGCGTATCTTGATCAGAAGAAGGTTGACGGAAAGCGCACCTATCCATCACTCAATCAATTTGTTGAAAAGACTGGTATCGAAGTCGATTACTTGGTGGAATACAACGATAACGATGAGTTCTACGGCAAAGTACAAGAAAATTTAAAGGCAGGGAATGACATCGGTTATGACATCGTCACTCCCACCGATTGGATGGCAGCGCGTTGGATTCGACTCGGTTACGCCCGTGAATTTGATGAAGCGAATATGCCCAACAAGGGAAATATCCTCGACACTCTCGCAAACGTGAGCTTCGATCCTGGTCGCAAACACTCGATGACTTGGCAATCTGGTTTTGCCGGTTTTTGCTGGAACAAGAACATCATCAAGAGCGATGTCACCACCATTGAGCAACTCTTCTCGCCTGAGAACAAAGGGCGGGTCGTTGTCCTCTCTGAGATGAGAGACACGATGGGAATCATCCTTCAATACCAAGGCGTCGATATCTCGCAACCATTCACTGAAGATGAATTCATGAATGCGATTGATTACTTCAAGAAAATGATCGCAGACGGTTTCATCCGCCAGGTCAAAGGCAATGATTACCTTGAAGACATGGCCAATGGCGATGCGGTGGCAGCGATTGGTTGGAGCGGAGATATGTTCTCTGAAAATCTTTCGGGGCAGAATTATGGATTTGCCATTCCCGAATCTGGTGGAACACTCTGGAGCGATAACGTGCTGATAGCTTCGACATCAGCCAACAAATCAAACTCAGAGAAGTTGATAGACCATTATTATGATCCAATCATTGCTGCTGAGGTTGCTGCTTGGGTCAACTACATCTGCCCGGTCAAGGGAGCACAAGCTGAGATGGAGAAAATTGATCCAGAATTGGCTGCAAGCCCATTCATATTCCCTGACGATGCGACTCTTTCGAAAGTAAAAGTCTTCCGTGGCCTTGAAGCCAAGGAAGAATTCGATTTCTCGGCTGCGTTCCAAGAGGCAATCGGCGCGTAGTACGAAAATTCCGAGACTAAGAGACGATAAGTAGTCACTAGTGAGCGAACCGAAGAAGGTTCAAGGAGATTTAGTACTCTCCCATATCACTAAGAGTTTCGCGGACTTTACTGCGGTTGACGACCTCTCTCTCACCATTCCCAAGGGCTCGTTCTTTGCGCTCCTTGGTCCGTCGGGATGTGGAAAGACCACGACGCTTCGCATGATCGCGGGTTTGGAAGAGCCAACATCAGGAAAGATCTCAATCGGGGATACCGATATCACCTATACAAAGCCTTATGACCGCCCGGTCAATACAGTCTTTCAAAGCTATGCACTTTTTCCACATCTCACGATCTTCGAGAACGTTGCTTTTGGGCTCCGTCGTCGGGGAATCAAGGATGTTGATGCAGCGGTGGAGAAAGTCCTTGGCCTCGTTGAGCTAGCACACCTTAAGAATCGTAAGCCAGGTCAACTTTCGGGTGGTCAACAACAGCGCATCGCTCTCGCTAGGGCAGTGGTCAATCGTCCAGCACTCTTGCTTCTTGATGAGCCTTTAGGTGCTCTCGACTTGAAACTCAGGCGCCAGATGCAGATTGAGTTGAAGTGGATTCAAACAGAGGTAGGGATCACCTTCGTCCATGTGACTCATGATCAAGAAGAAGCGATGACAATGGCAGATACGGTCGCAGTCATGAATAATGGCAAGATCGAGCAGTTGGGATCACCTGCCGATCTCTATGAGAGTCCCAAGACGGTTTTCGTAGCGAATTTTCTCGGGCAGTCGAATTTCATCGACGGCGTCGTGGAATCAACCGATGGCTCAAATGTGGTTGCAAATATCCAAGGAACTAGAATCACATTTCCGAAGTCTCGTAATAACGCCTCAGGATCCGCTCTCAAAGTCGGCATTCGTCCAGAAAAATTCCGACTTCATGACCCAGGCGACAACACACATGGCAACGTGCTCGCGGGTGGAAAGATCACAGATATCTCTTTCACTGGAGTCAGCACACAGTATTTGGTTGAGATGCCATGGAAACAAGAGTTGGTCGTCTTTGAACAGAATGATGGTGGCGCGCCAGACCTTGTAAAGGGAGATCCGGTAACGCTCTCGTGGGAACCTCAATTCACTTTCGCACTCGACGGTGCTTCCAAGTAGCGTTGTGATTGAGCGATAGGCGAGGTCAATGGCGATCGCACATGTAAGCGCTCCTGATGCACCTATAGCGCCAGAGAAAAAGTCGAAGAAATTCGCCTACATACTTCTGGCACCGGGACTGCTCTGGCTTTTGATTTTCTTTGCTTTCCCACTCATCAATCTGGCAGAGACTTCAACGAAGACTCCGGCACCGACATTTGAAACCGGGGAATTCGTCCAAACATTCAGGTTCATGAATTTCTTGGATGCTTTCGTAGATAATCAAGAACAGTTCTACCGATCATTCATCTACGCCCTTCTTGCAACTCTTTTGGCTCTAGCAATTGCATACCCGTTGGCTTATGCGATGGCTTTTCGAGCAGGAGCATGGAAGAACTTCTTGCTCATCATGGTTATCGCACCATTTTTCACATCTTTCCTCTTGAGAACTCTTGCATGGAAGCAGATCCTTGGCGCGGAAGGACCCGTAGTCTCGACACTTCAGTTCATCGGATTAATGTCCCCTGATGGAACCATCACCGCGACTGCTTTCTCGGTGATTATGGGTTTGACCTACAACTTCCTTCCCTTTATGACTCTGCCGATCTACGCCTCTCTAGATCGCATCGATTATCGCCTCCTTGAAGCATCGGGAGATCTCTACGCCAATGGCGCAACGACTTTCCGAAGAGTGACCTTGCCGCTTTCGATGCCAGGTGTTGTTGCAGGAACTTTGCTCACATTCATTCCTGCCTCGGGTGATTACATCAATGCACAGCTTCTTGGAAATCCCGATAACTACATGATCGGCAATGTGATCAACTCGCGCTTCTTCCGGGTCGTTGATTATCCGACCGCGGCGTCACTCTCATTCCTCTTGATGGCAACTATTTTGATTGTCGTCGTTATTTACATTCGTAGGGCCGGAACGGATGAGTTGGTATGACCCGCTGGCTCTCGAAAAACCTCATCCGAATCTATGCCGGTCTCGCAATTGTCTATATCTTGCTCCCGATTTTCTACACCATCGCCTTCTCCTTCAATGACGCAGATAAGCGCAATATCGTCTGGCGTGGTTTTACCACGGATGCCTGGCTCAATCCTTGCGAACCAATCGGAATCTGCGAGGCGTTAGGTAACTCCTTCAAAGTCGGCCTTACCGCAACGTTCTTTGCCACCATCCTGGGCACGATGATCGCTTTCGCTCTCGGTCGTTATAACTTCAAGGGTCGAAGTACCACAAACCTCTTGATATTCCTTCCGATGGCCACGCCAGAAGTTGTTCTTGGCGCTTCACTTCTTTCCATGTTCATCAATATGGGTGTTGGCGCCGGACTCATGACTGTCATTATCGCTCACATCATGTTCTGTATCTCTTTCGTCGTCGTCACAGTCAAAGCACGCGTTGCAAGTCTTGATCCGAAGTTGGAAGAGGCGGCGCGTGATCTCTATGCGAATGAGTGGGAGACTTTCCGTCGAGTAACTCTTCCGCTCGTTGCGCCGGGTATAGCTGCCGCCGCGCTTCTATCCTTCTCACTCTCCTTTGATGATTTCATCATCACAAACTTCAATTCAGGCTCAGTCAATACTTTCCCGGAATACGTTTGGACCGCATCCCTGCGTGGTGTGCCACCGCAGGCAAATGTGATCGGAACAGTGATGTTTATAGTGGCCCTTGCGGCTGTCTTTGCCGGCCAGGTTGTAGGAAAGCGCAAAGGGAAAAAATAATGGCAAATATCGGCAATATGTATGGACCGAATTTCTCATTCCTTGGTGTCCCTCAATGCGACCTCGATGATCCCGCCACTTACAAGGAGGCCGATGTCGTAATAGTCGGAGCCCCGATTGATTCTGGGACCTCGCATCGCTCCGGAGCAAAGTTTGGCCCTCAAGCAATTCGTATGGGTGACTACCTGCCCCACGATGGGCAGCGCCCTCATCTCGCACTTCGAGTCGATGGTTTGAAGGATCTTAAAGTCTTAGATGCGGGCGATCTTCTGATGCCGCCGGGAGATCTTGAAGAGTCACTAAAAATCTTGCGCCAAGCGACCGAGAAGATTTCACGAGCGGGCGCAATCGCGGTGATTCTTGGTGGCGATCACTCAATTGCATCAGCTGATGTAGCAGGAATCGCCGATCACCGCGGCTTCGGAAAAGTCTCGATGATCCACTTCGATGCACATGCAGATACTGGGGATCTTCAATTTGGCGCGCTTGTCGGACACGGTACCCCGATGCGTCGTTTGATCGACTCTGGTGCAGTGAGAGGCGATCGATTCCTGCAACTTGGGCTTCGCGGTTATTGGCCAGGGGATGAGACTTTGAGTTGGATGCGCGATCAGGGAATGCGTTCTTACGAGATGACCGAAATTCATCATCGCGGGATGAAGGCAGTTCTTGATGAGTCTTTCTCCACATTGACTAAAGATTCTGATGGAGTATTCCTTTCCATTGATATTGATGTTGTAGATCCAGGAATGGCGCCAGGGACTGGCACACCAGAACCCGGCGGTATGACGAGTCGCGAATTGTTGGAAGCAGTCAGAAGGATATGTTTCGAACTTCCGATTGTTGGAATTGATGTCGTTGAGGTTGCGCCACCATTTGATAGCGCGGATATAACAGCAATTCTTGCTAATCGAGTCGTACTGGAAGCGTTGAGCGCAATCGCTGCTCGAAAGAAGGGAATTGCATATTCCCCGACGCGCAATCTCCTGGATCGCTAAACCTGGATCGCTAAACCTGGATCGCTAAACCTGGATCGCTAAACCTGGATCGCTAAACCTGGATCGCTAAACCTGGATCGCCAATACTCGTTTTCTAGTGCAAGCGTGCAAGAGTTAAAGGGCTGAAGCGACCGCTTCATCAAGAATTGCGAGTGCTTCTTGAAGTAAGTGCTCTGGCATCACTAGCGGTGGCAGGAGACGGATTACATTTCCATAAGTTCCTGCTGTAAGAATGAGAACGCCTTTAGATTGGCAATATTTCACTATTTTGCCGAGAGCCTCAGTGTTTGGCTCCTTTGTCCCAGCCTTCACTAGTTCCATTGCCTGCATCGAACCACGGCCTCGAACATCGCCGATGATGGGGTATTTCGTCTGCATAGATTCGAGAGCAGAGCGCATCATCTGACCGATCTTTGCCGAACGTTCAACCAGCTTCTCTTCTCTTATCGTTTCAATCGCACCAAGGGCGGCAGCACAGGCGATGGGTGATCCACCATAGGTTCCACCAAGGCCGCCTCCGTGAATTGAGTCCATCACATCGGCACGCCCAGTCACAGCAGCGAGAGGGAGTCCACCGGCAATTCCTTTAGCAGTGGTGATGAGATCTGGTTCGATTCCTTCATCTTCAGATGCGAACATCAGTCCAGTTCGCCCAAACCCAGTTTGAACCTCATCCGCGATGAAGAGGGCACCGACTTTCTTGCAATATTGGGCAAGACCTGGCAAGAAACCTTTGGGTGGCACTACGAAGCCACCTTCACCTTGGATTGGTTCGATGACGATGCCAGCAAGATTCTCGCCACCAATTTCTTTCTCAATTTTGTGCAGAACTTCATCAAGTGCTTCGCGTTCACAAGCTTCAGCTCCGCCTGGCCATCGATAGGGATAGGCCATGGGCATGCGATATATTTCAGGAGCAAACGGTCCGAATCCATCTTTGTAGGGCATGTTCTTCGCTGTCATTGCCATTGTGAGGTTGGTTCGGCCGTGATAACCATGTTCGAAAACGACGATTGCTTGGCGCTTTGTGAATCGTCTCGCGATCTTTACGGCATTTTCCAATGCCTCGGCACCGGAGTTGAAGAGTGCAGATTTCTTCTTGAACGTGCCTGGGGTCAATTCATTGAGCGCTTCGCAAACTTCGATGTAGCCCTGGTAGGGGACAACCATGAAACAGGTATGGGTGAAAGCCTCGACCTGCGCTTTGACATTT
>SYAN01000026.1 GCA_005787575.1 Actinomycetota bacterium | reverse complement strand
GTGGAGACCTTGGTAAGCGCGTGGTCTCGCATCGCCATGATCAAGAGTTTCGGGCTCAGCGGTTTCTCGGTATGCCATGCCGGGCATTGTGATTGGCATCGGCCACACTCGGTGCAGCTGGCCATATCGAGAAGGCCTTTCCATGAGATATCAGAGGCTTTCCCGATTCCGAAGATGTCATCCTCTTTTGGATCTTCAAAATCTATTGGTTTACCATGTGAGAGCATTTCGGGAAGTGCGCCAAGGGTTGGTGCATAGCCTGGATCTCGTTTGAAATAGATATTGAACGGCGCAAGAAAGCGGTGCCAAGCGACACCCATAGTTAGATTTGCTGCGACAACAATGAACCAGAGCATCGAGACAAATATCTTGATTGAGGCAACAAGTATTATCAAAGCCTCGAGGGTGAGTGGGTCAGTGCCGGAGAAGGCTAGAACCGCGGGCATTATCAGTGCATAGTTCCAATCGAAACTATTTACCCCAGCGAGCGCTCCCTCTAACCCACGAAGAGTTATGACACAGAAAACAATCGCAAGAATTATTGCTTCGACGAAGTAGGCCTTCCATTGACCAGAACCGTAGAAGCGAGATTTTCGATCTGGGCGAAAAATTCGAGTTGCCTGTCTGATCCCGATAAGTGCGACGATTCCAATACCGGTCAACCAAGCGATTGCATCAACAAATAATTCGTATCCAACGAAAGTTCCGATCACGGGGAGATGAAATGTGGGTGAGATGGTTTGTCCGTAGGCCGTGATCAAAGTTCCAAGTAAGGCAACGAAGCCGATCATGACAAACCAGTGGGCGATGCCACTCACGGTGAAATTGAGCATCTTGCTGTGACCAAAAACCTCGCTCAGCGTCCTTCGAAGTCGAAGTGAACGATTGCCTCGCCGCGTGGGATCGCTTTCTCCGCGCTTGAACCATGAGAGCAAAGTTCTGAGCCGAAGGAGAAAGAAGGTGATTCCGAGGAGAGTTGAGAGGTACGCGAGCCAGCTCATGGCATAGGGAAAGAGGCCTAGCGGATCGGGATTCATGCGGTAAGGGTAGGGCTGACTGAGTTATCCACAGGTTTTTCCACCAGTGTGGAGAGTTACACCATTGTTATTTAGGTTGTTATTGAGGGGATATTCCAGTGGCCTAGCGCCAGCGAGTCGCCAGGGTGAAGCCGACCCCGATAAACCCAAAACCTACAAGCATGTTCCAAGCGCCAATCCCAGGGATCGGCAAGCTGGTCTCAGTCATGTAGAAGACGACAATCCAGGCGAGCCCGATGAGGAACGCGCCAAGCATCACCGGAACAAGCCACCTAGGGCTTTCAACGGACTCGTCCAGGGGCGCGACCTCTACCGCAGCGGGTCGGTCCTTCTTCTTTTTTCGTTTCCGTGACTCTGGCATAGGTGAAGGCTACACGCTTAGGGGAGGATTTCCATATGTCTCGGGGTCGCTTCACGATCGCAATCATCGATAACCGTGATTCATTTGTATTCAACATCTCTCGCTACCTTGAAGAACTTGGTGCCAGCGTTGTTCATTGTGAAAACACCATTCACCCCGCCGCGCTCGCCGACTTTGATGCCTTGCTTATCTCACCCGGCCCTGGGACACCGGAGCAGGCGGGTAGCTCCAGGGAGATTGTTAGGTGGGCCAGTGAGATTAAGAAACCTCTCTTGGGAGTTTGTCTTGGCCACCAAGTGATTGCACGAACATTTGGTTTTGATGTGATTGGCGCACCGAATCTAATCCATGGCTACACATCGAAGATTGAACATCAAGGCGCAGGGATTTTTTCTGGACTGCCTTCTGGTTTCAATGGCACGAGGTATCACTCCCTCGCAGTTCGAGAGGTAGCGCCCCCGCTTCTAGTGACTGCTCGCAGTGAAGATGGAACCATTATGGGATTGCAACATGAGACACTTCCGATTCATGGAGTCCAATTTCATCCAGAGTCGATACTCACGGAGTTTGGTCATGAGATTCTAGAGAACTGGCTTAAATTGATTTGATATTTCAGCCTTAGCAATCGATTTCTATCATCCCAGTTAAGGCGTTGGCGTTTCCTCAGTACTAGGCTGATTGCTGGGTGTATTTATTGTGACCGTGACGAAACTACCGAGAGTTCTCGCCTCACCTGCCGCGGGAGCTTGTGCGATAACGATTCCATCAGGTTGAGCAGGATCGAATGCTTCGATGAATCGGACGAGGAACCCAGCCTGTATCAGAGTTGTCTGTGCCTGAATCTTGCTTGAACCAATTAGGTCAGGGACTTTCACATTCCCGCTTGCGATTTCAAGCGTCACACTACTTCCAGCAGGAAGGCTTGTTCCAGGTTCTGGCAAGATCCTTATCACTGAACCTGGACTCAACTCTGAGTCCACCTGGATAGTCCTTGCGACCAAGAGTCCAGCACTGTTAAGCAACGCTCGCGCTTCTTCCAAACTCTTTCCGATTATGTCGGTCGGCACAATACTTTCGCCCCGTCCATCAGAGAGAGTAAGCGTGATGGAACTTCCAGATGTGACGCGTGAGGTTGCTACAGGTAGTTGTGCCGCGACTCTATCTTTCGGGATTCTTGCATTTGGCGCTCGTTCAATCGTGATAGTGAAATTTTGAAGGAGCTCTCTTGCTTCACTCTCAGTCAAACCAACAACATTTGGAACAGTGATAATGGATGAACTCTTGCCATTGAACATGAAAATGCCACCAATGGAAAGTGCCAGGAGTGCGGCAACACCAATGACTATGAAGTTTCTCCTTGACATCGTCTTTCTTGGGATTTCCGTTGTGATTGCCTCACCGCGGCTTAACTTGACTAGGTCGGTCATCATCGCACCCGCACTTTGGTAACGATGATCTGGATTCTTGGCAAGTGCAACGCTCAAGAAGTCATCGACCGCGGTCGGCAAGGTCGGTTGAAGTTGAGTCGCCTTAGTTATCTCGGCTGAGACGTGTTGATAGGCGATGGCTACTGGCGTCTCGCCGGTGAACGGCGGACGTCCAGTCAAGAGTTCGTAGAAGACGCAACCGACTGCGTAAAGATCACTTCTCGCATCAGCGTTACTTCCAGTTGCTTGCTCAGGAGCAAGGTATTGCGCGGTCCCCACCACATTCCAGGTATTTGTCATTGTGGCGCTCTCATCTAGCGCTCTAGCAATGCCAAAATCCATGACTTTCACATCACCGGCTTCGGTGAGCATCACGTTACCGGGCTTGATATCACGGTGGATGATGCCCTTCTTATGTGAATAATCAAGCGCATCGAGAATTCCCCGAGTCAGTTCAGCTACGCGCGTGATTGGCAAGCGCTCGCCTCGCTGTATCAGTTCGCGAAGCGTCTGACCATTGACTCGCTCCATCACGATGTAAGGAGTCTTGCTACCGCTTTGATTCTCTTCTTCCCCAGAGTCGTAGACGGCGACTATTCCTGGATGATTCAAACCCGCCGCCGCAAGTGCCTCTTTCCTGAATCTTGATACGAAAGTCGAGTCACGAAGAAGTTCGCTTCGAAGTATCTTCACCGCCACTTCACGCGATAGCCGCTTGTCTTGGGCAAGGAAGACATCTGCCATCCCGCCGGTACCAATCATCTGACCAAGTTCGTATCGACCACCAAGCACTCTTTTACTCATGGGCTGCACCAAGGAATGAGATGGGCTGATTCAGTGGCTCAGCAACTGCTTTTTCTAGTGGAGCAAACTTAGCGAGAATGACTGTGACGTTATCCGGCGCGCCACCATCTCTCGTTGCAGCAATCAGATTGTTTGCGGCCTGATCCAGCGGAGCTGACGCGATGATCTTTGCTATCTCCACATCGGAAAGGACGGCATTGAGTCCATCGCTTGCGATGATGTAGAGGTCGTCACGTTGAGCGGGGTAAACATGAATGGCAGGCGAACTTTCTTCGCCAGTGGCTAACTCACTCATCCCCCGTCCCATCAAGGCAAGAGTGAGAACAGACCTTTGAGGGTGGTCAGCAATCTCAGCTTCAGTGATTCGTCCCTGATCAAGCAACTCCTGAATGACCGTGTGATCGTGGCTTAACCGACTCAAATTTCCATGACGAAATCGGTAAGCACGAGAGTCACCAATATGTAATAGAACTACTGACTCCTCCGCGGCGGCAAGTGCAGTAAGTGTCGTCCCCATCCCGGCCAGTTCATCTCGAGATGCAATCTCGGACGCAATCGCTTCATCGATATTACTGAGCGCAAGTTGCAAAGTTTCACTCTGCGAATCAAGATCACTTCGAAGATTTGAGATCAATGGTGTGAATGTCGCAAGAGTTCGAATAGCGATGCGTGATGCGATCTCACCGCCTACAGCTCCACCCATCCCATCAGCGACTGCAATAAGAGTCGAGTGATAGAGAGCAGAGTCCTCATTTCCCTGGCGCACAAGCCCTAGGTCAGTACGGGCTGCGATGGAAGTGAAGAACATAGAAATAGCCTAATGCTGATAATCTCACCGAAGATAGCGCGAGTGGCGCAATGGCAGACGCGCTGGC